>JBBSME010000065.1:0-17185 GCA_038233335.1 Acidimicrobiales bacterium | reverse complement strand
CGGAAAGCGCGCCCGCGCCCTCGTCCTCGTCGTGGGTGACGATGGTGCGGACGGAGACGATGCGCTCACCCTTCTTGCCCGAGATCTTGGCCCAGTCGTCGGGGTTGGTGGTGTTGGGCAGGTCCTCGTGCTCCTTGTACTCCTGGTGGATGGAGGCGATGAGGTCCTGGGTGCAGATGCCCTTGTCCGCCCCGGCCAGGTGGCGCTTGATGGCCAGCTTCTTGGCTCGGCGCACGATGTTCTCGATCATGGCGCCCGACGAGAAGTCCTTGAAGTACAGGATCTCCTTGTCGCCGTTCTGGTAGGTGATCTCCAGGAACTGGTTGGCCTCGTCCACCCGGTACATCTCGGCCACGGTGGACTCGATCATGGCCTGGACGTACTTGTGGCGGTCGCCGCCGCCCAGGTCGGCCACCTCGCCCGCATCCAAGGGGAGGTCGGTGCCGAGGTAGCGAGCGAAGATCTGGGCCGCGGCCTCCTCGTCGGGGCGTTCGATCTTGATCTTCACGTCGAGGCGGCCGGGCCGCAGGATGGCCGGGTCGATGAGGTCCTCGCGGTTGGAGGCGCCGATGACGATGACGTTGCGCAGCGCCTCCACGCCGTCGATCTCGGCCAGCAGCTGGGGGACGATGGTGGACTCCATGTCCGAGCTGATGCCGGTGCCACGGGTGCGGAACATCGAGTCCATCTCGTCGAAGAACACGATGACCGGCCAGCCCTCCTCGGACTTCTCCCGAGCCCGCTGGAAGACGAGGCGGATCTGGCGCTCGGTCTCGCCCACGTACTTGTTCAGCAGCTCGGGGCCCTTGATGTTGAGGAAGTAGCTGCGGGCCTCGCTGTCGCCGGCCGCGTCGGCCACCTTGTGGGCCAGGGAGTTGGCCACGGCCTTGGCGATGAGCGTCTTGCCGCAGCCCGGGGGGCCGTAGAGGAGGATGCCCTTGGGGGCCGGTAGCTGGTGCTCGGCGAACAGCTCCGCGTGGAGGAAGGGCAGCTCGACCGCGTCGGCGATCTGCTCGATCTGGCCGTCGAGGCCACCGACGTCGGAGTAGGCGATGTCGGGCACCTCCTCCAGGACCAGCTCCTCCACCTCAGGGCGCGCCAGGCGCTCGAGCAGCAGGCCCGAGCGGGGGTCCATGCGGAGGGCATCACCAGAGCGGATCGGTTCGCCCTGGAGGGAGGCGGCCAGCTCGCAGACCCGCTCCTCGTCGGCCCGACCCACGACGATGGCTCGGGTGCCGTGGTCGATGACCTCCTTGAGGGTGACCAGCTCGCCGGTGCCGTCGGCCGGGCGGGCGAAGACGATGGTGAAGGCGTCGTTGAGCACCACCTCGGTGCCCCGCTCCAGGTCGTCGGCCAGCTCGGGCAGGACGGCGACCCGCATCTTGCGGCCGCCAGCCATGACGTCGACGGTGTCGTCGTCGTTCTTGCCCAGCACGGAGCCGTAGGCCGAGGGCGGTTGGGTGAGCTTGTCGACCTCCTCGCGGAGGGAGGAGATCTGGTCCCGGGCCTCCCGGAGCGTGTAGGCCAGCTTCTCGTTCTGGCTCACCGCCTGGGCCAGCTGGCCCTTGGTCTCGAGCAGCCGCTCCTCGAGGGTCCGCACCCGCTTGGGGGCGTCCTGGAGGCGCCGTCGGAGGACGAGCACCTCCTCCTCGAGCGCCGCGGCCTGCTCGCGCAGCTCCTTGTCGCTCGGGTCGGGCTGCGATGCGCTGTCCCGGTGCTCCTCCATGGGAACCACCTTCTGGCCGGTCGTCTGAGCCCCGGGATGGCTGGTCTCGGAGCCCTCGATCGGCACCCTACATGCGCTTCATCGCCGATCGGCGGAGCCCACCGCGAGGAACTTTGCACGGATGTTGCCGGGTTTATTGGAGCGTCGGCTACCCTGGGCTGAGGCCGCCGGGAGACCCCGGCGACAGACGACGAGCTCACCGCTCAGGAGGCGAAGGGCAACGATGAAGGTCTGGATCGACCAGGATCTCTGCACCGGTGACGGGCTGTGCGAGGAGATCGCCCCCGACGTGTTCACGCTCCTCGACGACGGCCTGGCCTACGTCAAGGAAGGCGACAAGGTGTACTCCGACCCGGGCGGCGCCGAGGGCCTGGCCGGGTTCCCCGACAACCAGCTCGAGGCGGTCATCGAGTCGGCCGAGGAGTGCCCCGGCGAGTGCATCTACATCGAGCCGCCCGAGTGATCCCGGCCGGCGCCACCGCGCCGGCCCCCACCTGAACAGCTGAACGACCGAAGGGCCCCACCGCGGGCCCTTCGTCGCGCCCGGTCCGGTCGACCTGCGCTCAGGCCGTGCAGGGGCCGGCGGAGACCGCTTGGCCTGCGGCGGTGGCCAGCACCGCTTGGAGCTCGGTGGTCGCCAGCGCGTAGCCCACGCTGGAGCGGTCGGGGGCGGTGGCGAAGGCCACACCGACCACCTGTCCCAACCCGTCCACCAGGGCCGAGCCCGAGTCGCCGGGCTCGATGTCTGAGGCCAAGACCAGCACGTCGCGGCGGGTCCCCGGTGACCCGTAGATGTCGGTCCCGTTGGCGTTGATGCGCTCGCTCACCGCAAACGGGGAGAGCTCCAGGGGTCGGCCGCCGGGGTGGCCGAAGACGGCCCCGGTCTGGCCGACCTCGGACTCGGCGATGGGGAGGCTGGGCAGCCCCAGACCCGGTGCCGACAGCACGGCAAGGTCGCGATCGGGGTCGAAGGCCACCACCGTGGCGGGCACGCTCCCGCCGTTCTGGGGCTCAAGCATGGTCGCCTCCTCCCCCGCCACCACGTGGGCGTTGGTGACGACGACGCCATCGGCCACCACGAACCCAGTGCCGTCCTGGGTGCGCCCGCAGGCCGAACCGGTGACCTTCACCACCGACTGCGCCGCCCGGTCGGCCGTGGCCTGGTCCAGCCCGGTCTCGGTCGGCGACGGTCCCGCGGCGGGGCTGCGCTCGACGCCCTCGAAGACCTGGGGATAGCCGTCGCCCAGCAGGCGGCGGAGGGTGCGGGTGGCATCGGGGGCGGGCGGCAGGCGCTCGGTCAGGACGGACACGATGCGGCTGCGACGGACCTCCCGGGCCTGCCAGCCCGACACGTCGGCCAGGGCGGGGACGAAGAGCCACACCATGAACAGCAGACCCAGGACCCCCGCTGCCGCGCCGCCGAGGGCGTCGACCTGGCGTCCCTCAGGGGAGGTGATCCCCACTTGGAGCCGGCTGCCCACCAGCGACCCCAGGGCCTGACCGGCCGCGGCGCCGGCCAGCAGCAGCCCGGCCGCGACCGCCAGGATGGCCAGCCGGCTGCCGTCTTGGCCCACCGCCTCGATGACCGGAGGCATGAACCGGGCCGCCACCAGCACGCCGATCAGCATCCCGGCCCACGTGGCGGCCCGAGCCACGAAGCCCATGTGGTAGCCGGCCCAGGCGGCCAGCACCAGGAAGACCAACAGGAGGAGGTCGAGCACGATCGGGGCTAGGAGCCGAGGAGCCGGGCGTGGGTCAGGAAGCCGGTGTGGCCGACCATCCGGTGGTTGGGCCGCACTGCCTGGCCCTCGATGTGCCAGCCCCGCTGGATGATCTCGACGGTGTCGGCCATGGCGAACGGGCTCCGCTCCAGCGCCTCCCGGAGGCGGGCGGCCTGGGTGATCTGGGGGGTGTAGGCCACCAACAGCCCGCTGGGCTGGAGGGCGGCGGCGGCCGGACCGACCACCTGCCAGGGCTCGGGCAGGTCGAGCACGATCCGGTCGAGGTCGGGCTCGTCGATGCCCTCGTAGCAGTCCCGCACCTCGACCCGGTAGCGCTCCAGCGCAGCTTCACCGAGGAAGGCGCCCACGTTCTTCCTGGCCCGAGCGGCGAAGTCCTCGCGCAGCTCGTAGCCGACGATGTCGGCCCCGCACCGCAGGAGGGCCATGGACAGCGCACCGGAGCCGACCCCGGACTCCAGCACCCGCACGCCGGGGTGGATGTCGGCCAGCATCAGCAGGGGGCCGATGTCCTTGGGGTAGATGACCTGCGCGCCCCGCGGCATCTTGAGCACGAAGTCGCTCAGCGTGGGCCGCAGCACGACGTACTTCGAGTTCCGGGTCGAGCGCACCTCGCGTCCGGCGTCGCGACCGATGAGGTCGTCATGAGGGATGAAGCCGGCGTGGGAGTGGAACTCGCCTCCGGCTTCGAGGGTGATCAGGTAGCGCCGGTGCTTGGCGTCGACGAGCAGGACCATCTCACCGGCGGCCAGGGGCCGCACCGCGGGCGGGGTCTCGTCGGCCGGGGCCGGGACATCGTCGGGCGGAGGGGCCTCGCTCGGTTCGGCTGCAGGGGTGAGGGGCTCGGTCATCGGGCTCGCCGCGTCGCCCCGAGGGTGACGGGCTCGGCCGCTCGGGCCCGATCGGCCACCTTGCAGTACGCGCACACCTCGCTCGTGGTGGGGGCCCCGCAGGTGGAGCAGGGCCCGAGGGCGATGGGGTCGTCGCCCACCGAGGCCGACGCGAAGCGGTCGACGGCTCGGTCGAGGAACCCGAAGTAGAGGTCGTGCTTGGCTCCGGGTGACCGGGTCTCCATGTCGTTCAACGTCTCCTTGAGGCCGAGGTGGCGGTTGCCGGCGGCCATGGGGCACTCCTCGACCTGGTAGTCGATCCCCCGCAGGACGCAGTAGGCCGCCATCTCCCGCTCGGTCAGGCGGACGAGGGGCTTCACCTTCCGGGGGAACCCGTTGCGCGCCGCCAGCACGGGACGCTGGCGGCCCAGGTGGTCGGCCTGCCACTTGAGGACGTTGCCCAGCAGCACCGCGGCCTCGTCGTCGAGGTTGTGGCCGGTCGCCAGCACGTCGTAGTCGCCGTCGCGCGCGGCCTTGTCGAACAGGTGGCGCTTGGACAGCCCGCAGGCCGAGCACGGGACCCGACGGGTGGCCTCGGCCGCGGTGGGCACATCGAAGCCCTCGTCGGCCCGGAGGTCGACCTCGACGAGGTTCAGCCCGCGCTCGGTGGCGAAGCGCCGGGCGTGGGTGCCCGACGCCTCGCTGTAGTCGCCAATGCCGAGTCCCAGGTACAGGCCGTCGACCTGGTACCCGAGCTCGAGGAGGATGTCCCAGAGGGCGAGCGAGTCCTTGCCGCCCGAGACGGCGACGAGGATGCGGTCGTCGGGGTCGAACATGGCGAAGCCCTTGATCGCCTTGGCGACCTGGTCCCGGCACAGGCGAAGGAAGTGCTCCTCGCAGAAGTTGGCGTTGTGGCGCCGGATGTCGATCACCGCCGGTCCTCGGCACACGCGGCACTTCACCGCCCGGACCGCCCGGTCGCTGCGACCGCTCCCCCGGAGATCACGGGGCGGACCTCGACCTCGGCATCGTCGGCCAGCACCTCGTCGCCCGGGACGAGCGTGCCGTCCCGGATGACCAGCACCGTCTCCCGGTTCAAACCCAGTCGCCGGACGAGGGCCGACACCGCCACCGGACCGGCCACCTCGACGGTGCGCGAGGGGTTGCGGAGCCGGACCTGCACGCCCCCATCATGGCCCGCGCCACGTGGGGCGGTCCCCACCGGGTGGGCGCAGGTCAGCGGGACCGACGACGGCGCCGGCCGGTCGCCTTGGCCTCGGCCTGGGCCTCCTGGGCCCGAACCTGGCGTTGCGCCGCCCGCGACAGGCCCTTGCGGGCCTTCTTCGCCGCCTTCTCGGCCTTCTTGGCCTTCTTCTCCAGCCGCTTCCCCTCGGCCTCGGCCACCGCCTGGGCCTCCTTGGCCTCGGCCCGGGTCGTCGTCTGGTTGGTGATGGTGATGGTCTGACCCGGTGCGATCGGCTCGCGGAGGAGGATCTCCTCCTCATCACCGGCCATGGACCGGATCCGCTGGAGGCCCCAGGCCCCCACGCCGAGGGCGAGCCAGGAGCCGCCTCGGCCCGTCATGGCCTGGGTGAACCCGAGGCGCTGGACGCGCGCCACCTGCTTCCAGATGCCCCGCGGGGCCGGCTTCAGCTTCTTGGGCACGAGATCCTCCTACGGACCGGTGTCAGAACCGGCGGACCTCGACGATGGTGGTCTTGGCCTTGCCCCGGCGCTTGCCCATGAGGAAGATCACCACCACGACGCCGACGGCGACGGCGGCGCCCACCGCGATGGCGATGCCCTTGGCCGACTCGGCGGTCTCGTCGACCTCGCCCTGGAGCTCCCGGAGCTTGGACTCGATGTCGTCGCGGGTGATCTTCTCGTTGGGCGTGGTCGTGGGCTGGGCCGGTACCATCAGGCGAGCTCCCTCGGGGGACGGGTGGGGGCGGGCGTCATCACGAGGCCCCGCCGGACGCGTCCGCCGACGGGGAGCCGCTGGACATGGCCCTCTTGGCCAGGAGGAGCACGACGGTGGCGACGGCCAGGGTGGCGAAGTAGGGCACGAAGCTCCAGCGCCCGTCGAAGACCGAGGCCCACTCGGACTGCACCAGGCGCAGCACCGCGATCACCAGCTCAGTGATGCCGATGGCCATCAGCAGCGACCCGACCAGGCCCCACTTGACGTAGGAGAGCAGCCCCTTGAGCGGCCCGACGGTCTCCTGCTTGGCGTAGTCGCGGACGAGCCCGAAGACCTCGGTCGCGCTCTCCTTGGGGCTGCGGTCCTCGTCTGGCTCGCTTCGACCCGTGGCCACTCACCGTCTCCGTCATGTCGATCCGCCCGGCGGGCCGGGCGGCCGGGGCGTGCCCGGGTCGGTCCTTCCTACCTGTCGCGCCCTCCGGGTGCAAGCACCGGGATGGCCCCGAGGGGGTGATCAGCCCATGTCACGGCGTGCTTCGAGCAGCTCGACGGCGTCGGCGAGGAGGCTGTCGGCGAGGAGCAAGCGATCCACCGTGCCCGCCGCGGCGAGTAGCTTCTGGCGGTCGTGGGGCCCGATCGGCGCCACCGCCGCCACCTGGTGGCTGGCCGTCTCCGGGTCCTCGCTGAGCTCGATGGAGGGATCGGGACCGGCCTCCCCCAGGCCGATCTGGAGCTCGAGGCCCCGCCGGAGCCGCTCGACGGCCATTTCCCGCAGGGGCGCAGGGTCGACCCCGGCCGGGCCGAGCTCGTCGGGCCAGTCCTCCACCTCGGCCCGCGGGTAGGGGGCATCCTCGAGCCACCGGAGGACGCGGATGCGGCGGGTGCCCACGCACTCCAGGGCGAAGCGACCGTCGGGGAGCTCGGCGGCCCGCACCATGCGGGCCACCGTCCCCACATCGGAGCGGACGTCTCCCCCGCCAATCTCGCGCCCGCGCTCGATCAGGACCACACCGAACTCCTGGGCGCCGGCCGCGCAGTCGCGCACGAGGCGCCGGTAGCGGTGCTCGAACACGTGGAGCGGCAACACCATGGTGGGGACGAGGACCGAGCCCAGGGGGAACATGGCCATGACCCCCTCGCCGCCCTCGTCGAGGAGGTCGGCCTCCATGGCGGCCAGGTCGTCGGGCAGGTCGCCCGATCCGGGTGGGTCGTCGGGCCCGGGTGCCTCGTCGGGCCTCGGTTCGTCGGGCGGGGTCACGTCGTCGTCGGCCATGGGCGGTGGTGCTCAGGACCCGTGGCGATCGAGGAACTGCCGACGCCGCCAGAGGTGCTCGAGGGCGCGGACGGCCCGCTCGGCCGACGGGTAGCACACCCGCTCGCTGGCCCGCACCGCGGCCGGACCCGCGTTGTCGGGGTCGGCCACGGCCAGCTCGGTGGCGCACAGGATCGGCTTGTCGGTGGCGTCGGAGACGTCGGCCGCGGCCTGGGCGAACCGCGCGTCCTGGCGCTCGTGGTAGTCGACGATCCGGCCGATCCCGTGGTCGGGGTGGAACGGCCCCTCCCGCATGAGCCGGGCCTGGTTGGCCTGGATGCCCAGGCCGAGGTGGATCAGGGCGTCGATCTCCGGATGCCCGGCGATGAGGGCCATCAGCTCGGGGATGGTGTCGCGCGTCTCGCCCCCGGCCAGGTCGATCGGGTTCGCACGGCTCCACCGGGGAGGCAGCTTCTCGTCGATGGCGGCCCGCAGGTCGTCGGGCAGCGGGGCCAGCACCAGGTCCGAGCGGTGGATCGCATCGGCGCACACCACACCCCAGCCGCCGGCGGTGGTCATGACCGCGGTCCTCGGCCCGGCCGGGAGGGGTTGGGTGGCGAAGCTGGCCGCCGCCTCGAAGGCGTCCTCCACGCTGGTGGCCCGGGTGGCCCCGGCCTGGCGGCAGGCGCCGTCGAACACGCGGTCGTCGGTGGCCAACGAGCCGGTGTGGCTGGCGGCGGCTGATTGGCCGCCGGCGGTGGCCCCGCCTTTGAGCAGCACGAGGGGCTGGCGGCGGGCCACGGCCCGGATCCGGCGGGCGAAGGTGGCGCCGTCGGGCACGCCCTCGAGGTAGGCCAGGCCCACCGTGGTGGCCTCGTCCTCGGCGTAGTGCTCGAGGTAGTCGGGCACGGTCACCGCGGCGGCGTTGCCGGCGCTGACCGCCCGGCTGATGCCGATGCCGGTGGCCACGGCCAGGTTCTCGAAGCTGGAGACGAAGTTGCCCGACTGGCTGGCCACGCCGATCTGGCCGGCGGGCGGATAGGGGGCGACGATCTGGGCGCAGAGCGAGGCCGGGGTCGAGACCACGCCCTGGCCGTTGGGCCCCGCGACCAGCACGCCCAGCTCCTCGCCCAGGGCGACCAGCTCGGTCTGGGCGGCCAGGCCCTCCTCCCCCGCCTCGGCGTAGCCGCCGGAGGTGATGAAGGCGGCCCGGACCCCCTTGGCCGCGGCCGCCCGCAGCAGGTCGAGGTTGGCCGCGGCCGGGGTGCAGACGAACAGGAGGTCGGCCTGGCCGTCGGGGATCTCGGCGATGTCGGTGACCGAGGCGACCCCCAGGACCTCGGTCCCGTCCCGGTTGGTGGCGAACACCTTGCCGGCGTACCCGCAGGCCAGGATGTTGTGCAGGCTCACGAAGCCGAACTTGCCCGGGTGGGTGGAGGCCCCGGCCACGATCACCCCTCGGGGCTCGAACAGGGCCTGGAACTGCTCGGCGGTGGGCCGGGCGCGGGCCCCGCTGTCGGAGGCGGCGGCCGGGGCCGGGCCCGCCCGCCGCTCGACCAGAGCGTCGACGGCGATGGGCCGGCCGTCGACCACGATGAGGGGGTTGAGGTCGATGGCCTCGATGCTGGCGTCGGCCTCGGCCGCGGCCGACAGGCCGAGGAGCACGTCGCACAGCGCGTCGCGGTCGACCGCGGGCTCGCCCCGGAACGGGCCCAGCAGCGCCTGGGTGGCCAGGCCGTCGATCATGTCCTCGGCATCCGCCCGGCTCAGCGGGACCAGGCGCACCACCGCGTCGCCCACCGCCTCGGCCAGGATCCCGCCCACCCCGAGCAGGACGGTGGGGCCGAACTGGGGGTCGCGGGCCACGCCCGCGATCAGCTCCCGGTTGCCCTTGACCATGGGGGCGATCAGGAGCGAGACGTCGCCGTCGTCGGGCGTGGCTGCGGCCAGCAGGTCGGCCCCCGCCCGGGTGACCTCGTCGGCCTCCGCAAGGCCCAGGCGCACCAGGCCCCGCTCGGTCTTGTGGGCGATGGCGTCGCCACACAGCTTCACCACCACCGGGAAGCCGAGCTCCTTGGCCGCCACACCGGCCTCCTCGGCCGTGGCCACCTCCCGCTCGTCGAGCAGGGGAACGCCGTGGTCCCTCAGCAGGGCCTTCGACGCCGCTTCGGACAAGGTCGACGAGGGCTGAGGACGCACGGCGCGGGACCTTACCCCTGCCCGGTCAGCCGCCATCGAGGAGCCGGTCGGCCTGCGCGATCCACAGCTCGACCTCCTCCGACCGCCCCTTGCGGATCGGCCAGTCGAGGTTCCGCACCAGGAGGTGCCCGACGTAGGCCGACCGCCGGGGCTCGTCGGGCCGCTCGTCGATGGTCGCGAACAGCCGTCGCCGGACTCCCGGCTCGACCTCGGTGGCCAGGCTGGCCACGGCCAGGGTCACGAGGTCGAAGTCGGCGTCGCCCACCTTGGCGAAGTCGAGGTCCACGATGGCCGAGACGCGACCGTCGACCTGCAGGAGGTTGCCGGGGTGCAGGTCCCAGTGGACGATGTCGCGGCCCGGCAGGTCCTCTGGCCGCAGGGAGTGGCCCTGGCGCTCGACCCGCTCCACAATGCGGCGGGTGCGGCCGTCGTGGCTCGCAGAGAGTCGTGGCGGCAGTACCCGTTCCCGCCCTCGGTGAGCGTGGTGATGAGGTCCTCGGCCCAGCGGTCTGGGTCCGACGGCTTGGCCAGGCCCCGCTGGGCCTCGTTCGCCCCCAGCAGGGTGTCGACCATCCGGTGGGTCAGGAGGGTCACGGGCCGACCGGGCAGCAGCTCCTGGACCACGAACAGCCAGGACCCGTCCTCCACCGCCTCCTGGCGCGGGACCGGCCAGGAGGCCTCGGTCCGCAGCCGCTCGGCCAGGACGACGCCATCGAGACGACGGGCCCGGAGCACCGGATCGGACTCCCACTTGAGCACGAAGCGCCCGTCGTCCCCGTCGCGGATCTCGGTCGCCCCCGTCTCGCCCCCGGCCAACGGACCCACCAGGGTCAGATCCCGGCGCGTGGCCCGCGCCACCCGAGCTGTCGCCTCCGCCACGGTCAGGGTCAACGGATCGCCAGCTGTCACGACCGCTGGCTCCTGGATGGGCACCGTTCCAGGCGAGGCGGGCGATGCGGGTGAACGCAGAGCCGCGCCAGCCACGGCCGCCGTCCTCCCGCCACCCCGGAGGAAACCCTCCCTCTCCCCGGCGCCGAGGTTCGAGGCGAGGCGTCAGTCTTCGGGATCGCCGCCCGGTCGGGCGTGCGGCGCGCGGAGGGCTCAGGTGACACCGCACCGGACCCTACCGGTGCCCCTCCGCTCACCTGGAGGCGGGCCACCACGGTGCCTGTCATGGCGGTTCGAAGCGCCAGTGGCCGGGGCCACCGCTGAGGACCCATCCGCAGTGGGTCTTGAGGTAGTGGTGGTAACGGCAGAGCCGGGCCAGGTTGGCCAGCGACGTGGGGCCGCCCTGGGCGAAGTCGCTGCCCCAGTGGTCTCGCTCGAGGTGGTGTCGGGCGTGGCACCCCGGGACGACGCATTCAGGGTCTCGAGCCTCGAGCGCGGCCCGCAGGTCGGCAGGGACGTAGCGACGCTCGCTGCTGATCACCGTCACGTCCATGGCGCCTGTGATCACGACCCGGAGCAAGCAGTCGGTCGCCAGGAAGCGGGCGAAGGCCACCGGCACCGGGCCCAGCCCCGGGATCTCACAGACCTCGCCCTCCACGGGGAAACCACGGATGAGGGCGTCGTAGGACGCGTGCACCACCAGCTGGGCTGCGGCCCGCCGGTTGCCCGCACCCCGAGGCTTCTCCGTCGGCCGCGGGGTCCCGGGGGCCCTGCGCGCGGGTTCGGCGGCGGCCGTCCCGGTCGGGGCCGGGTGGTCCCGGCCCGCCATCGGGTCCGAAGGGTCCGTCGTCGCTGCCTCGGCCTCAGTCGCGTCCTTGCGGCCCGCCATCGGGTCCGAAGGGTCAGTCTGGGGGTCGTTCGCAGCACGGCCGCGCTCAGAGGCGGCGGCACCCGGATGGCCCGCGGTGTGGGCCTCTGGGTCGGAGCCGGTCGCCTCGGCCCCGAACAGCGTGTCGTCGCCAGCTCTGCCTCGCTGGTGGCACGTGTCCGCGTGGTCGGGTTCCGTCCCATCGGCGGCATCGCCGGCCTGGGTGTCGCCGGGTCCCGATGCGGGCTGGCCGGGGCTCGACGCTGGCCTGGCGGTCGTGGCCCCCTCGCGGTCCGCCGCCTCGAAGCTCGGGTCGTCGTCGTTGGCCGGACCCGTTGACCCTGCGTCCGCCTCGCCCCCGCGTGCCTCATCGGCGGCGTCATCCGCCGGAGCGGTGGGGTCGGGGATGTTGAGGTCGGCGATGGTGTCGCGGGCCAGGAGGTCGAGGGCGTCGGCCATCAGGGCTTCGGGGGTCTCCCGGCGACCGGCCTCTCGGGCCAGGCGGAAGGCTTCCTGGCGGTAGGGCTCGAGGGCGGCGAGGAACCGGGCGTGGTACTCGGGTGGGACGTTCCAGGACCCGCGGCCCTCGCCGTCGAGCTCGAGCCAGGTGCGCAGGGCCCGACGACGGAACATCCGCTTGGCCGCCTTGCCGTCGCGCTCATCCGCTCGCTGACGGGCTCGGCGGGCCTTGTCGCGCACCTCGCCCAGGTCACCCTTCTTCGCCGAGCCGAGCAGGTCTCCCTCCGTGGCCGGGTCGGCCGAGGCCCCCTCCGCCACTGCCTTGGCCGCATCGGTGGACAGCTCCCCGGAACGGGCTGCGGCCCGCGCCGCGGGCAAGGCGGCCAGTCGTTCCGAGGCCTTGAGGTCGGCCTTGGCCTGGGCGGTGGAGGTGCCGTTGGCCCGAGCCGCCCACTCCTCCGGGGATCGGTAGCCCTGCCCCTTCCACGCTCCGAGGTCGGCCGCTGCCTTGGTGAGCACCAGGCGGGCGCCCCCGGCGCGGCGCTCGATCCGTCCCAACGACCGCACGACCCGAGCCAGCACCTGGCCCGGAATCCTCTCCGGCACCAGCTCATCGGCAAGCTCGGCCAGCTCAGCCTCGATCGCCTCCAACCGTCCCGCCACCCCGGACGTGGGCTCGGCCCCGGGCCGAGCATCGGTCGCGACGGGCATGGGGCATCACCTCCGAGAGACACGGTCCGGCGCGGCGCCCAGAAGGCGGCACCAGAGGGGAACGAACGGAAGGACCGAGACCCTGGTCCTCGAAGGGATGTGTTCACGATACCAAACGTACGTTCGTCATGCAACCCCGAAAGCTGAAGTTCCTCACTCGCGACTCATCGCCCAACCGCAGCAGCTGGCCGTCCAGGCTGATCGGACGGCACACCATGGGCTCGATCGCGGCCAGCTCGGCCACCACCTGCATGCGGGTCCGGAGGGCGTGCTCGTCGACCTCGTCGGCGAGTGCACCTTCGCGACCACCCGTTGCCGGGTCGGACCGTGGCGCGCCGAGAACGTCTGAGACTGGTGGCCGCCAGGCAGCGGCTGGAGGTCCGTCACCTCCAGGAGGCGGGACAGCGCTGCGATCGAGACCATGCGGTGGATCGGCCCGGCTCTCGGAGGGGAGGCCGAGCGCAGCGGATCGCTACCGGTCGGGCTCGGGCAGGAGGGCGGTGCGGAACAGGGCCAGGACGTGCTGGAGGCGGGCCTCGAGGGCCTCGGGGGCGAAGGGGTCCCGAGCCAGCAGGCCCTGGAGGAAGGGCCCGTCGCTGAAGTAGGTCAGCAGGGCGCCGTAGCCCGAGAGGATCAGCTGCTCGGGGTCGTGGGTGCGGAACCGCCCCGCGTCCATCTCCCGCTCGAAGTAGGCCACCGCCCGCTCGAAGTGGGGCCGCAGCACCTTGCCCAGGTCGATGGGCAGGTGGCGACCGCCCTCCAGGGCCTCGCGTCGGGCCATGACCACGAAGTCCGGGTTCTCCTGGAAGAACCGGAAGCCGGCGGTGATCACGTGGTCGACCTTGTTCCAGCCCTCTGCCGAGGGCTCCTCGACGGCTTCTTCGACCTGGGCCGACCACTGGGCCATGACCCCGAGGAACACCTCGGCGTAGATGGCCTCCTTGGAGGGGAAGTGGTGGAGGATGCTGGGGCGGCGGATGCCGACGCCGGCGGCGATGTCGTTCAGCGAGGTGCCGTCGAAGCCCTTCTCGGCGAAGCAGCGCCGGGCCTCGACCAGGATCGCATCACGGGTCGATCCCGCCGTCTCGTTGGTCACGCCCGAGAGGGTACCGGTCCAGCCTGGGGCCGGGCCGTCCTGCGGGAGCGTGGGTACCCTCGGCCCATGACCGTGCTGGCCGCGTCTCGGGTGGTGACCCCCACGGGAGTCCTGGCCCCGGGCCTGGTCGAGCTGGACGGTGGGCGCATCGCCTCGGTCGTGCCCACGACCGGCCCGGTGCCCGACCGGGTGCTGGCACCGGGGTTCATCGACCTGCAGGTGAACGGCATCGACGACGTCGACGTGGCCAGCGCCGACGCGCCGGGTTGGGATCGGCTGGACACTCTGCTGGCGGCCCAGGGCACCACCAGCTGGCTGCCCACCCTCGTCACCGGACCGGACGCGGCCTACGCCGAGCACCTGGACGCGGTGGTGCGGGCTCAGGCTCGGCCCGGGCCTCGCCCGCGGATCGTCGGGGCCCACCTCGAGGGTCCGTTCCTGGGGACGCGCCTGGGCGCCCACTCCCCGGTTCACGTGCGGGCTCCGGATCCGGCGTGGATCGCTGATCTGGATCCGGTCGTGTGCCTGGTCACCCTGGGGGCGGAGACCGACGGCGCCCTCGACGCGGTCCGAGCGGTGACGACCCGAAGGGGGGTGTGCGCGATCGGCCACTCCGACGCCACCCTGGCCCAGGCCACTGCGGCCATCGACGCCGGGGCCCGCCTCGTCACCCACGGCTATAACGCCATGTCGCCCCTCCACCACCGCGAGCCGGGCCTGGTCGGCGCCTTCCTCACCGACGACCGGGTGGCCGTGTCGCTCATCGCTGACGGGGTCCACGTCCACCCCGTCGCCCTCGACGTGGCCTTCCGCTGCAAGCCCGACGGTCGGGTGGTGCTGGTCACCGACGCGGTGGCCTGGCGGGCTGGACGGGCCGAGGAGATCGGGCTGGTCCACGACGGCGAGGCGCCTCGCCTGGCCGACGGCACCCTGGCCGGCAGCAGCCTCACCATGGACTCGGCGGTGGCCTACGTGGTCGACTGGGTCGGCGTCAGCCTGGAGCGGGCGGTGGCCGCCGCCTCCACCACCCCAGCCGCGCTCCTGCACCTCCCCGACCGGGGAGCGCTGGCGTCGGGACGACGAGCCGACCTGGTCGCCCTCGACCCCACCACCCTGCGCTGCACCGAGACCTGGATCGACGGAACCCAGGTCCACGGCTGACCATCGACCGACCGACGAGTCGGGGGCGGCGGACGGTCCGCGTACGGTAGGGGGCATGGACATCGTCGCCGCCGTCTTCATCGAAGAGATGGAGATGCGCCAGGTCCCTGGCCCCTCCACCCGCATCGACCTCACCGGCGTGCACTTCTCCCTCGCCGCCCCCTCCCCCGTCCCGGTCACCCTCGAGCCCCACCTGTTGGTGCTGGTGCGGTGCCGCGACGAGGAGTCGGGCGACGGCGCGCTGGAGGTCACCTACCACCGGGGTGAGGAGCAGGTGGCCCGCAACGTGCAGCCCCTCCAGGTCGAGCCGGGCAAGTTCAACTACCGGCTGGTCCGGGCCCAGCTCGAGTTCACCGAGTACGACACCGTCGAGGCCCATTGTCGCCTCGATCAGGGGCCCATCGTGGTCGTCCCGTTGACCCTGCTGCCGCCCGCCGGGTGAGCGGAGGCCCGTGACCTTCGCCGTCGGACTGTCCGAGCACCCGTCGCCGCCCGAGGCCATCGGCGAGGTGGTCGGCGCCGTCCTCGACCGGCTCGGGCCCGATCCCGACCTGGCCGTCCTGTTCGTGTCGCCGGCGCTGGCCGGGGCCTCCGAGGACCTGGCCGCCACCGTGCGGTCGACGCTGGCTCCCGGCGTCCTGGTGGGCTGCACCGCCTCCACCGTGATCGGCGGTCCTCGCGAGGTCGAGCAGGGAGCTGCGGTGGCCCTGTGGGCGGCCAACGTCGGCCCCTGCACGGCGGTGCGCCTGGAGGGGGACCTGGTGGAGGGCGGGATGCGGGTCCGGGGGGTCCCTGCGGGTGAGGCCCAGGGCGGCCCGCGGACGCTGCTCCTCCTGTCGGATCCGTTCTCGCTCCCGCTGGAGGGGCTCCTGGCTGGCATGGCCGACGACCTGCCGGACCTCACCGTCGTCGGAGGGCTGGCGTCCGGGGCGCGGGGCCCGGGCGGCAACCGCCTCATCCTCGATGGCGAGATCCACCACGACGGTGCCGTCGGGGTCCTTCTGCCTCCGGGCGCCACCGCCACACCGCTCGTCAGCGCCGGCTGTCGTCCCGTGGGCGAGCCCATGATCGTCACCCGCGTCGACGGTCCCGTGCTGCTGGAGCTGGCCGGCCAGCCCGCGCTGGACCAGCTGGTCACGGTGGGGCGGAGCCTGAGCGAAGAGGATCGGGCCGTGTTCGAGGTCGGCCCGCAGATCGGCATCGTGGTCGACGAGGGCCAGCCCACCTTCGCCACCGGCGACTTCCTCATCCGGGGGATCGTGGGCGCTGATCCCGACCGCCGGGGGGTGGCCATCGGCGACCAGGTGTCGATCGGGACCACGGTGCAGTTCCACCTGCGCGACGCGGCCAGCGCCGACGAGGAGATGCGGCGTCTCCTGGCCGAGGCGGCCGGAGCCATCCCCGACGGCCGGGACCAGGGTGCGCTGGTCTTCACCTGCAACGGCCGCGGCTTCTCGTTCTTCGGCCAACCCGACCACGACGCCGAGCTGGTCACCGATCTGGTGGGCCCCGCGGTGGCGGGCATGGCCTGCGCCGGTGAGATCGGACCGATCGGCGGGCGGAGCCACCTCCACGGCTTCACCGCCTCGGTCCTGCTGCTCCGGGACCGGCCCTAGCAGGCCATGAAGGACCACTACGACTTCCCCACCGACGACCACGAGTTCATCTCCGAGGGCGGGTTCTTCGGGTTCCAGCCCTACGCCATGACCGGCGCGCTCACCGGCAAGAACCCCACCCCGCCCGACCTCCTCGGCTAGTCCGCCGCGGCCGCCTTCACCCCGGCCCGCGGGTGCGAGATGGTCGCCGCACCCTCACCCACCGGCCCCAGAGGACCCCCAGGGGGCCATGGGGGGAGTCCCGGGTCCCCCTGGGGCTCGGGAAGGCGCACGGTGGCGACATGCCGCGGACCGTGTCCCTCCCGAAGCCCTCATCCCACGTCTGCCCGGTCTGTGACCAGGGCCTCGACGGGGTCCGCTGCACCGCCTGCGGTGCCGACCTCCAAGGCCCCGAGGGGGCAGAGCTGTGGCGGGTGGACCACGAGCTCTACCGCCTGTCGGTGGTGCGCGGCGACCTCGTGGCTCGCCTGCTCCGGCCCTTCGTGGTCGCGGCACCGGGCCTCGCCCCTCGTCCGGTGCCCTCCCCCGCCGCGGCCTCGACCCGATCGGGCCCGGCGACGCCCCGGTCCACGTTCGCACCTGCGCCGGCCCTCGCGCCGACGCAGGTGCAGGTGCACCCACCCGCACCGCCGCGGCAGCCGGTCCCTCCTGCCGCTCCCCCGCGGCCGCCGGGGCTCCCGAGGAAGGATCCCGCGCCGGCGGCCCGCCCGGCTCGGTCG
>JBBSME010000064.1:0-17570 GCA_038233335.1 Acidimicrobiales bacterium | reverse complement strand
GCCGGGGCGGCCCCCGCCTCGCCGGCCCCCACCCGGGGGGGGCCCCCCCCCGAGGGGCCCCACAGGCCCGCCGGGGCCGGGCCCTCCCGGCGGGGGCGGGCCGGATCGGGGGGGATTCGGCCAGGGCGGTGTGGCCTAACCTCGCCGCCAGTCGCCGAGACGAGGGGTGAGGCTGTGGAGCGGGTCCAGAAGGTTGTGGTGATGGGCCAGGGCTACGTCGGGCTGCCCCTGGCCCTGCGGGCGGTGGAGGCCGGTTACGACGTGGTCGGCTTCGAGGTCGCGAAGGTGCGGGTCGCCGAGCTGGCCGAGGGTGCTTCCTACGTCGAGGACATCGACGACGCCCGCCTGGCTGCCGCGCTGGCGACCGGTCGCTACCGACCCAGCGGCGACGTCGAGGCGCTGGCCGACTTCGACATCGCGGTCATCACCGTTCCCACCCCCCTGCAGGAGCGGCTCCCCGACCTGAGCTTCGTCGAGGGGGCCACCGCCATGCTGGCGCCCCACCTCCGCCGCGGGGCGACCGTCGTGCTCGAGTCGACCACCTACCCCGGGACCACCGAGGAGATCGTGGGCGCCCGGCTGGAGGAGGCCTCGGGCCTCGTCGCAGGCGAGGGGTTCCACCTCGGGTACAGCCCCGAGCGCATCGATCCCGGCAATGCCACCTGGACCCTCGAGACCACGCCCAAGGTGGTGTCCGGGGTCTCCCCGGCCTCCCTGGCTGCGGTGCAGGGCTTCTACGACCACATCGTCGAGCGGACGGTGGCCGTCTCCGGCCCCAAGGAGGCGGAGATGACGAAGCTGCTGGAGAACACCTTCCGCCACGTGAACATCGCTCTGGTCAACGAGCTGGCCATGTTCGCGGCCGACCTCGACGTGGACATCTGGGAGGTCATCGACGCCGCGTCCACCAAGCCCTTCGGGTACATGCGGTTCACCCCGGGCCCCGGTGTGGGCGGGCACTGCCTGCCGATCGACCCCAGCTACCTGTCGTGGAAGGTGCAGCAGAGCCTCGGCACCCCCTTCCGGTTCGTCGAGCTGGCCAACGACGTGAACGAGCACATGCCCGACTACGTGATGCGACGCGTGAACCGGCTCCTCAACCAGCGCAAGCAGAGCATCAACGGGTCCACCATCGTGCTGGTCGGCTACGCCTACAAGCGCAACACGGGCGACTCCCGCGAGTCACCCACCGTGCACCTGGCCGGCCTGCTGCGGGCCTTGGGGGCCAAGATCATCGCGGTGGATCCCCACGTCGACCCCGCGGCTCTGCTCCTCCACGCCGACGAGGTCGCCCCGGACCTGTCATCGGTCGCCGAGAGCGACGGCGTGGTCCTGCTCGTCGACCACGAGGACACCGACCTCGGTCCGCTGTCCGAGGCCCCCTGGGTGCTCGACACCCAGGGCGTCTGCGTCGGCGACAACGTCGAACGGCTGTGATCGGCCGAGGCGCGGAAGAGCGCCCATGAGGGTGGTGGTGACCGGCGGAGCCGGGTTCATCGGCGCGAACCTGTGTCGGGCCCTCCTCGCCTCGGGCGTGGACGAGGTCGTCGCGTTCGCCGCCCTCTCGACCGGCTTCGAGGCCAACCTCACCGGGGTCGACGCCGAACTGGTGGTCGGCGACATCCTCGACGTGGCGACCATCGGTCGCGTCGCTGCGGGAGCATCCAGCATCGTCCACCTGGCGGCGCGCCCGTCGGTCCCCCGGTCCATCACCGACCCGATTGCCTCCCACGCCGCCAACGCCAGCGGCACCGCGTCGGTCCTCGAAGCGGCCCGCGCCGCGGGCGTCGGGCACGTCACCGTGGCCTCCTCGTCGTCGGTCTACGGCGCCAACCCTGCGCTGCCGAAGCACGAGGGCCTGGTGACCGCGCCCGTCAGTCCCTATGCGGCCTCCAAGCTGGCGGCCGAGTCCTACGCCCTGGCCTGGCAGCGGTCCTTCGGCCTTCCCGTGCTCGCGTTCCGGTTCTTCAACGTCTTCGGTCCGCTGCAGGCCGCCGGCCACGCGTACGCCGCCGTCGTGCCCGCCTTCGTGTCCGCCGCCCTCGAGGGCCGGCCCCTCCCCATCCACGGCGACGGCACCCAGACGCGCGACTTCACCTACGTGGGTACCGTCGCCTCCGTCCTCTCCGACGCCGCGACCAGGCAGGTGGCCTTCGACGGTCCGGTCAACCTGGCCTTCGGATCCCGGGTGTCGCTGCTGGAGGTGGTCGACCGGCTCGAAGCCCTCCTCGGCCACGACCTGGCGCGGGACCACCAGCCGTCGCGGGCCGGCGATGTAGGAGACAGCCAGGCCGACGACTCCCGGCTGCGCGAGCTCTTCCCGGACCTCGAGCCGGTGGTCCTCGACGAGGGCCTGGCCGCGACCATCGACTGGTTCCGCTCCGAGGCCTGACGGCGGACGCAGCGCCTCGCGCCCTGGGAGGTGGTCAGGGCCCGGTCATGGTCTGCCCCGTTACCGTGACCAGCCGTGGACTTCGACCTCCCCGGTGATGACGACCCCCGGCGCCGAGAGATCCGATCGTGGCTGGGGAAGAACCCTTCCCCCTCGGCCGCTGACCTGGCCGAGGCGGGCTACGTCGCACCCCACTGGCCTCGACCCCACGGGCTCGACGCCGACCCCATCCACCAGATCGTCATCGACGAGGAGCTGCGCCGGGCCGGGGTGAAGCGGCCGTCCAACCCCATCGGGATCGGCTGGGCCGGGCCCACGTTGCTGCACGCCGGCACCGAGTCCCAACAGGCCCGTTGGCTGCCGGGGATCCTCTCGGCCGAGGACATCTGGTGCCAGCTGTTCAGCGAGCCCGGTGCGGGGAGTGACCTGGCCTCGCTCACCACCCGGGCCACCCGCGACGGGGACGAGTGGGTGATCGACGGCCAGAAGGTCTGGACCTCGCTGGCCCACCGGTCTCGCTGGGGGATCCTGATCGCCCGGACCAACCCCGAGGTCCCGAAGCAGCAGGGCATCTCCTACTTCGTCTGCCCGATGGACGCGCCCGGCATCGAGATCCGCCCCCTGGTGGAGATGACCGGCGCCCAGATCTTCAACGAGGTGTTCCTCGACGGGGTCCGGCTGCCCGCCGACCACCTGATCGGTGAGGTCGACCGGGGCTGGACCCTGGCCAAGGTGACCCTCGGCAACGAGCGGGTGTCGCTGTCGGCCGGAGGTGCGCTGTGGGGCATGGGCCCCGAGGCCGACGACCTCCTCGACCTGGTGCGCGGGGCCGGTGGGGTGGACGACCCGCTGCTGCGCCAGCGCCTCGCATCGCTCTGGATCGAGGCCCAGGTGCTGCGGCTCATCCGCTACCGGACCGTCACCGCCGCCATCAAGGGCGAACCGCCGGGACCGGAGGCCTCGATCCGCAAGGTCCTGGCCGACGAGCACGGCCAGCACGTGATGGGCCTGGCCAAGGATCTGGCCGGCGCGTCCGGGCTGCTGGCCCAGGCCGGGCCCCTCGGCGTCGACGACCCCACCTGGGCCTTCGGCTACCTCTTCGCCCAGGCCCTCACCATCGGCGGGGGCACCGGAGACGTCCAGCGCAACATCCTGGGCGAGCGGGTGCTCGGGCTGCCGTCGGACCCGGCCTGACGCACCGATCGGCGAGCGTCAGTCGGCCAGGGTGATGGCTCGGCCTTCGGCGATCTGACCCTCGGGGGTGTCGAGGTCCACCGTGTCGTCCGGGCGACGCAGGGCGTGGTTGGCCCACGCCGCCGCGGCCAGGCAGGCGATGCCGCCCAGGGCGATGCCGGCCCGGGGGCCGAGGGCATCGGACACGCCGCCCACGATGGGACCGCCGATGGGCGTGCTGCCCAGGAACACCATGGCCTGGAGGGCCAGGACCCGGCCCCGCATCTCCGGCGCGGCCCGCAGCTGCACCGTGGCCGTGGAGGCGGTCATGAAGGCGATGCTGGCCATCCCCATCACGATGGCGACCGGGAACGCGGCCCACAGGCCAGGGGCAGCGGCCAGGCCGAACATGGACGCCCCGAAGGCGGCCGCAGCCACCACGATCTGGTGGTTGCTCACATCGGTGCGGCGGGCGGTCCACAGGGCCCCGATGAGTGACCCGAGGCTGAGGACCGAGAAGAGGATGGTGAAGGTGCCGTCGCCGCCGCCCAGCGGTCCGGTGACCAGCAGGGGGATCGTCACCTGGAAGTTGAAGGCGAAGGTGCCGATGGCGGCCATCATCACCAGGGGGATGAACAGGTCGGGCTGGCTGCGCACGTAGCGCAGGCCCTCCCGCACCTGGCCCGGCCCGCGGACGGAGGGCACGGTGGGGCGCAGCTCGCTGGTGGTCATGGCCCGCAGCCCGTAGAGCACGGCGAGGTAGCTCAGCCCGTCGATCAGGAAGGCCCAGCCGAACCCGACGGTGACCACCAGGGCCCCGGCCGCAGCCGGTCCGACCACGCGGGAGCCGGTCATCACCGCGCTGTTGAGGCTGACCGCGTTGGCCACCATCTCCTGGGGCACCATCTCGACCACGAAGGCCCGCCGGGCCGGGTTGTCGAGGGCGGTCAGGACCCCCTTGACCAGGGCCAGGGCGTAGATGGCGGGCAGGGTGGCGTGGCCGCTGAACACCACCGCGGCCAGGGCGAAGGACTGGACCATGGCGCCGGTCTGGGCCCAGATGAGCAGGCGCCGCTTGTCGCTGCGGTCGGCCAGGCTGCCGGCCCAGGCGCCCAGGAGGAGCACGGGCAGGAACTGGAAGGCCACCAGCAGGCCGATGGCGATGCCGGACCGGGTCATCCGGAGCACCAGCAGCGTCTGGGCGACCATGGTGAGCCAGGTCCCGGTCTGGGACACCAGCTGGCCGGAGAAGAAGAGGCGGAAGTTGCGGACGCGCAGCGAGCGGAAGGTGTCGTCGGCGCCGCGGCGGAGCTTTTCGGTCATGGGGAGGGGGCTTCTGGGGTCGGGGCGGAGTCGTCGGCCAGGGCCTCGAGGATCGGCACCAGCCGGGCGATGCGGTCCTGGTCGTCGGCGGAGAGGGTGGTGAGGCGGGTGGCCAGCCAGGCATCGCGCTGGCTCCGCATCCGGGCCACGTCACGGCGGCCGGCGGGGGTGAGGACGGCCCGGCAGACCCGGCGATCGTCGGGATCGGCCACCCTCTCGACCAGGCCCTCGTCGACCAGGGAGGCCACCGCCTTGGTGATGGTGGGCGGCGCCACCCGCTCGGTCGCGGCCAGGTCGCCGAGGGTGGTGGGCCCACCTCGGTCGAGGGTGGCCAGGATGCCGATCTGGGTCAGGCTGTGGCCCAGCGACGACTCCTGGCGCATACGCCGGGAGAGGCGACCCACCGCCAGCCGGAGGCGGCTGGTGGCCTCGGCCGGATCGGCCGGGATCGGAGCGGGAGAGGGAGCCGTCGTGGTCATCAGTTCACCAAACTAACAAGTCTCGGTCCGGCTCCCTCGGGGTTTCGGCGTGGCATGTGTCTCCCACTACCGTCCGGGCGTGGCCAAGCCTGATGCCCCTGAGATCCTCCACAAGGGCGACAAGGTCGTCTGCGCCCGTGACCTGCGGGAGGTGCCCGAGGGCACCGACGGCAAGGTGATCCTGGTCGTCGGGCTGAGCTGGATCCGCTACTGGGTCCGCTTCGCCAACGGCGTCGCGGTGGGCTCGGTGAACCGCAAGGACCTGGCCACCCCCGAGGAGTGGGCCTACCGCCTCGCGCACCCCGACGAGGTCGCGGCCGAGGGTGAGGCGGACGCCCACGAGGCCGAGGCTGGCGGGGACGACGGTGGGGGCGGCTACACCCGTGCCGGCGTCCTCGTGCCCCAGCTGCTGCTGGACCGCAGCAAGGCCGCCCGGGAGCGCCTCGGCGCGTAGCGCGTCGCCCTCGCTCGGGGCCTCTGCGGTCGGGCCACGACCTGAGAGGGGTCGGGTAGGGTCGCCGGTCCACCCTGGCTTACGGAGGACCGATGCAGGTCAGCATGCAGCTCAGCTACTCGGGCGGCTTCAAGGAGTCGGCCCAGCAGGTCGTCGAGCTGGAGAAGGCCGGTCTCGACCTGGCCTGGGTCGCCGAGGTCTACGGCTTCGACGGCGTCAGCCTCATGGGCTACCTGGCCGCCACCACCGAGACGGTGCAGATCGCCTCGGGCATCCTGCCCATCTACTCCCGCACTCCGTCGCTGCTGGCCATGACCGCGGCCGGCGTGGATGCGCTGTCCGACGGCCGCTGCCACCTGGGCCTCGGGGCGTCCGGTCCGCAGGTGATCGAGGGCTGGCACGGCGTGCCCTACGACAAGCCCCTGGGCCGCACGCGAGAGATCATCGACATCTGCCGCAAGATCTGGGCCCGAGAGGACCGCCTCACCCACGACGGTCCCCTGTACCCGCTGCCGCTGCCCGAGGATCAGGGCACCGGACTGGGCAAGCCGCTCAAGATCATCGCTCACCCGGTGCGCTCCCAGATCCCGATCTGGGTCGCCTCCCTCGGGCCCAAGAACGTGGAGATGACCGCCGAGCTGGCCGACGGCTGGATGCCGCTGTTCTTCCACCCCGAGAAGGCCTCCGACGTCTGGGGCGACGACCTGGCGCGCGGCCAGGCCAAGCGCTCGGCCGACCTCGGCCCCCTCATGATCAACGCCGGCGGCATGGTCGCCATCGGCGACGACGTCGAGGGCTTCCGCGACCTCTCCCGGCCCATGATCGCCCTCTACGTGGGCGGCATGGGGTCCAAGGGCAAGAACTTCTACAACGACCTGGTGTGCCGCTACGGCTTCGAGAAGGAGGCGGCCGAGATCCAGGACCTCTACCTCGACGGCAAGAAGGACGAGGCGGCCGCCATGATCCCCGACGCCCTGCTCGAGGCCACCACCCTGTGCGGCCCCGCCGGGTACGTGGAGGAGAAGATCGCCGCCTTCGCCGAGGCCGGCGTCACCCACCTCAACATCATCCCGATCCCGACCGGCGACCAGACCCAGTCCACCGTGGTCAGCCAGGTCAAGGAGTGGTGCGAGGCGGTCTGAGCGGCGGCCCGGGGGAGGACGGCCGCCGATGAAGGGACTCATCCTCGCCGGCGGCCGGGGCACTCGGCTGCGCCCCCTCACCCACACCCGCGCCAAGCAGCTGGTGCCGGTGGCCAACACCCCGATCCTGTTCTACGGCCTGGCCCACATGGCCGAGGCCGGGATCACCGACGTCGGGGTCATCATCGGCGAGACCGGGGCCGAGGTGCGGGCCGCGGTCGGCGATGGCTCCCGTTGGGGCATCGACGTCACCTACCTCCCGCAGGACGAGCCCCTCGGGCTGGCGCACTGCATCCAGGTCGCGGGCCCGTTCCTCGGCGCCGACGACGTCGTCATGTACCTGGGCGACAACATGCTCCAGCACGGCCTGCGAGGACTCGTCGACGCCGCCGCCGCCGATCGGCACCGCGGGACCGATGCCCCCGCGGCGCGGGTGCTGCTCTCTCGGGTGGCGGACCCTCGCCGCTTCGGCGTGGCCGAGCTCGGCCCCGGAGGACAGGTCGTCCGGGTGGTGGAGAAGCCCGAGCACCCGGCGTCGGACCTGGCCCTCACCGGCGCCTACCTGTTCACGCCGGCGATCCACGACGCGGTGGCCGCCATCGTCCCCTCGCCTCGCGGCGAGCTGGAGATCGCCGATGCGCTCCAGTGGCTCATCGACCAGGGCCACGGCGTGGCCCACGAGCTGTTCACCGGCTGGTGGCTCGACACGGGGAAGAAGGATTCCCTCCTCGAGGCCAACCGCCGCGTGCTCGGGACGCTCGACCCCCGCACCGACGGCTCGGTCGATGGGTCGTCGTCGATCGAAGGGCGGGTGGTGATCGAGGCCGGGGCCGAGGTGATCAACAGCGTCGTCCGAGGCCCGGCGATCATCGGCCCCGGCGCCAAGGTGGTCGACTCCCGGGTCGGTCCCCACGTGGCGGTGGGTCCGGGTGTCCTCATCGAGGCCACCACGGTCGAAGACACCGTGCTCCTCGATCGGGTCCACCTGCGGGGCGTGCCCCGGCTGGTGGAGTCGCTCGTCGGCCGCGACGCCGAGGTCGTGCGGACCGGACGCGCGCCGGGCTCGACCCGGCTCATGGTGAGCGACGACTCGTCGGTGGAGCTCCCGTAGTCGTGGCTCGGATCGATCCCGTCGCCGCCATCGGTGGCGTGCTGGTGGCGACCAGCGAGGTGCACGCCGACGAGCGGGGGAGCTTCGTCGAGACCTACCGGCGCGAGTGGTTCCCTGACGCCCGCCCGATGGTGCAGGCCAACCTGGCCCGCCGGCGCGCCGGCGTCGTCGTCGGCCTCCACTACCACCGCCACCAGGCCGACCTCTGGTCGGTCGCGTCCGGTCGGGCCAGGGTCGTGCTGCACGATCTCCGTCGATCGAGCCCCACGTCCGGCGCCACCGTGGCCCTCGACCTGGGTGACGCTGAGGGCGGTGACGGTGATGGTCGCCACCTCTACATCCCGCCGGGGGTGGCCCATGGCTTCGCGGCCCACTCCGACCTGGTCCTGGCCTACCAGGTCGACCGCTACCACGATCCGGCCGACGAGATGGCCCTGGCCTGGGACGATCCCGACGTGGCGGCCGACTGGGGCCTGGATCACCCCACGGTCTCGCGTCGCGATCGAGAGGCGCCGCGCCGGGCCGACATCCCCGCGGCCCGGTGGCCCAGGTGAAGGTCCTGGTGACCGGCGGCGCCGGCTTCGTCGGCTCCGCCTTCGTGCGCCACCTGCTGGCCACGACCGACGACACCGTCACCTCCTTCGACGCCCTGACCTACGCGGGCGCGGCCCAGAACCTGGCCGAGGTGGACCCCCACCGCCACCAGCTCGTCGTCGGCGACGTTGCCGATCGGCTCGCGGTGCGGGCCGCGATCGAGGGTCATGACGCGGTGGTCCACCTGGCGGCCGAGAGCCACGTCGACCGCTCCCTGCTGGCCCCCGACGTCTTCGTCCGGACCAACTGCACCGGGACGAACGTGGTGTGCGACGAGGCCCGTCGCGCCGGCGTCGGGCGCTTCCTCCATGCCTCCACCGACGAGGTGTACGGGCCGGTGCGGGAGGGCTCGGTCACCGAGGCCGCCCCCCTGCGGCCGTCGTCTCCCTACTCGGGCTCCAAGGCCGGCAGCGACCTCATCGCCCTGTCTCACCACGCCTCCCACGGGCTCCCGGTGGTCGTCACCCGCTCCTCCAACCAGTACGGCCCCCGCCAGTTCCCCGAGAAGCTGATCCCGCACTTCGTCGCCCGGCTGCTCTCGGGTGAGGACGTCCCGCTCTACGGCGACGGGCTTCACGTGCGGGACTGGATGCACGTCGACGACGGCTGCGCCGCCCTGGCCCGGGTCCTCTGCGACGGAGAACCGGGCGAGGTCTACAACGTCAGTGCCCACGAGGCGCGCCCCAACCGGGTCCTGGCCGAGGCCATCGTCGACCTCCTGGGCGTCGACCGGACGCGGATCGTCGCCGTCCCGGACCGCCCCGGTCACGATCGCCGCTACTCGGTGGGTGCCGACAGGGTGGTGGCGCTCGGCTGGGCGCCGCAGCGGGGGTTCGAGGAGGGGCTGGAGGCCACGGTCCGCTGGTACGTCGACAACCGGGCCTGGTGGGAGCCGCGCCTCGCCCACGTCCGCAACCGATGAGCCGCACCGCGGTCACCGGTGGCACCGGTCAGGTGGGTCGGGAGGTGCTGGCCGCCGCGATGCGGTCCGGCCACGACGCGCGGGCATTGTCTCGCTCGACCCGTCCTGCGTGCGACATCACCGACCGGGGGTCGTGCGCGACGCCCTGGCCGACATCCGGCCCGACCTCGTCCTCCACCTGGCGGCCGCCACCGACGTCGATGGCTGCGAGCGGGACCCCGGTGTCGCCTGGGCGGTGAACGATGCCGGGACCGGCCAAGTGGCCGAGGCCGCAGCCGCGGTCGGGGCACATCTCGTCTACCTCTCGACCGACTACGTGTACGACGGGACCCTGGACCGGCCCTACCGTGGAGACGACCCGGTCGCGCCGCTGTCGGTGTACGGCGCGTCGAAGCTGGCCGGGGAGGCGCGCGTGGGGGACGCCGCGACCATCGTGCGCACCTCGTGGGTGTCGAGCACCGACGGCGGGGTGGTGGGCACCGCCCTCCGCCCATGGGGACCGCGGATAGGGTCAGCGCGGTGCGGAGCTGCGGAGGGCACACGGTGGAGCGAGGCCCGGACACCCCAGGGAGCGGAAGGTGACCACATGCGCATCGTGGTGACCGGCGCGGCCGGGTTCATCGGGTCCCACCTGGTCGACGCGCTTCTGGCCGACGACCACGACGTCGTGGGCATCGACTGCTTCACCGACTACTACCCCCGCGCCGACAAGGTGGCCAACCTGGCCGCGGCCTCGACCCACGAGCGCTTCACGCTCCACGAGGTCGACCTGCGGGTCGATCTGCTCGAGCCCCACATCGCGGGTGCCGACGTCGTGGTCAACCAGGCGGCCACGCCCGGCCTGGTGCTGAGCTGGGACGACTTCGATGCCTACCAGTCGTGCAACCTGACCGCGGCCAAGCGTCTGGTCGATGCCTGCCTGGCCACAGGGGTCGGTCACCTGGTGCAGGCCTCGACCTCGTCGATCTACGGCGCCGAGGCCACCGGAAGGGAGGGGGCCAGCACGCGGCCCGTCTCTCCCTACGGCGTGACCAAGCTGGCCGCCGAGCACCTGCTCCGGGCCCACAGCGAAGCGCACCGCCTTCCCCTCACCATCCTGCGCTACTTCTCCATCTACGGCCCCCGCCAGCGCCCGGACATGGCCTACCGCATCTTCTGCGAACGCCTCCTGCGGGGGACGCCGATCACCATCTACGGCGACGGCCACCAGAGCCGGAGCAACACCTACGTCGACGACTGCGTGGTGGCCACCGTCCTGGCCGCGACCCGTGCCGGTCAGGGTGATGTCCTGAACGTCGGCGGAGGGGCCGAGGTCGAGCTGCTCGACGCGCTGGCCATCCTGGCCGACATCCTCGAGGTGGCGCCCGTCGTCCACCACGAGCCGGCCCGATCCGGCGACCAGCGCCGGACCGTGGCCGACATCGGCCGGGCCCAGGAGGTCCTCGGTTGGAGCCCGCAGGTGGTGCCGGAGGTGGGACTGCGTCTCGAGGCCGAGTGGGTGCGACACCGGATGGACGCGACCGAGCCCGAGACCGGGGCCTGACCGACGTTCCACGGGCGGTGGGGCGTCGGGGATCCTGGCGCAGCGGGGTTGGGCGGGTGCCCGACGCCGCCGCGGCAGCCGAGGCGGCGTCAGTCCGGCTCGTCTCGGTCCTTGGTGAGGTAGATCAGGGGCATCGACGCGGCCGAGACCAGGGCCTTCACCCACAGGTTGATCCAGAAGATGCTCCAGACCGTGGCCCAGGGCAGCCCGTCGGTGCCCAGCATCGAGATGGGGGCGAAGGCCCCGAGCGCGAAGACCAGGTTGTCGACCGGCAGGCTGATGGCGTTGGACACCAGCACCCGCAGCCACTGGAACCGGCGGGTGATGCGGGTGACGAACCAGTGGTACACCTCGGTGTCGATCAGCTCGCTGAGGACCATGGCCGCCAGCGAGGCCACCACGATGCGCCAGATCGGGCCCAGCACCGCGTCGTACTCGGCCCCCAGGCCCCAGGTGGGGTCGCTCTCCACCCGGGCCGTCCAGGCCAGGTAGGCGGCGAGGAAGAGGTTCACCCCGGCGGTGGTGAGGATGAGGGTGCGGGCTGCGCTCCGACCGGCCACCTTGTGCACCACGTCGCGCAGGGTGAAGGTGATGGGGTACACGAAGGTGCCCATGTCGACGGACTGGCCCACGACCACGCCGATCTTCAGGCTGGTGACCTGGGCGATCACCTGGGCGCCGGCGTAGGCGCCGACGGCGATCACCGCGGCCCGGGCCAGGACGGGTCGTCCGGTCGCCGTCGTGGGGGCCGCGGGCGCGGCAGAGGCGGGGGAGGTCAACGGGCTCCTCGGTTTTGGTGAGGCGGGTGGCCGACACCGCCGCGACCCCGGACACCTCAGCCGTTGCGGCCGCCCCGGGAGGTCGCCACCGGGACCCCCATGGTGCCCCGCCCCCGAGCCGGCCACCAACCTGGTCGCCCCGGCCGCGCCCTGCTCACTGGTTCGGCCCTCAGCCACCGAACCGGCGACCAATCGCGTTGTCCTGGCGACCGTTCTGGTCGCCACTTCGCTGGACTGTGCGTACCGGCGACCAATGGCGTTGTCCTGGCGACCGTTCTGGTCGCCACTTGGCGGGGTGGTCAGCCCACCGGGCGGAGGCTCAGCCCTCGGAGCCGCCGCTCCCGCCCTGGGGGCCGCCGCCGTTCCCGCCGCCGGCGCCGGCGCCGTCGCGGGTGGCCCGGGCGGCGTCGAGGATCTCCTTGCAGGTCGGGCAGATCGGGTAGCGGCCCGGGTCGCGGGTCGGGACCCACCGCTTCCCGCACAGGGCGGTGACCGTTTCGCCGGTGATGTAAGCCTCGGTCACCTTCGACGCGGGGACCACGATGTGGGCGAAGCGCTCGTGGTCGCCGTCGTCGGTGATGGGCCGGACGTCGACCTTGGTCCGCTCGTCGACGTCGGTCGAGGGCTGGAGGGTGGGGATGTCGGTCATGGTCGTGGCTGTCCTCAGACCGGGTTGCCAGCCCGCTGGAGGGCGGCCTCGGCCTCGTCGATGAACTGCTCGACCAGCGTGGCGGCCGGGATCAGCTCGGTGATGGCGCCCGCGCCCTGGCCGGCGGGCATGAACTCGCGCTCCGGGTCGACGTCGGTGGTGGAGGGGCCGCCGCCCAGGTGGTTGGCTCCGTCCTCGATCGACCTCAGCACCTGCAGAGGGAAGGGCTCGGGGGTGCCGCCGGCCTCCTCGAAGGCCGCTGTGTAGGCGTTGCGCACCACCCGGCAGGTCTTGCCGGTGTAGGCCCGGGTGACCACGGTGCCGTCCTCGGTGAGGCCGAGCAGAGCGTCCTTGTAGCCGGGCACGCCGTGGGCCTCGGGGGTGGCGATGAACCGGGTGCCCACCCACACGCCGTCGGCGCCCATGGTGAGGGCCGCGGCCAGGCCCCTCCCGTCGGTGATACCGCCGGCCGCGACCACGGGGATCCGATCACCCACTGCGTCGACGATCTGGGGCACCAAGGCCAACGTGGCCACGGTGCCGGTGTGGCCGCCCGCCTCGGTGCCCTGGGCCACCACCAGGTCACAACCGGCGGCGAGCGCCGAGACGGCATGGCGGACCTTGCCGCACATGTTGACCACCAGCAGGTTCAGGTCGTGGCACAGCTCGACCACGTCGCGGGGCACGCCCAGGCCGGCGACGTAGACCGTGGCACCGCCCTTGGCGATGTCGCGGATCTTGGACTCGAAGTCCTGGGGCGCGGCGGTGAGCAGGTCGACGCCGAAGGGCTTGGCCGTGCGCTCCCGCACCATGGCCATCTGCTCGATCAGCTCCGGGTGGCCCATGGTGGAGGCGCCGATGCTGCCGAAGCCGCCGGCCTCGGACACCGCGGCCACCAGCTCGGCGTAGGACACCCCGCCCATGCCGGCGAGCATCACTGGGTGCTCCACGTCGAGGATCTCGGTCAGTCGGGTGCGCACCGGCCCACCCTATCGAGGCCGCCCCGTCCGGGTCTCTGCCCGGGAGCGCCACCCTTGGGCGGCCTCCGGGCCCGCGACGGGCACCACATGCGCCGGGCGGCCACGTACGCGATGGTCACCGCAGGCGATGAGCGCTGGAGGATGTCGCCGCCGTCGCTTGCGGCGTGGAGAGCGCCGGTTCAGGTCTCGTCGCCGACCAGCATCTCGGCCTTGTTGCCGTACTTCTGGGTCATGCCCATGGCGTGCTTGCTGGCCTCCATGATGCTGGGATCACCCATGGCCGCCTGCATGTCCTCCTGGCTGTCCCAGGTGCCGACGAACATCAGGTAGTAGGGCGGCTCGGTCCCCCGGGGGGTCCCGCTGAACACCGTCGTGGTGTGGCTCACCAACTTCGGGAACCTGGCCGCGATCGGGAGGTGGTCGGACTTGTACTCGTCCAGGAACGCCTCGGCGTCGGAGTCGGGCTTGGTGTACAGGACCGTGAGATTTGCCATGCCCCGCAACCTACCCACTGGACGGCTCACCCCGCGAGCGCCCCTCCCGCTTCTAGGGAGGACCTCGTCTGGGTCACGTCGTCTCAGGCGTGCAGGCGCACAGAGCTCGGGGACGGGCGCTCAGCGGTAGGAGCCGGGGCCGGTGAGGAGACCTCGATGCCACCGGTGGGGGGTGGCCAGGACGGCGCGGGGGAAGTCCTCGAACATCCAGCGGACGAAGTTCCGGCGGGTCCAGGGAGTCGCCCCGGCCACGCGCACCTCGAGCTGCGCACCCCGTGGTCGGCGGAGCACGCCCAGCATGACCTGGGCCAGGCTCAGGACCGGGGGAGGAGCCTGTCGAGGAGGTCGGGAACGAGGTCATCAGCCGGCGGCCACGGGAACTCGGGCTTGGTGATGCGCAGGTCAGCCAGACCATGCAGGAAGCTCCAGAGGGTGACCGCAGCGGCGAAGGATCGCGCCCCGGCCTCCTCGTCGGCACCGAGGCATGCAGTGACCGCATCGAGCAGCCGCCCGAACGACGCTGCTCCCGGATGGCCGCCTTCGGTCGCGCCCACCTCCACCGGGCCAAGGTGGCTGGCCGAGAACAGGACGCGGTAGTGGCCGGGATGGGTGGCGGAGTAGTCGAGGTACGCGCGACAACGCCGCTCGAGTCCTTCGGCCGGGGTGGAGGCGTCGGCGGCGGCCGCGTCGAGGATGCGGTCGAAGTCGGCGAACCTCTCGGCGATGACGGTCCGCAGGAGCTCCTCTTTGTCGGTGAACAGGCGGTAGATGGCGGGCGGCGTGACGTGCGCCGCCGCCGCCACCTCCCGCATGGAGACTGCGTTGGCGTCTCCGGCCTCGGCCAGCAGTCCCGTGGTGGCATCGAGGACGTCCCGGCGCAGCCGTTCGCCCTCGCCCCGCCGGTTCCGACGCCGTCGTGTCTCTGGCATCGGCCTCATCTCCTGCGACCCGGGCGAGGTGCCCGGTGGCCACCTCGAGATGGCCCGGCGGCGAGCCTCGCGTGGGCGGGACCGCCCCACAAAGCAGAGCCGACGGCGAAGGGTCGGCTACTGGGGCCGCGGGCCCCCGAGGCGGCGGCCCATCTCGTCGGCCAGGGACTGCAGGGCGTCGAGCGGGCGCAGGAACACCGTCACCTCTCGAAGCTCGTCCTGCTCATCGACGGTGATGAGGATCAGCCCCTCGGCCGGCTCGGGGTAGTCGATGACGCCCACGCCGAACACGGCCACGCGACGGAGACCGTCGGAGAGGACCTCGCGGACGTGCAGGTCGGTGAAGATCCCGCTGAACAGCTCGTTGAAGATGAAGCCAATCGTCTCTCGCCCGACGAACGGCTGGGCGTGGACCGCAACCCGCAGCACGGTGTCGTCCTGCAGCGATCCGAGGGCGCGATCCACGTCCCCCGCCTCGAGGCCGGCGATCAGCTCATCCAGTGCACTCATCAGTCATTCTCCTTGGTTGGGGGATCGAGCACGACGCGGATGCACGTTCTGTCGCCGCGCACCGCGCGCACCAGCTCGTCGTCGGGAACCCGGCCGTCGGTCCTCTCGAGATGCGCCGGCCGTGAGTAGGAGGGGATGACCTTCACCAGTCGACGCAGCGCGCGGACCGCGTCCGACTCGTCCTCGATGACCCGTGCCTCGCCCTCGACCGTCCGCCCCCGAAGGCGCAGCTGCACCCGGGGGTGGTCCAGCAGGTTCTGCCACCAAACTGAGTCCGTCGACAGCCACACGTCTTCGCCCTCCTACACGTAGGCGACCGGTGTGGTGATGGTCCGCCCTACCACCGTTGGAACATTCGTTAAGTTAACGCTCGTTCCGACGAAGGTCAAGAGGGCGTAATTCTCCGATCGTTGCACCATTTCGGGTGTCGGCGGGCGGTGGTGCCTTGCAATGTGACGGATGTCATGTCGCAGCGGGTTGGCATGACGTGGGTCACGGACTAGTGTTCGTAGTGCTCCCCTTCGAGGACCAGGGTTCCCGGTCCTCCGCTCCCCATCCGACGCCCGCTGCTGACGGGCTCGTCTGTCCCTTGGAGGTGAAGCCATGTCGACCGCGACCGATCTCCACGTGGGGACTGTTGATGTGGCCGCCCAGCTGCGGGCATTGGAGGAGACCCTGGTCGGTCTGGGGCCGGAGTTGGTGCCGGAGCGGATCCAGAAGCACCGCCTGGCCGAGATCGTGCGGTCGTTGGGGCGGATCGAACGCGGCGCGGCGGGGGCACGGATCGTGTTGACCAAGGCGGCTGCGGATGCGGGGGCGTGGAAGGCCCAGGGGTACCGGTCCCCGGCCGAGTGGGCGGCCCGCACCAACGGCACCACCGTCGGCCAGGCCGCGGCCGACCTGGAAGCCTCCGGCCAGCTGGAGAACCTCCCCGCCACCCGCGATGCGGCCGCCTCCGGTGCGCTGTCACCCGAGGCCACCAAGGCAGTGGCCGCGGGGGCCACCGCCGATCGCTCGGAGGAGTCCTCGCTGTTGGCCAAGGGCAAAGCGGGCGACCTCACCGGTGCCCGTCCGCAGGCCCGCAAGGCCCACCAGCGCGCCGATGACCGCGACGGCAAGGCCGCCGTGCGGATGTACAAGCGCCGTCAGCTGCGGGCCTGGTTCGAGATCGACGGCGAAGGCCGCGGCCAGTGGAACGTCCCACCCGCCTACCAGGCCGTCTTCCTGGCCGCCCTGGAGCCCTACCGCAAGGAGGCGTTCCGCCAGGCCCACGCCGCCGGGCAACGCCCCTCACCCGAAGCGCTGATGGCCGACGCCCTCCAGCTGCTCTGCCTCGACACCCTCCACGACCTCGACCTCGACATCCCCGAGGCTGCCCGCTGTGGTGCGCACGGGCCACGGCCCGACGCGCACGGATCGGGCTCGGACCCCGACTCGGCCTCGGACTCGTCGAGCCCTGCCGGGCCGGCGTCAGACGACCACGGCGACACCTCGCCCGCACACGGGCGGGACGGCGACGCCGCCGCCTCTGCCGGGCACGCGGCGAACAGCCCGAGCCCCACCGGCGCCGGGCCCGCCGCAGGCGACGGGCCCGCTTCGGGGTTGGGCCGCGAGTCGACAGCTGCTCCTGAGCCCAGCCTCTTCGACGACGACCACGAGACCGGCTCCAGCGCCGCTCGACCGGGCGAGCCCCACCCCCACGACGGTGACCCCGACGCGACACCCGGACCGGCGGGACCCTCAGGCCGCAGCGAGAAGAAGCCGCCCCGGTACCGGCGGCGGGCCCCGGCCCAGATCAGCTTCCACCTCGACGTCGCGGCCTGGCTCCGCGGCCATCCCGAAGGCGACGAGACCTGCGAGGTCGCCGGCCTCGGCCCCATGCCCATCACCCTGGCTCGGGCTCTGGCGAAGGACGCGGTGCTCAAGCTGGTCCTCCGCGATGGCGCCGACATCACCACCATCACCTCCAACCGCCGCCACATCCCCGCCGCCCTCCGCACCGCGTTGGAAGCCCGCGACCACGAGTGTGTCGTGCCGGGCTGCCACACCACCCGCGGCCTCCAGGTCGACCACATCACCGACTTCCACAAAGGCGG
>JBBSME010000063.1:0-17668 GCA_038233335.1 Acidimicrobiales bacterium | reverse complement strand
CTGAGCCGGCCCCTCAGGCCACGCCGACCGCCAGCGCGATGCGGAGCCGCTCGACCGCGGCCGGGGTGCGCGCTCCCCACCAGAACAGGTCCTGGCCGTCAATCAGGACGGCCGGCGCGCCGAACGTGTCGGCCAGCTCTCCGAGGTCGTCCTCGCTGAAGGTCCAGGGTTCGGTGGGTGCCAGCACCGCGTCGGGGCCGCGGGCCACCACCTCCGCCACGGTGACCTCCGGGTAGCGGACGTCGTCGTCGTCCCAGGCCCCGGCCCACCCGGCGGCGGCCAACATCGACGCGCCGTAGGTGTCGCGGTTGAGGGTCATCCAGGGTCGGGCCCAGACGGGGACGAACGCGGTGCCGTGGGGCACGGCCGGGGGTGTCGGCGGCTCCCAGGGCTCGGGTGTGGGGGCGCCGACCGCCTCAGCCAGGGCGGCGAGCATCGGCGGCACGTCGGCCACGGTGCGAGCCCCGGCCACGTGGACCCGGAGGCCGGCCGCCTCGAGGGCATCGAAGTCCTCCCGGCGGTTCTCCTCGTCGTTCATCACCACCAGGTCCGGGGCCAGCTCGGTGATCCGGTCCAGGCGGGGCCGCTTGGTCCCTCCGACGGCCTCGATCTCGGGCTGCTCGCAGAACCGGGTGCAGGCCACCGGGGGCAGGCCCCAAGCCACCAGCGTCTCGGTCACCGACGGGACCAGGCTGACGACGCGGGGCGACACGGGCCCAGTGTGCCCGCCGGCGCGCCGGCCCGTCGTCGGGAGCTGGGACGGATCGGCGGGGTCAGGGCCCCACCACCCGCGCGCCACGTCGAGCGATCTCCCGGGCTGGCCCGTGGCTCACCGACCGGAGGTGGCGTGGCCGCCCTCGGCCCGAGCGCGGGCTCAGCCGCCGAGGAGCTTGGCCTTCTCGGCTTCGAACTGGGCCGGGGTCAGGACGCCCTGGCCCAGGAGGTCGTGCAGCTTCTCCAGCTGCTCGGCGGTCGACAGGCCGCCCCCGCCGGCGTTGTGGTGGGCGGCCCCGGCCCGGTCGAACTTGCGGTTCTCGTTGGCCTCCATCTGCACGTAGATCTCCCGCTGCACCTTGTCGGGCCGGCGCACGTTGTTGAAGGTCTGCGTGCCCCGCTCGCTGGCCGACTCGAGGGCCAGATCGCCGGCCCCGACCATGCGCTCGAGCAGGCGCTGGTTGAAGAACACCGTGTTGATCCGCTCCAGCGGGATCTCGATGCCGGACTTGGTGAGCACCCCCCGTCGGGAGATGATCCGATCCGTCGTCAGCACGAACATGGTTCGGCTCCACCCCAGCCAGTGGGACCCGAAGTAGACGAGGCTGCCGAAGATCAGCGCCAGGGCCAACCATCCGAGGAAGGCGGGGGCATCGAGGATGGCCACCAGGGCGCCGAAGACCAGGGCGCCCACGAATGGCAGGGCCGGGTAGATCAGCGCGACCCAATGCGGGCGCAGGTCGAGGACGAGCTCCTCGCCGTCGTTGAGCAGCTTGCGGGGGAAGGCCACGAGCGAAATCTAGGCCGTCGACGGGTCCCCGTGAGGGGACCGATGGGCGGGTCGGCGGACCGTCAGCCGTAGCCGAGGTCGTGGAGGCGGTCGTCGTCGATGCCCAGGTGGTGGCCCAGCTCGTGCACCACCGTGATCCGGACCTCCTCCACCAGGTGGTCCTCGTCACGGGCGTGGTCGCAGAGCGGCACCCGGTAGATGGTGATCCGATCGGGCATCTCCATCATCCCGTACTGCCCTCGGGCCGTGAGCGGCACCCCCTGGTACTGGCCGAGGGGGTCGCCCAGGCGCCCGTCGGTGACCATCACGACCACGTTGTCGAGCATGGCCTCGACCTCGGCCGGGAGACCGTCGAGGGCCTTCTCGACCAGGTCCTCGAAGCGACGGCGGTCGACCTTGACGGGCATCGCGCCAACCCTAGGAGCCGAGCCGCCAGGCGAGGCGACCCGGCCAGCACGGGCCCTCTCCGAGGCGCAGCCGAGGAGGACCCCTAGGTACCACCCGGTCCCACCACACAGATCCCGTAGCCGAGCTTGGTGTCGCACCCGTCTCGTAGGCTGCGCAGCGTGGACGGACCCGGACTGCTGGCCGGCCTGGACGCCGAGCAGCGCCGGGCCGTCATCGACCCGGGCCAGCCCCTGTGCATCCTGGCCGGGGCGGGGTCGGGGAAGACCCGGGTCCTCACCCGACGCATCGCCCACCGGGCGGCCGAGGGCAGCGCGGATCCCCGCTACGTCCTGGCCCTCACCTTCACCCGCAAGGCCGCCACCGAGATGGGGGCCCGGCTCGGCGCCCTCGGCTTGCGCGACCGGCCCACGGTCGGCACCTTCCACGGCATCGCCTGGGCCCAGCTGCTGACCCTGTGGGCCGACCGCGGCCGGCCGGTGCCGGGCCTCCTGGAGAGCAAGGTGCGCCTACTGCGGTCGCTCCCGGGACGAGGTGGACTCGGACCCCGGGAGATGGCCACCGAGATCGAGTGGGCTCGGGCCCGACGGGTGCGACCCGACGACTACGCCCACGCCGCCCACCAGGCCGATCGCCGGATCGGTGCCCCGCTGGAGCGGGTGGCCCAGGACTACGCGGCCTACGAGACCGAGAAGCGGCGCCGAGGGGTGGTGGACTTCGACGACATCCTGTCGGCCTGCGCAGAGGCGCTGGAGGCCGACCCGGCCTTCGCCGCGGCCCAGCGGTGGCGGTTCCGCCACCTCTTCGTCGACGAGTTCCAGGATGTGAACCCGCTCCAGCACCAGCTGCTGGAGGCGTGGCGGGGCGAGCGGCCCGACCTGTGCGTGGTCGGTGACCCCCGGCAGGCGATCTACCGTTGGAACGGCGCCGACGCCGGCTACCTCACCCGCTTCTCACGGACCCACCCGGGCGCCACCGTCGTGGAGCTCACGGCCAACTACCGCTCCAGCCCGCAGATCCTCCACCTGGCCGGAGCGGCACTGGGGCGACAGCCCTCCCGGATGGTGGCGCGGCGCGGCCCCGGGGTGGTGCCCACGATCACCGCCTACGCCACCGATGCCGAGGAGGCCCACGGCATCGCCGCCGCCGCCCGCCTGGCCCACCCGCCGGGGGCCCGCTGGGATCGCCAGGCGGTGCTGGTCCGCACCAACAACCAGATGGACCTCATCGAGGAGGCCCTGGTCGCGGCCCGCATCCCGGTGCGCCGCCGCGGCGCCGACCCCCTCCTCCAGCGTCCGGCTGTCCGGGACGCGCTCAAAGCCCTCACCTCCGACCGCCACCGCCCCTTGCGCATGGCGGTGGGCGACCTCGAGGCCCTGCTCATCGAGGCCGAGGCCGCAGGCGAGGACGGCCGGGCCGACGACCTCGGCGCCCTGCTCCGCCTGGCCCGCGACCTCGACGCCACCGACCCCACCGCGAAGGCCGGGGCTCTCCGAGGCTGGATCGCCCACGCCATCGGGGCCGACGGCCCGGGACGCAGGGGCGACGCCATCGACGTGGTCACCTTCCACGCGGCCAAGGGCCTGGAGTGGCCCGTCGTCCACGTGGCCGGCCTGGAGGACGGCTACGTGCCCATCAGCCACGCCCGCACGCCCGAGGCCGAGGCCGAGGAGCAGCGGCTCCTGCACGTGGCCCTGACCCGGGCCGAAGACGTCCTCAAGCTGTCCTGGGCCCAACAGCGCACCCTGCGCGACCGCGAGGTCCGTCGCCGACCCTCCCCCTACCTGGCCGTCCTGGACGAGGCCCGCGCCCTGTTGGCCGAGGCCAACCGCCCGGCGCCGCCGAAGCCGGGCCTGGCCCAGGCCCGTCGTGCCCTGACCCGGTCGGGGCCGACCGACGGGCCCTCCGCCCTCCTGGCCGCCCTCAGGGAGTGGCGGGCCGAGACGGCGCGGCGCGCCGGTGTGCCGCCATCGGTCGTGCTGAGCGATCGGATGGTGGCCGAGGTCGCCCGCAAGGCACCGTCCGACGAGGCCGAGCTGACCGACGTGCGGGGCATGGGGCCCATGATCGTCGATGCCCACGGCGCGTCGCTCCTGGCCGTGGTGCTCGATCACCGCTCGGGCGTGACGCAGGAGGCTCACCCATGATCCATCCTGGGACGACGGCCGAGCGGTCGTCCCGACCACCGCAAGAGACCACGTGCGCTTCGACGTGACCCAGACCATCGCCGCCACGCCTCAGGAGGTGGCCGAGGCCTACGCCAGCGCCGAGCTGTACGAAGTGCTCACCGGCTCGGACCGCCTGGGGCCGCCCGAGGTCCTCAGCCGGGAGCAGGACGGCCGCAACGTGACCCTCCGCATCCGCTACCAGTTCATCGCCGACCTCTCCCCCGCCGTCACCGCGGTCGTCGACCCCGACAGGCTCACCTGGGTGGAGCAGTCGGTCCACGACCTCGACGCCCTCACGGTCTCGGTGCGACTCCACCCCGACCACTATGTCGATCGCCTCCGCTGCTCGGGCACCTACCGGTACGCACCGGAGGGCGCCGGGACGGTGCGCCGGATCGAAGGCGAGCTCAAGGTCAAGGCGCTGCTGGTGGCGGGTGCGGTCGAGAAGGCGATCGTCAGTGGGCTGTCGGAGCACCTCACCGTCGAGGCCCAAGCCGTGGAGGAGTACCTCAGCTGACGCGCTAGGGCGCGGCCGGCGGTGGACCTCAGCCGTCGCCGGCCAGACGACGGTTGAAGTCGTCGGCCAATGAGCGGAACTTCGCCGGATCGATGGTGATGAACAGGCCCTCGGCCTCAGCCGTGACCGCGTCGCCGTCGAGGATCCGACCCTTGGTGAAGATCTTGCGGCCCTCGCGTCGGTCGAACCAGCCCTCGATCACGAGCGGGGCGTGCAGTGGGGTCGGTCGGCGGTAGCTCACCGTGAGCCGGCCGGTCATCCCCGGCGCGCCGGAGAAGGTCTGGGCCGAGCCGAGGATCTCGTCGAACGCGGCGGCGACGTAGCCCCCGTGGACGCACCCGGGCGGCCCTTCGTACACGGCACCGAAGGTGACCCGGCCCGTCACCATGTCGTCCTCGATCTCGACGTGGATGGGAGGGGCCAGCGGGTTGGCCAGGCCGATGAGCGGCGAGTGGTCGAAGAAGGGCTCGATGGCCCCGCCCGACATGGCCGCCTCGGCCATGCCCTCGTAGGTGCTGCGCGGCCGGTCCTGGTGGAACCGCACCTCCAGCGCCTCGAGCTCCTCGGCCACCCCCTCCAGGTCCTCGGGGGCGACATCGGTCCCGATCAGGTCCTCCATGAGGGCGCGGTTCGCCGCCGCGATCCTCCGGAGCGCAGCGCGGCGGGGGGTCAGGTCGACATCGGACTGCGACATGACGCGGGGCGAGACGGGGATCTGAGGGGTGGTGTCGTCCACGGGGGCTCCCGGGTCAGGCGGCGTCGAGGTCGACGTCGATGAGGACAGGCGCGTGGTCGCTGGGCTGGCTGCCCTTGCGGGCCTGGCGGTCGATGAGGCTGAAGGTGACCCCACGGGCGACCGGCGCGCTGGCCAGCAGGAGGTCGATGCGCATGCCCTTGCGCTTGTGGAAGTTGCCGGCGCGATAGTCCCACCACGAGAACAGCCCGCTCTCAGGCTGCACCAGACGGAACGTGTCTTCCAGGCCCCAGTCGAGGAGCGAGCCGAGGGCGGCTCGCTCGGCCTCGCTGACATGGGTGGCACCGACGAACTCGGCCGGGTCCCACACGTCGTCGTCGGTGGGCGCGATGTTCCAGTCGCCCGCGACCACCAGCGGTTCGCTCGGATCGTGGTCGGCGTCGAGGCGACGGCGCAGCCGCTCAAGCCAGGCCAGCTTGTACTGGTAGTGGTCGTCGTCGAGGGACCGCCCGTTGGGCACGTAGGCGCTGGCCACCCGGACACCGCCACAGGTGGCCCACAGGAGCCGGGCCTGGGGGTCGGGCTCAGCGTCGTCGCCGAAGCCGGCGACCACCTCGTCGAGGCCCACCCGGCTGAGGACGGCCACTCCGTTCCAGCGACCCTCGCCGTGGTGAGCGGTCTCGTACCCCAGCGCCTCGAAGGCGAGCGCGGGGAAGGCGCCGTCGGCCAGCTTGGTCTCCTGCAGGCAGAGGACGTCGGGCTGGGCGTAGCCCAACCACTCCTCGACCCGCAGCAGCCTGACCTTCAGCGAGTTGACGTTCCAGGTGGCGATGCGCACTGCACCGACCCTAGAGCGGGACGTCGCCCGGCCGGGACGAGTCGTCGGGGGAAGGGCGCCATCGCCCCTCCCCCGGCACCCTCGCCCGGGAAGGTCAGCGCCGCTTCCGGGCGGCCGCCTTCTTGGCCGGGGCCTTCTTGGCCGCAGCCTTCTTCTTCGCGGGCGCCTTCTTGGCGGCAGCCTTCTTCTTGGCCGGTGCCTTCTTGGCCGCAGCCTTCTTCTTGGCCGGCGCCTTCTTCTTCGCGGGCGCCTTCTTCGCAGCTGCCTTCTTCTTCGCCGGCGCCTTCTTCTTGGCCGGCGCCTTCTTGGCCGCAGCCTTCTTCTTGGCCGGCGCCTTCTTCTTGGCGGGCGCCTTCTTGGCTGGTGCCTTCTTGGCTGCGGCCTTCTTCTTGGTCGCAGCCTTCTTCTTGGCGGGTGCCACTTGGGTTGCCTCCTCGGCAGGGTTCGGTGGGCTGGCAGCGCTCTCCGCCACCTCGTGACCTGGCACAGCCAGGTCGATGCTTCGTCGCGGCGCATCGAACGCGTCGACGACGAAGGTCCGGGACTCCCCGACCGTCAGCACCGCTCGGGCGCTGCGGGGCGGGGGGTCGGCCATCGAGCGCAGCGGCACGTAGCACTGCGTGTCGTCGACGGCCACGTACGCACCGTGAGAAGAGAACCGGTCGACGACCGCCTCGACCACGCTTCCGACGGGGTGCTCGCTCACGAAGGCCACGAAGGGCCCGGGCTCGTTGATCGTCTCGGGGGCCTTCCCCCCGCGCCGCCGACCACCGCCATCGCCTTGGTCCTTGCCCTTGGAGCTCTTGTCCTTGCCCTGGGAGCGCTTGTCGGACCCTCTGCCGGAGTCCTTGCCCGAGCTCTTCCCGGAGTCCTTGCCCGAGCTCTTCCCGGAGTCCTTGCCGGAGTCCTTGGGCGTCGCACCGCCGCCGCCCTTGCGGCCGCCGCGACGGGACCGCTGACCCTGGGTGGGGGCTGCGGCGTCGGCCTCCTTCTGGGCCATCTCCTCGGCCGCCTCTGCCGCAAGGGAGTCGCTCTCGTCCTTCTTGGTCCGTCCGCCCTTGCCGCGGGCCGGAGCCGAACGGGCCCGACGAGCCGCCACCTCGGCCTCGACGGCCTTGGCCTCTTCGGCCTTCTGGGCCTTGGTCTGACGTCCCTTGCCGCCACCCTTGCCCCTGTTGCCCCCTCCCGACCGCTGCGCCTTGCGGCTCACGGGGCCACGGACCGGGGAGCGCACGACGAAGACCCAACCGACGCCGTCGACCGGCTTGCCTCCGATGAGGCGGCCCTCGTCGAAGACCCAGGGGTACTCGCCGTGGAACTCCTGGAAGGAGTCGTTGGAGAGCACGGTGGCCGACGCCTTGTGGGCGATGGCCAGGACGAAGGCATCCCCCCGACCGACCGCGCCAGCCGGCGGGGCGACCAGGTCGCCGTCGAGGATGGCCTGCTCGTAGGCCGGCTTCTCGGACGAGTCGATGCGATGGGCGAAGGTCGCATCGACGACTGCGGTGATCCGCACCTGCGGGTACTCATCGAGGAAGGCGCGCACCGCCTCGTCCAGCTGGGCCAGGCTCGGCAGAGAGCGGCCCTCGGTGGCGATGTTGGACCCGTCGACGATGACGTGGTCGCGGATGTCGTTGGCGTCGGGCATGTCGGTCAGAGTCAACTACGCCCGTCAAGGGCTGGCGCGGATGGCGACCTCCGACGAGTAGGTCCGGGCGTCGCAGCGCGTGCCACCCGCGGCCCGCTGACGGCACCAGCGGCCCGCCGCTCGTGGCCGCTGGGAGGCGCACCGGAGGCACGACCGAGGTCGCTCCTTGGATAGGTTCCGCACCATGGTCACCTCCGTCGACAACCCCACCGCCGAGGTCACCGACCTCCTCCAGCACCTGATCCGCAACCGGTGCGTGAACGACGGCACCGTCGCCTCCGGGGAGGAGAGCCGTTCGGTCGACACCCTGCGGGCGCACCTGGAGGGCAGCGGGCTCAACGTCGAGGTGTACGAGCCCCAGCCCGGGCGCCAGAGCCTCGTCGGGCGCATCGAGGGCCGCGACCCGTCGGCCCCCACCCTCACCCTGCTCGGCCACCTCGACGTCGTCCCCGTCAGCGAGGAGCGGTGGCAGCGCGACCCCTTCGGCGGCGAGCTGGTCGACGGCGAGGTGTGGGGTCGGGGTGCGGTCGACATGTTGAACCTGACCTCGTCCATGGCCGTCGCCGTCCGCCGACTCGCGTCGCGAGGGTGGCAGCCGGATGGGACCCTGGTGTTCGCCGCGGTCGCCGACGAGGAGGCGGCCGGGACGTGGGGCGCGCGCCACCTGGCGGACCACGAGCTGGATGCAGTGCGCTCCGACTACGTGCTCACCGAGTCCGGCGGCATCCCGATGAACAGCCCCGCCGGGACGAAGCTCCCCGTGATGGTGGGCGAGAAGGGCTGCTACTGGTGCCGCATCACCGTGCGGGGCACCGCCGGCCACGGGTCCCAGCCCTACAAGTCCGACAACGCGCTGGTGAAGGCCGCGGAGGTCGTGCGGCGCATCTCGCAGCACCGACCCGAGGCGCACATCGGCGAGGTGTGGCAGCGCTACCTCGCATCCATGGGACTGCCGGAGGAGGCCACCGCACCGCTGCTCGACCCCGATCGCATCGACGAGCGACTGGAGGAGCTGCCCCTCGGCGCAGCCCGCCTGTTCCACGCCTGCACCCACACGACCATGAGCCCGAACATCGCCCACGGCGGGGCCAAGGTGAACACCATCCCCGACGAGGTCACCCTCGAGGTCGACGTGCGCACCCTGCCGGGGCACGACCGCGACGCGGTGGAGGTCGTCTTGCTGGAGGCGATCGGCGACCTCCGCGACGAGGTGGAGATCGAGCCGTCGGTCTTCGACCCCGCCACCGAGTCGCCCATCGACTCGCCGCTGTGGGACTCACTGGCCCGCGTCGCGGGCCGCTTCTACGAGGGCAGCCAGAACGTGCCCATGCTGATCGCGGGCGCCACCGACGCCCGCTTCTTCCGGCGCCTGGGTGCCACCGCCTACGGCTTCGGGCTGTTCAGCCGGCACCTGCGCTACGAGGACTTCGGGCGGATGTTCCACGGGGACGACGAGCGGGTCGACGTGGAGTCGCTCCGACTCTCGACCGAGATGTGGGAAGCCGTCGCCCTCGACCTCCTCGGTGGCTCCTGACCCTCCTGATGGGTTGCGAACGCCGCGACCGACGCTCTGCGTCGCTGGGTGCCTCGGCCCCGCGGCCAGCCCGGCCGCGGTTCGTCGTCAGCTCCTGAGGGCCGCGAGGCTCCCAGGGTGAGCGTTGAGCCGACCACCAGGGCAGTCCTGTTCGACTTCGGCGGAGTGATCCTGTCGAGTCCGTTCGAGGCCTTTGCCCAGTACGAGGAGGCCCACGGGCTGCCCGACGGCTTCCTGCGGCGAGTCAACGCCACCGACCCCGACTCCAACGCCTGGGCCCGCTTGGAGCGCAACGAGGTCGGCCTGGAGGAGTTCTGCTCCCTCTTCGAGGCCGAGGCCCGGGCCCGGGGCGGCGAGGTGGTCGCCGCCGACGTGCTCGGCTGCCTGCGGGGAGACCTGCGTCCGGCCATGGTCGAGGCTGTGCGTCGGTGCGCGGCCCGCCTGAAGACGGGTCTCCTGACCAACAACGTGGTGACCGTGCGGGCCGAGGCGATGGGCGCTCCCGAGGCCGCCGCCTCCGGCGACGAGGCGACGCCCGACGAGCTGGATCCCCACGTCGCGGTGCTGGAGCTGTTCGACGTGATCATCGAGTCCTCGGTCGTGGGAGTGCGCAAGCCCGACCCCGCCTTCTACGAGCGGGCCTGCGCCGAGCTCGACATCGCGCCGACCGAGGCGGTGTTCCTCGACGACCTGGGCGTCAACCTCAAGCCGGCGCGGGCCATGGGCATGACCACGATCAAGGTCGGAGATCCCGACGCCGCCATCACCGAGCTCGAGCAGGCCGTCGGCTTCCCCCTCCGCTGACCCGGGTGGATCAGCCGAGGGGAGCGGGGGGCGCGACGACGGGGATGTCGAAGACGCGGGAGGCGTTGTCCCGGAGGAAGGCGGGCCAGACGTGGTCGCGGAACGGGACGCCCGGGAGCTCGGAGAAGATCCGATCCAGGGTGAGGCCCGACGCGTAGTAGCCGGCGTAGAGCACCTTCTCCGCGCCTCGCTTGTTGGCGAAGGTGATGATCTCCTCCGGGTAGTACTTCGGAGCGAAGGCGCTGGTCGAGTAGTGCAGCCCCGGGTACTTGAGCAGCAGCTTCACCATGAGCTCGGTCCACGGGTCGCCGCCGTGGCGGACGACGACCTTGAGCTCGGGCCAGGCCCAGCAGACCTCGTCGAGCAGGATCGGCAGCTGGGCGGCCATCGGGATGCGGGGCCCGGGCACGCCCGCGTAGACGATGATCGGACGCTCGACCTCGATGCACTTGGCGTAGATGGGCCACATGCGCTTGTCGTCGAGGGGCACCTGGGGGGTGAGGCCGGTGCCCCACACGTGCACGGACTTGAGCGAGTCACCCCACTCCTCGATGGCCCCGTCGATCGTGCGCAGGGCGCCGATGCCCTCGTTGGGGTCGACGTTGAGGAGCCCGGCGAAGTGCTGGGGCATCTCCCGCACGGCCCGCCTCGAGTGCTCGTTCTCGTGGACACCGACGAGGAAGGTCGAGATCCGGTGCTTGGCCATCTCCCTCAGCACGACCTGGACGGGATCGTCGACCTCGTCATCGTCGAACTGAGGCACCCCCTTGAACATGTACTCAGCCGGCATCTCCATGGCCTTGGTGCCCTCGTCGTTGGCCAGGTCCCGGATCTTCTGGTACTTGGCCGCCTGCTTGGCGCGGGTGTCGGGCATGGCCAGGAAGGTGTCGATGACGCCACCGCCGCGGGCCTCCTCGAAGGCGGAGGGCGAGCCGTCGGGGCGATCGGGTGCGGTGTCGGTCACAGGCCTGACCCTACTGCGAACTGGAACGCGTTCTAGTTCTGAGCAGCCCGCACGCGGTTAGCGGCGGGCGCCAGGATCAGGCCTCGGGCGGGCCGCGACGACGGCGCGACGGGGGTGGCGGGGACGGGTCCACGATCGGACCGCACCCGGCCCGCTCGACCACGGGCTCGAGGTCCGCCACGCTCCGCTTGGCCGAGGACTGGGCGAACCAGAGGAGCGCGACCCACGGGGTCCAGGGCAGCGACCGGTCGTCGTCGAGGAGGAACCGCACCCCGCGGGCGGTTCCGCCCGGGCCGGATCGGTCGACCTCGACGCTCCGCACCTCGGTCCAGCGCACCGACTGGCTGCGGCGCATCCAGTGCACCGTGACCCCCTCGTCGTCGGCCACGCTGCCCGCGGTCCATCCGAGGTAGGCCACCGCACCAGCCCATGCCGCGCTGATCAGGGCCACCACACCGAGGGTGACGTCGCCCTGGAGGACGGTGGCCAGCACGGCCATGGGGACGGTCACGAGGGCGATGCCGGCGAAGACCTTGAGCGGCCCCCGCGGTGGCTGGGCCCGGACCACGCCCGCATCGCCTGCACGGTGGCGCCGGGCGGCGCCTGGATCGGACCGGTCGTCGACCACAGGTGGGAGGGCTACAGGCCCTCGAAGACCCGGGTGAGCACCTCGTCGTGCTCCTGCTTGTGGATGGCGAGGCTGCCGCCGGCGGGCGAGCCCGAGCCGACCCGGGACACCTCGCTGTACTTCATGCCGTCGGGTACCAGCGGCCACAGCCTCTCGCCCACGAAGGAACGGGGGCCCATGTTGTCCGGCTCCTCCTGGAGCCAGACCACCGAGGCGGCGTTGCCGTACTTCTGGAGGAGCTCGCGGATCCCCCGGCGCGGGAAGGGGTAGAGCTGCTCGACCCGGATCACGGCGGCGGGGAGCTCGCGCTCGTCGCGTCGGGCCATGGCGTCGTGGCTCACCTTGCCGCTGCAGAACACCACCCGCTGCACCGAGTCGGGGTCGGTGATGGTCGGATCGTCGAGCACCTCCTCGAAGGAGCCGGTGAGGAGGTCCCCCACCGACGACCGGGCCGTCTTGGCCCGCAGCAGCGACTTGGGGGTGAAGATGACCAGGGGCTTCACGACCGCCTGGTGCATCTGGCGCCGGAGGAGGTGGAAGTACTGGGCCGAGGTGGTGGCATTGGTGACCTGCATGTTGTCCTCAGCGCAGAGGTTGAGGAAGCGCTCGATGCGGGCCGAGGAGTGCTCGGGGCCCTGGCCCTCGTAGCCGTGGGGCAGCAGCAGGGTGAGGCGGGAGCGCTGGTCCCACTTGTCCTCAGCCGCGGAGAAGTACTGGTCGAGGATGATCTGAGCGCCGTTGACGAAGTCGCCGAACTGCGCCTCCCACAGGACCAGGGTGTCCTCGGCGATGGTCGAGTAGCCCCACTCGAACCCGAGGGCGGCGTACTCCGACAGGAGGGAGTCGTAGATCCAGATCTTGCCCTGTTCGGGGTCGAGGTGGGCCAGCGAGGCGTGCTCGCCACCGGTCTCGTAGTCGACCAGGACGCTGTGGCGCTGGGAGAACGTGCCCCGTCGGGAGTCCTGCCCCGACAGCCGGATGTTGGTGCCCTCCAGCAGCAGCGTGCCGAAGGCGAGGGACTCGGCCAGGGCCCAGTCGACCTGCCCGTCCTCGAACATCTTGTCCCGGGTGGCCAGCTGCTTGGCCAGCTTCGGGTGGACGGTGAAGCCCTCGGGCTGGGTCGAAAGGGCGGTGTACACGCTGTCGATCTCCGAGGACGACACGCCCGTCACGACGTGGGGCAGCACGCCCCGGGCCGGCGCCGGCGGCTTGGCCCGCACCTCGCCCTCGGGGGCGTGGGACCGGGTCTCCTCCAGCGCCGAGGACAGCTGCTCGGAGAAGTCGTCGAGGGCGGCCTCGGCCTCCTCGATGCTGATGTCGCCCCGGCGGACGAGGGCCTCGGTGTAGAGCTTGCGCACCGAGCGCCGGGTGTCGATCCGCTTGTACATGATCGGCTGGGTGTAGCTGGGGTCGTCGCCCTCGTTGTGGCCGTGGCGCCGGTAGCAGACCATGTCGATGACGACGTCCTTGTGGAACTCCTTGCGGTAGGCGTAGGCCAGCCGGGCCACCCGGACGCAGGCCTCGGGATCGTCGCCGTTCACGTGCAAGATCGGGGCCTGGACCATCTTGGCGATGTCGGTGCAGTACTCCGACGACCGCGCCGAGTCCGGGGGCGTGGTGAAGCCGAGCTGGTTGTTGATGATCAGGTGGATGGTGCCGCCCACCCGGTAGCCCTTGATGCTCGACAGGTTGAGCGTCTCGGCCACGACGCCCTGGCCGGCGAAGGCGGCGTCGCCGTGGACCAGGACGGGCAGGACAGAGAAGGCCTCGGGGTCGTTGATGATGTCCTGGCGGGCCCGGGCCATGCCGACGACCACCGGGTCGACGGCCTCGAGGTGACTGGGGTTGGCCGCCAGCTCGACGGCGATCTCGTGACCGTGGCGGGAGGTGAACGTGCCCGTCTGGCCAAGGTGGTACTTCACATCACCCGAGCCCTGGGTGGACTCGGGGTCGATGTAGCCCTCGAACTCGGTGAACAGCTTGTCGTGGGACTTGCCCACGATGTTGGTGAGGACGTTCAGCCGGCCGCGGTGGGCCATCCCCATCACGGCACTGGGCAGGGCGTCGGCGGCGGCCCGCTCGAGAACGGCGTCGAGGATGGGGATGGCCGACTCGGCGCCCTCGATGCCGAAGCGCTTCTGGCCCACGTACTTGGTGCCGAGGAACTTCTCGAAGGCCTCGGCCGCGTTGAGCCGGCCCAGGATGTGGCGCTGGTCCTCCGGCGGCAACGAGGTCGACGCCCCCTCGACCTGGCCCTGGAGCCACGCCTTCTCGGTGGGCTCCTGGATGTGCATGTACTCGATCCCGACGCGACGGCAGTAGGCGTTGCGCAGCACGCCGAGCATGTCGCCCAGGGCCATCCGCTCCTGGCCGGCCAGGCCGTCGGTGAGGAACTCCCGCTCCAGGTCCCAGATCGTGAGCCCGTAGGTGGCCGGGTCGAGCTCGGAGTGCATCGACGGCTCCTTGGCCGCCAGCGGGTCGAGGTCGGCGATGAGGTGGCCGCGGACCCGGTACAGGTTGATCAGCGTCTGGACGTGGATCTGCTTCTGGAGGAACGCATCCTCCTTGTCCACCGGGTTGGTGTCCTGGCGCCACAACACGGCCTCGTAGGGCACGCCGATGGCCCGGAAGATCCCGCCGTAGAAGTCGCCCTCGCCCATGAGCAGCTCGTGGACCCGCTTGAGGAACATCCCGGACTCGGCGCCCTGGATGATGCGGTGGTCGTAGGTAGAGCTGACCGTCATCACCTTGGACACACCGAGGTCGGCCAGCGCGGCCCGGTCGGCGCCCTGGAAGGCGGCGGGGTAGTCGAGGCGACCCACGCCGATGATCGCGCCCTGGCCCGGCATCAGCCGGGGCACGGACTGGACGGTGCCGATGGTGCCCGGGTTGGTGAGGGTGATGGTCGTGCCGGCGAAGTCGTCGGGCGACAGCTTGCCGGTGCGCACCTTGCGGATGATCTCCTCGTAGGCGGCCCAGAACCCCGAGAAGTCGAGGGTGTCGGCGTCCCTGATCACCGGGACGAGCAGGGTGCGGCTGCCGTCCTTCTTCTCCAGGTCGACGGCCAGGCCCAGGCTCACGTGCTCGTTGACGATCTTGCGGGGCTTGCCCTCGGCGTCTTCGACGAAGGCGGCGTTGAGGGCGGGCACCGTGTCGGCGATGGCCCGCACCACGGCGTAGCCGATGAGGTGGGTGAAGCTGACCTTCCCGCCGCGGGTGCGGGCCAGGTAGCCGTTGATCACCTTGCGGTTGATCTCGAGGAGCTTGGCCGGGACCTCGCGGAAGCTGGTGGCCGTCGGGACCTCCAGGCTGGCGTCCATGTTGGCGACGATCCTCGCCGCCGCACCCCGCAGGGCCTCACCGGGCGGCTCCTCCTCCTTCTTCTTGGCCTTCTTGGCGTCGCCCTTCTTCTTGCCCTTGTCCGTGCCCTCTGCCGCGGCCTGGCCCGCCTTCTTCAGCACCTTGGTCGACGACTCGTCGCCCAAGGCCTCGCCCTCGCGCGTCGACGCGCCGTTGCCCGCCGCCGGATCGGCGGGGGCGCTGGTCTGACCCTGGGGCTTCGAGGGGGCGGCCGACGTTCCGCTGCTCGACGCCCCGGCGGGATCGGACGCGGCCGGTGACTCCGACCCAGCCGGCCCGGTCGGGCGGTAACCGGAGAAGAACTCCTGCCAGCTCTCGCTCACCGACGAGGGATCCTCGGCGTACTGGTCGTACATCTCGTCCACCAGCCAGGCGTTGGGACCCAGGGCGTCAGACGGGGGGGCGTTGTCAGCAGGCATCGAAGCCGAGCCTACCGACCCTCCGGAAGGGTCCCGTAGGGACGGCGTCGGGGCCCGCCCGGTTTCCCCCTGGGACCCGGATCCGACGATGCTGGCACCATGCCCGCCGCCACCGGTTCGGATCCCCACGCTCCCGACGCCTTCGCCGAGGTGTGGGCCGCCAACGCCGCCTTCGCCGCCGACTTCCCGCTCGCCGGCCTGAGCGGGACGGCGGCCTCCGGGCTGGCCGTGGTGACCTGCATGGACACCCGCATCGACCCGCTGGCCGTCCTGGGCCAGGAGCCCGGCAACGCCAAGATCATCCGCACCGCCGGCGCCCGGGTGACCGACGACGTGCTGCGGTCCCTGGTGCTGGCCACCAACCTCCTGGGCGTGAGCCGGGTGCTGGTGGTGGCCCACACCGACTGCGGGCTGGTGGGCAGCGACGACGAGGTGCGGGCCAAGGTGGCCGCCGCCCTCGGGCTCGCCTCCGACCACCCGTCGGTGGCCGGCTACGACCCCCAGGCCATCGCCGAACCCTCGACCGCCCTGGGCGACGACGCGGCCCGCATCCGAGCCCACCCGCTCCTGCCCGACGGCCTGGTGGTGGGCGCCGCGGTCTACGACGTCGCCACCGGCCACCTCGCACCCGTCGAGGTCTGAACCGGGAGCCGCTCCCGCCACTGCATGTGCGTGCCGGCGGCGGGCTCCACCATGATCGGGGCATGTCGTCGGCACAGTTCATCTACACGATGCACAAGGTCGGCCGGTTCCACCCGCCCGACCGCGAGGTCCTCAAGGACATCTCGCTGTCCTTCTACCCGGGCGCCAAGATCGGCGTCCTGGGCGCGAACGGCGCCGGCAAGTCGTCCCTGCTGCGGATCATGGCCGGGGTCGACGACGGCTTCACCGGCGAGGCCCGCCTCTCCCCCGGCTTCAGCGTCGGCCTGCTCGAGCAGGAGCCCGAGCTGGACGAGACGAAGGACGTCAAGGGCAACGTCGTCGACGGCGTGGCCGAGGTGGCCGGGTTGCTGGCCGCCTACGACGCCTGCCTGGCCTCCTACGCCGATCCCGACGCCGACTACGAGAAGATCGGCGAGGAGCAGGCCAAGCTGGAGGCCGAGATCACCTCCAAGGGGGCCAACGACCTCGACCGCAAGATCGAGGTGGCCATGGACGCCCTGCGGCTCCCGCCCGGCGACGCCCAGGTCGCTCCCCTCTCCGGCGGTGAGCGCCGACGCGTGGCCCTGTGCCGACTCCTCCTGTCGGCCCCGGACCTGCTCCTGCTCGACGAGCCCACCAACCACCTCGACGCCGAGTCGGTGGCCTGGCTGGAGCGCTTCCTGCGCGACTACTCGGGCACGGTGGTGGCCATCACCCACGATCGCTACTTCCTGGACAACGTGGCCGGCTGGATCCTCGAGCTCGACCGGGGCCGGGGCATGCCCTTCCAGGGCAACTACTCGTCCTGGTTGGAGCAGAAGCAGGCCCGCATGGCCCAGGAGGACAAGGCCGACAGCGCCCGGGCCCGCACCCTGGCCCACGAGCTGGAGTGGGTGCGCATGGCCCCCAAGGCCCGCCAGGCCAAGGGCAAGGCTCGCCTGGGCGCCTACGAGCAGCTGCTGGCCGAGTCCAAGGAGGCCGAGGGCCGGGACTCGAAGCTGCAGATGGCCATCCCCAGCGGCGATCGCCTGGGTGACCAGGTCATCGAGGTCGAGCACCTGTCCAAGGGCTACGGCGACCGACTGCTGATCGATGACCTGTCCTTCTCGCTCCCCCGGGCCGGCATCGTCGGGGTGATCGGCGGCAACGGCGTCGGCAAGACCACCCTGTTCCGCATGCTCACCAGCGGCGAGGACCCCGACGAGGGCGCCATCAAGATCGGCTCCACCGTGCAGCTGGCCTACGTCGACCAGAGCCGCCAGACCCTCGATCCCGAGAAGACGATCTACGAGGAGATCACCGGCGGCCGCGACGACATGGTCATCGGTGGCCGCTCGGTGAACAGCCGGGCCCACGTGGCCTCGTTCAACTTCAAGGGGTCCGACCAGCAGAAGAACGTCGGCGTGCTCTCCGGCGGCGAGCGCAACCGGGTCCACCTGGCGAAGGTCCTCTCCGAGGGCGGCAACGTGCTGCTGCTCGACGAGCCCACCAACGACCTCGACGTCGACACCCTCCGCGCCCTGGAGGGCGGGCTGGAGTCGTT
>JBBSME010000062.1:0-17776 GCA_038233335.1 Acidimicrobiales bacterium | reverse complement strand
TCAACGAGGAACGCCTCCACGGCGAGCTCGACGACGCCACCCCCGCCGAGATCGAAACCGCCCACTACCGTGACCTCCCTCAGGCCCCCGCGGCCTGAGGAAACCAACCCACCGAGCACCCGCAAGACCCAGGCCGAATCAGGCTGCGGGGCGGTACTCGTTGATGAGTCCGTTGCAGGCGGTGCGGCGCTCGATGCTCGGTGGCGGGGTGGGCAGCGAGGCGTCGGGATCGTCGGGGGCGCGATGGTCGAGTCCTCGGTGGGGCCGGTGGCTGTTGTAGTGCTCGAGGTAGTCGGCGAGCAGTGACCGGTGGCCAGCAGCCTACGCAACCGCGAAACCACCAACCGACTGAGCGCAGGGAGGGCCTTGATGGTCAGGCGACCGTACCGGCTACCGCCCTGCAGAACCCGTCTGACCTCGGCAGATGAGTTCTCGGCCCCTACACCCTGACCGACGCCGACCCAACGAGCAAGGCCGAGGCCTATGCGGACCTCGGCCTCAGTCTGACGTACTACCCGGATCGGAGGGTGTGCTCTGCGAGCGTCACCTTGGCCGATCCATGTAGCACGGTGGTGTCGGAGGACCGAGTGGTCCACTACCTACACCGAAATTCCGTAGGTCGGCGACCCTCTCGTTATGAGCGACGAAGGCCTGTTCCTCCTTTTAGTCGCGTTCGGTTTTCGAGGAGGTTCAGGCCGGTGGAGCGGACGAGGACAGTGGCCCAGACCCGGAAGGAGCGCCACTGCTCGGCGACCTCGGTGAGCTGAGCGAGGGTGAACGGGGCTCCGTTGCCGTAGAGGCGGCCGGTCAGCGCCGGGAGGTTCTTTTCGTCGGGCGGATCGAGGTCGGCGTAGCCCATGGTCCGGACCACCACGAGCGATGCGAAGAACGGGCTGATGCCCTTGATCTCTTGGAGCTGCTCGGTGGCCTCCTCCGGGCCGAGGCCGCGGAGGTGTTCGATGCCGAGGCGGCCGTCGAGGGCGGCCTCGGCCACGCCCCGTAGGCCCTGGACCTTGGCGTCCTTGAGCCCCGGGTGCTCGTCGAGGTCGACGAGCCGGTCGGGCGTGGGGAAGGCGTAAGCGATGTTGCCGGCCACCTCGAAGCCTTCGCCGATCGCTTCGCAGAGCGAGGCGCAGACCTTGGCCATCTGCTCCGCCGGCCTCCGAGCTGAGAGGACCGACCAGGCCGCGGCCTCGTAGGGGGAGTGGAACAGCACCGGTCGCAGGCCCGGCGCCAGGGCCTGCAGGCGCTCGATGACCGGGTCCCGCTGGCCCACTTGCAGGAAGGCGCTGCCGTCGTGGTCGAGCGAGAGGATCCGCTTCACCTGGTCGAGGATCGCCGAGTGGCCGAGGCGGGCCCGTCGCTGATGATCTCGACGGCGAGCGAACCGTCGTCATCCTGGCTGACACACCGACTCCGGCGGAGGTGGCCAGGTCGTCGCCCACCAACGCCATCCGCATGGTTCCGTCGAAATCATCCTGGTGGCGGTGCCCGAACCCGATCCGGGCCAGACGGGCGAGGTCGAACGGTCCGGAGGCCTCGACCCGGCGTGTCGTGGTGGTGGTCATGGCCCCAGTCTCTCGCTGAAATCGTCCAGGGCGTGTCCGGTTTCTGGGAGGTCGAAGCGGCTGGCCATGCCGTCCCAGCTCAGGGCGACCAGGTACTCGACGAGTTGCTCCCTCGAGATTGTCCGACGGGTGACCCACCAGTCGCCGGCGGTGTGGACCATCCCGATGAGCCCGTGGGCCCACGGTTCGGCTGCGCCGGAATCGCCGTCGACGGCACGAAGGGCACCCCCCAGGGTCAGGGTCACGGTGCGGGCGAGGGTGTCGATCGTCGCGATCGTCGTGTCGTCGTCGCCCAGCTTCTCGGTGATGAAGCGATAAAGGTTGGGGTCGCGGTCGATGAGGCGGACATAGGAGTCCACGGCCGCGACGACCACTTTGCGGGGTTCGATGGCCTGGAGAGGGTCGGGATCCCCGAGGTCACCAACGAGCGCTAGGGCTGCGTCGAGGCCGGCGGAGAGCTCGTCGGCGAACTCCTGGGCCAAAGTCGCGACCAGCCCGTGCCGGTCCCCGAAGACCCGGTACAGGATGGGCTTGGTGATGCCGGCCTCGGTGGCGATGGCCTGCATGGAGACGGCGGGGCCGTCTCGAGCGATCACCACCTTGGCGGCGGCGATGATCGACGCCCGACGGTCTTCGCGTCGCATCCGGCGCCGGGGCTCAGCGGCACCGGCCGGCTCCGTCGTCTCGACGATGTCGTGGTCGGCCGCTACCGAGCGCCCTCGAGCCCTCGCCTTCGCTTTTCGGGATGTGTGAGATGTCACGGCGACGACCCCTTGTCAGGCAGTTGTTACTCAGGGTAACTTATAAGCGAATTCAGGCCGTACCCGGACCAAGAGGAGCCACCGTGACTAGCACCGCAACCGCAACCCCAACCGACCGCCCCGTCGCCGGCAAGATCCGTCGCCTCTGCACCGTCTCGGCCACGCGGGTGATCGACCCCGACGACGAGGTGGCCGGCCACGTCGGGTCCGGGCAAATCCTGGCCGACGACTTGCTCTCGACCTCCGGGCTCGACCTCGGCCTCAGCGTCGAGCAACGAGCCAAACTGTCACGCGAGGAAGTGGCCTCGATCACCATCTCGGGCATCCAGTTCGAGGCGGTGCTCGAAGCCGGCTTCGCCCACGAGATCGCTTCGGCTCGGGACATCACCGATCCGCGGGTGGAGTTCCTGCTCCACGAGATCGGGGAAGAGACCCGCCACCAGCGGCTGTTCATTCGCATGGTCAAGGATTTGGCGCCCACGGCCGTCGATCCGCTGGGAGAGTCCCGCATCGCCCGAGCGCTATTCCGCAGGGGAGTCCACACCATAGCGTCGCTGCCGGCGCTGCTCTACACCCTGGTGTTGGCCGGTGAGGAGATCCCTGATCTCATACAGAAGCGGGCGGCCGAGCACCCCGACACCGACGACTTCATCCGCCGGGTGAACCTGTACCACCGCCAGGAGGAGGCTCGTCACCTCTCGTTCGCCCGGGCCTTGCTGCCCGAGGTCTGGGAGCGGGCCTCGATCGCCGAGAAGGTCGCGGTGCGCCGGGTGGCCCCGCTGGTGATCTCGGGCATGTTCGACACCCTGATCCACCCCGGCGTGTACGAGACAGTGGGCCTCGACGGCTGGAAGACGTGGCGCCAGGTCCGGGTGGCTCCGAACCGAGTCGAGCTGCGCCACCAAGCCCTGCGACCGGTGCTGGGAGCGCTGCTCGACGCTGGTGCCTTCGGGCGCAACTCGGTGCCGAAGGGGTGGCGCAAGCTGTGCGGCGTCGATGCCGGCGCCGAACCGATCGAGGGCTGACCGCTCGCTCGAGGTTCCCGTTGCCAGCCGAGCCGGCGCGCCGGTGTCGGCGGGAACGCGCGATGCTTGAGCGCCAGCCGATGCACGGGTACCAGCTCATGTCGGAGCTGGCCCGCCTGTTCGGACCCGGCTACCGACCATCGCCGGGCAGCGTGTACCCGAGGATCGAGGCACTCTCCGAGAGCGGTTCATCGATGGTGTCGACGAGGGCGGCCGGCGCGTCTACTCGCTCACGCCAGCAGGAGCTGAGGCGTTGGCGCAGCGGTTGCACGAACTGTCCGCCATCGAATCCCGGACCGGGGTCCGCCTCGTGGGCGCCGACGAGGTCGAGGCGCTGCTCGGTCGCTTCCTGGCGAGGATGCGGGCAGCGGCACCTCGCCTCGACCTCGCGACGATGGATGAAGTCCTTGGGGACGTGGCCGGCGTCCTCGAAGCGTTGGCCGCCCGCGGTGGACGGCCGGAGATCGACACGACGACACAGAGGAACTCATGACTGACCCATTTGAGCAAGCGGCCCGCACTGAACGGACCCGAAAGCAACGCCTGCGCCGCCGCGGGATGCGCGCCTCGCTGCGGATCCACACCGCCGTGTTCGTTTTCGTCCAACTGTTGCTCGTCGCGGTCTGGGTATCGACCGGTGCGGGCTTCCCATGGTTCGTGTTCCCGCTGCTGGGCTGGGGGGCCGGTCTGGCCGCCCACGCAGCCGTGGCCTCCGAGTCCCGGTGGCTCTTCGGCAACGAGCCTGAGGAAGAGCTGCGATGAGCGCCGTCCACCCGCCGGAACGCGCGCCATGCGGCACTGTCTTCCTCGCCGGCCGGCCCGGTCTCGGCGAGGCAGTCGTTCGCGATGGGGCGACCAGCTCGGTCCCGAAAGGGCATCCATTCCCGGGAAGGTCGAGGACCTTATCGGTCCAGGACGACGCCTCGCCCGGGCCCGTCGCCTCGCGGTCGTGCTGGTGGCGCTGGCCGCCGAGGCGGTGGTGTTCTGCTTCATCGACTGGCCCCGCTCGTGGTTCAGCTCGCGGACCCCGGCCCGAGACGCCGCTCGCCGGCTCCGTCGCGTGTTCGAGCACCTCGGGCCCTCGTACATCAAGATGGGCCAGTTCATCTCCTCGGGGCGCGGGCTCTTCCCCGACGTCTTCGTCGAGGAGTTCGCCGCGTGCCGCGACCGGGGCCCGCTCCTGTCGGCACGGACGATCCGCCGCACCGTCGAGGTCGAGCTCGGTTCCGTCGACGAGCACTTCGCCTCGTTCGACTTCGAACCGCTGGCCGCCGCGAGCATCGCGCAGGTCCACACTGCCACCCTCCATGACGGCACCCGTGTCGTGGTCAAGGTGCAGCGCCCGAACATCGCCCGCGATGTCGAGGCCCACATCCGCTCGATGCCGCCGATCGCCCGGGCCCTCGAACGACGATTCCCGAACTTGCCGATCGCCGACCCGATGGCCGTGGTGACGCTGTTCGCCCGAACCATCCTCGAGGAGCTCGACTTCCGCCTCGAAGCCGAGAACATGGTCGACGTCGCCCTCGACCTCGAGGCCGCCGGGGTGACGGACGTGGTGGTGCCTCGACCGATTCCCGGACTGATCACCCCCCGAGTGCTCGTGATGGAGCGCCTCGACGGTCTCCGTTTCGGCGACCTCGACCAGATGCGTGACGCCGGCATCGACACGACCGCGTTGCTGCTCTCGGGCATTCGCTCGCTCGTGGAGGGCGCGACCGTGTTCGGCCGCTTCCATGGCGATCTCCACGCCGGGAACATCCTCGCCCTGCCCGACGGACGCTTCGGCCTCGTCGACTTCGGGATCTGCGCCCGCCTCGATGCCGAGGAGCGAGCCGGTCTCCAGCGACTCCTCGTCGGGATCGCCACCCGCGACGTGCGGGCACAGGTCCACGGCCTCGACGCCCTCGGCGCCCTGAGCGAAGGCACCGACCGGCGTTCCCTCATCGCCAAGCTGATCGTGAGCCAGCGCCGCGAGGCGGATTCGCCGTCGGTCGACGATCTCCGAGACGGTGCCCCCCGGGTGATGAAGGTCTTCGTCGACCACCGCCTCGACCTGCCGCCGGCCCTGGTCCTGTTCTTCAAGGACGTGCTCTACCTCAACGACTCCACCCGCCTCCTCGCCCCCGACCTCGACCTCCTCTCCGCCTTTGCCGACCTCCACGCCCACTTCGACGACAAGTACGGTCGCGACCGCGTCGCGCTGGGATCGGATCCGTACGGGCCACCCATCACCGAACGCGAGATCGACGACGCCACCGCCGACCTCGGCGGAGGTCCCGCCGACGAAGAACTCCCTCCGCCACCGACCCTGACCAGCGTGCTGCGCAAGTACGGACGCCGGTTCCTCCTGGACGCCCTCGTGCCCGTCGCCCTGTTCTTGTCGATCAACTCCATGGCCGGGTTGGGCTGGGCAATGGGCCTCGCCAGCGCGTGGGCTGCTGGCCTCGTCATCGCGCGACGCCGCGCCGGTAGAGCGGCCGGACCCCTGGTGTGGTTCAGTCTCGGCTACGTGCTGCTCCGGGGCGCGGCGGGCATCATCACCGGCTCAGACGCCGTGTACTTCGGTCCCGGGATCGTCAACAACTTCGTCATCGCCGCCGTCTTCGCCGTGTCGGTACTCGTGCGGCGGCCGATCGTCGGAGCGATCGCCACGATCTTCTATCCGTTTCGCGACGAGGTCCGTCGCCATCCTGCCTATCGGCGGGTCTTCGGCCGGCTCACCGTGGCCTGGGCGGCATTCCAACTCCTCACTGGAGTGCTGCAGATCGCACTCCTCGCCACCACGACCACCAACACGTCTATCCTCGTGCGGTCGCTGGTCTCGTGGCCCCTCGGCATCGCGCTGTTCGTGTACTCCCTGCGCTACCCCCGCAAGGCGTTCGCCCGAGGACCGGACCTGGCCGATCGCGTCGCCACCGCCGAGGCGCTGCTTCCGACCGGTCGACGGCTTCGGGACCCGGTCTCGTGACCACGCCGGGCATCCGCCGCCGCAGCACAGTGCTCGACCGTCATGCTGTGGTGTTGTTGCATTTGTCCGGTACCCGCACCCCGGACACGCGGTGACCCCCGATGGAGCGGCGTGGCTCCGACTCGAGCGCGCGGTGGGCCTCGGCGAGCCCATCTATACGCGCGTGGAGGTCAGCGAGCTGACGGGTGTGACGCCGGAGATGGCGCGTCGGATGTGGCGGGCGCTTGGCTTCCCCGACGCCGCCGACGACGATCCGATCTTCACTGAGGCGGACACGGAGATGCTCCGACTAGCGGCTTCACTCGTGACTGACGGAGCCGTGGCACCGGAGGTAGCAGTCCAGGTGACCAGAGTTCTCGGCCAGTCCCTCGCCCGAGTGGCCGACGCACAGGCAACCTCCTTCGAACAGGCGATCTCCGACGACCCAGCGATGCTCACGGCTGCGGTGGAAGCGCTGCATCCGACGCTCGAGTCGTTTCTGACCTACGCATGGCGCCGTCACCTCGCCGCCGCGCTCCACAGTCGGGTGGCCGCCGCCGACGAAGGAGGCATGGAGTCTGCCTGTGTCGGTTTCGCCGACCTCGTCGGATTCACTGCAGCGAGTCAGGAACTCAGCCACCACGATTTGGCGGTCATGGTCGAACGGTTCGAGGCGCTGGCATATGACGTCATCGCCGCCCACGGGGGGCGGGTGATCAAGATGATCGGCGACGAGGTGATGTTCGCCGTCGTCGATGCATCCGCCGCCGGCCACGCCGCCCTCGACATGGTCGAGGCGTGCGAAGCGGATGCGTTGATTCCATCCCTCCGGGTCGGCGTCGCACGAGGCAGTATCCTGCGCCACGAAGCCGACCTGTTCGGTCCCACCGTCAACCTCGCCAGCCGGCTGGTGAACATCGCCAACCCTGGCTCCGTCCTGGTGTCAGACGACTTCGCCAGTTCGATCAGCAACGAGCCCGGGTTCGTACTGCGCCGCCTACGACCCCGCCGCCTACGAGGCCTGGGCGAGACGCGTTTCCATGTCCTTCGTCCGGGCTCCGACCGGGACGGACAGCGTCCGGCCTGACCCATGCCTAGACGCCACGGCCGTGCGGCAGCGGTTGGTTGCGACCAACGTCGCCGACCGGGAGGAGCTCGAAGACCCGGCGGATGAGGAGCGCGTTCTCCGGTGTCGGCGATGACAGCATCGATCCCTACGTCAGCGGCGCTGCATCGGGTTGACCGAGACGTCATAGGGCGAGGAGTTGCAGGCCGCCGCACGACGCGGCGCCGATCACGAGCCATGCCATGAGCCCGAAAATCAGGGGCGAGGTGCCGAGGGCGCGGAGTGTCAACGGTCAGTGGGTTCTGCCCGGGGGTGGCCAGTGGTTGTGCCCGGTGGTGGCCAGTAGAACTGCCCGGGGGTGGTCAGTGGTTCTGCCCGGGGTCAGGTCAGGGGCGTCACCCCCTTGCCGGTGGTGGCTTGGGTGAGGCGGATGCTGTCGCCGGTGGTGATGACGATGTGGGCGTGGTGGAGGAGACGGTCGACGGTGGCGTTCGCGATGGTCTTGGGCATGAGCTCGTCGAAGCCGGCGGGGTGGAGGTTCGAGGACAGGGCGATGGCCCGTTTCTCATACGCGGCGTCGACCACGCGGTAGAGGGCTTCGGCGGTCTCGGTGGCGACGGGGAGGAGTCCGATGTCGTCGATGCAGATGAGGTCGGCGCGCATGATCTTGCGGATGGCTTTCCCGGTGGTGTCGTCGGCCCGGTGCCGGCGGAGCAGGGCTCCGAGGGCTTCGAGCGAGAACCAGGAGACATGTGCCCCGTTGTCGACCGCGGCGTGGCCAAGGGCCTCGATGAGGTGGGTCTTGCCGGTGCCGGAGGGGCCGCAGACGACGAGGTTCTCGTGGTTGGTGATCCATTCGAGGGTGCGGAGGGATCGTTGGGTGGGGGCGGGGACCGACGAGGTGGTCTCGTTCCAGGTGTCGAAGGTCTTCCCGGTGGGGAACCCGGCGGTCTTGCGTCGGGTGGTGATCGAGGATGCTCGGCGGCCGGTGATCTCCTCGGTGAGCAGCGCCCGGATCGCTTCGGCGGGTTCCCAGCGTTGTGCTTTGGCGGTGGCCAACACCTCGGGGGCGTGGCGGCGCATGTGGGGCAGGCGCAGCTGGCGCAACAGATCGACGACCTCGTCGGTCACCGCGGTTGGGGTGGTCATGACCAGTCCTCCTCGTCCTCGTCCTCGTCGTCGAGGTCGACGTGTCGTCCTCCGAGGAGGAACGCGAATCGGGCCAGGTCCGAGCGCAGCTCGTCGAGGGCGATCAGCCCGTAGCTGAACCGGCCCAACGACGCGGCTGCGTACCGGTCGGTGTCATTCGCGAACCAGTCGCCGAGCCACTCGAGCAGATCGATCAGCTCGGCGTGGTCCTCGCCGGCCAGGGTGATGGGAACACCGTTGGTGGGGGTCATGATCCGAACCCCTCCCAGGCGCTGGTCCCGTCTTGGAGGGAGTGGCCCTCGCCGGCGTGGCGCTCCTCGCCGGCCGGTTGCGCGTTCAGGATCGAGGCCAGGTCGCCCTCGTCGAATCGGCCGAAGGTGGCGGCCTGGCCCAACGCGGCATCGACCCGGGCCGGGTCGTGCAACGCAGCGAGGTCGACCGCGGCGGCCATCTTGGCTTTGACCCTGGCCGCCCCGGTGGCGCCGGCCTCGATCAGCCAGGTTCGCGCCCCCGCCCCGAGGGCCAGGAACGCCTCCTCGGCGTCGTTGGTGGCCCGGGGTTCGCGGTGCAACGGCCCCGCTGGGCGGGGCGGGTAGTGCGCGTCGTCGATCATCGGGTGACCCGGTGTCGACAGGGCGTGGCGGGCGACCTCGGTGGCGCCCCGCCCGGCCAGATGCACCACGACCAGCTCGTCGCCCTGGACACGGGCCCAGACCGTCTCATCGGCCAGGGTGTGGGGAACCGAGTAGGTCACCCCACCGAAGCTGATCGTCGCTGACCACGACACCCGCCGGGTCACCCCGAAACACGCGGTGAACCCAACATCAGGCAACCGGTGCAGCCGGGCCTGTTCCTCGGCCAGCATCTCGACCGGGGCACGTCTCGTGACCCGATGGACCCGGGCGTTCACCCCCTCGGTGAACTCGTCGCACGCGTCGACCAGCTCCGCCCAACACCCGTAGCCCTCAAGAAGATTGGCATCGGTCGGGACCAGGTCGGCCTTCGCGATGCGCACCGTGGCCTCCGAGCCGCCCTTGGACTCCGGGTCGAACGGCACACACGTCGCGATCGTGACCCCGTAGTGGTGACCGGCCTCGACGATCGCCGGGTTCCGGACCGCGATCCCGGCCACGTGATCGACCGTGACGGTCTTCTCGTTGTCGGTCAACCAGTACGTCGGCGCCCCACCGAAGACCCGCATCGACCGATCCAGGCACCCCACCAACGTCGGCAACGTGCGATCCCACGTCGGGATCACCACCCGGACCCGCGACCAGCCCAGCCACGCACAGAACAGGTTCGTCACCCTCCCATCGACCGGGGGGCCCTGCCCCCAGTCCCACTGGGCCCACATGCCCGGCTCCGGGATCCACGGCCGATACACCCGCCGCCGGCCCCGCCCATGGTTGGCCTTCACCCGCGCCACGGCCCGGCGCACCGTGCGGTCCGACCCGGTGAACCCCAAGGCCACCAGCCGCTCGAACGCGACATCAGCCCGGATCCGGCCCTCGGAGCGTTCCACCCACTCCTCCACCTTGGGCAGGAACAGGTCGATCACCTTGACCCGCTCGGTCACCTCCCCCGGGCCCGGCAACCCGCCGTCGTCGCGCCTGGCCACCCAGGCCTTCACCGTGTGATGAGAACACCCCGCCAGCACCGCCGCATCGCGGTAGCTGCCGGTCAGATCGAACGCTTCAAGAATCTCCATGACTTCCTCGTAAGACTTCACTTGCTCCTCCTGGTCGACGGGTCTGGTCAGCACCGACCAGTCGACTCAGGAGGAGCACCCACCGGGTGGACCCCGACAGGAACGGACATCAACAAGGGCAGAACCACCGGCCATCACCGGGCAGTTCTGATGGCCATGCCCGGGCAGCTACATGGCCGCCACTGGGCAGGATCTCATGGCCGCCGACAGCGGAGTCGTCGGGCGTGCACGCCCATGCCAAGTCCGGCGAGTGCGAGGACGACGAGCAGCACCTCACCTGTCCGGATGACATCGAGTGCCTCGGCTCCGGTGCTGCGCAGGGCGATGGCAGCGCAGAACGCAATGACGAACCAGGGAACGAGGGGCGTGCGGTGGCTGGCGTGGTTCTTGTTCGTTCGACGGCGCGCCATGCCCATCCCGGCGACGAGCGGCCCGAGGAGAGAACCGGCCTGGGGCGGTCGGGTCCGCCGACGGGCTCGGCGAGCTCCTCGCCCAACCGCAAGCTGAACGACGCCATGCACCTCATCCCCGTCACCCAGATCGGCCATGCCGGCACGCGGGGCCGCGCGTTCTACGATCGCAAGCTCGCCGACGGCAAGACACCCAACGACGCCGTCCGGTGCGAGCATGTAGGTCGACCTCGGCCCCGATGATGAGCGGCCTGGGTGGACACTCAGGAACGTCTACGCAGTCCGGAGTGGCCGGCTCGCATCCTGAACGCAGGCTCTTCGGACCGGTCACACCCGGGCCACCAACAACCGTACGCCCCTCGACACCACCCCTGTTTCGACGCGCCCGAGAACCAGCCATTGACAGAAAGAGGCTTCGGTACGCGGCGTGTGGAGTGGCCGTCGTGGGCGTTGCCGGTGACGGCCTGTGCCACCCGCCATGCCGTCGAGGCATGTCGTCGGTACAGCTCGTCGAAATCGCCCTCGAACCCGGCAACCACTCGGTCAACCAGCACTGCGTCGGTCAGCATCGTCATCACGGCCTCCTGGGACCAGATCACGGCACGTTCGGTGCATGTGGAACTACCGTTCGTTGTGACCGGAGCCACTTTTCCTTGGCGGCAGATTGCAGTCTGACGACGTACGGACAGATGCCGCGACCAGGACATCTGCCGCGGGCGGCCAGGGTTGGTCCTGTGTGGCTACCCGCGGTAACTTCTCTCTATGACAGAGTTCTCCCTCGCCCTCAATGACGATCAGCTGCAGATCCAGAAGTGGGTCCACAATTTCGCGGCGACCGTCGTCCGTCCCGCCGCCCACGAATGGGACGAACGAGAGGAGTTCCCGTACCCGATCGTCCAGGAGGCGGCCAACATCGGCCTCTACTCCTTCGACTTCTTCGCCCAGGCGTCGCTGGGCGACAACACCGGGCTCACGCTGCCGATCGCGCTCGAGGAGCTGTTCTGGGGCGACGCCGGCATCGGGCTGTCGATCTTCGGTTCGGGCCTTGCCGCCGCTGGCATCGCCGGAAACGGCACGCCCGAGCAGGTGATGGAGTGGGTGCCGCAGTGCTTCGGCTCGGGCCCAGACGATCTCAAGATCGGCGCGTACTGCGTGAGCGAGCCCGACGCCGGCTCCGACGTGTCGTCGCTGAAGACGAAGGCCGTGTACAGCGAGGCGAAGGACGAGTGGATGCTGAACGGCACCAAGGCGTGGGCCACCAACGGCGGCATCGCCGACCTCCACGTCGTCACCGCGACCGTCGAGGCCAAGCTCGGCTCACGCGGCCAGGCGTCGTTCCTCGTGCCCAAGGGCACGCCAGGCATCTCGCAGGGGCAGAAGTACAAGAAGCACGGCATCCGCGCATCGCACACCGCTGAGGTGGTGCTCGATGACTGCCGCGTCCCCGGGTCGATGCTCCTTGGAGGAAAGGAGAAGCTCGACGCCAAGCTGGCCAAGGCTCGCGACGGACAGAAGACCGGTGAGAAGCAGCCGGCGATGGCGACGTTCGAGGCGACACGTCCGTCGGTCGCGGCCATGTCGGTCGGCATCGCACGCGCTGCGTACGAAGAGGCGCTGGCCTACGCCAAGGAGCGCGTCGCGTTCGGGAAGCCGATCATCATGAACCAGGCGATCGCGTTCATGCTCGCCGACATGATCACCGAGATCGACGCGGCGCGGCTGCTCGTGCACCGTGCCGCGTGGCTCGCCCGCAACGGCGACTACAAGAACGCCGAAGGCTCGCAGTCGAAGCTGAAGGCCGGTCGCGTCGCGGTGTGGGTCACCGAGCGCGCCATGCAGATCCACGGCGGCTACGGCTACACGCGCGAGTACCCGGTCGAGCGCATGCACCGCGACGCCAAGATCTACGACATCTTCGAGGGCACCGAGCAGATCCAGCAGCTCGTGATCTCGCGCGCGATCTCGGGCCTGCGCATCGAGTAGCGCGCGCGTTTCGTTGTCGGTGAGACCTGGTAACAAGCCGGCGACATGGGCGACGACCGTGCGGTGCGGAGGATCGGTGATCGGCAGGTGCCCGCCGTCGGCGTTGGGTGCGCCGGGCTCTCGCTGTTCGGGCATCGTTGAAGGTCTTGCGGTACGGGCCCGACAGGTCCAGCGCCGCCCAACAGATGCCGTTGCGCCAGGCGGCCGGGCGGGCCTCGAGCCAGCCGGTGGGGCCTTGGCCGTGCGGCCTTCGACGACATCGAGCAGCCGGGCCGGCCGGGCGACATCGACGATCGAGGTCATCCACGACCGGCGCCGCCACGGCCCGGTGCGGACGAAGAGCGTCTCGTCCAGGCCGAGCGCGGTGACGGTGCCGATCCGGCCGGGGTCCTCGACCAGCGGGGTGCCGTAGGCAACCACCGCGTCCATGACCGTGTGCCAGTCACAACCGAGCTCGTCGGCGACCGACGAGACCGGGCGGCCCCGGCCGACCTGGGCGGTCAGCCACCTCCCGGCCCGATCGGTGAACCCAGCACGGGCCGCAGCGATCTCCGGGCACTGCTCGGTCCAGGTGCCCTGCTCGCATGCTGGTTCGGGGCAGCGCCACCGGCGCTTGTGCCACACCAGCACCGCCGGGCGCCCGAACGCCGCCAGGTCCACCAACGCGACGGGCCGCTGGTCCTTCAGCCACGCCCGGCTCCCACACCCCACGCACCCGACCACCCTGGCGGCCGTCTCGATGTGGATCCGCAACGGTGCACCGTCGTGGCCCTCGATGCCGACGACGGTGATCGCGGGCAGGCCCACGAGCAGCGCGCACATGCGCGTAGCGTTGGTCTCCACAGGGGCTCCGGAGGCTCTGTAGGCGTAGGAACCACCGATTCTGCGGAGCCCCTGCCCCGCGCCCGCGGACCCTCAGCCCCCGATCAGACCCCCCTCAGATCCGAAGCGCCACCAAAGTCTGGGCAGACCCCGGTGGACCCAAACCCCACCACGCCAAGGGACTCATATCTGGAGCTGCCGACACCTCGCCCCAGCGCTACAGCGCGCCCCTTCAGGCCAGCGATCCTCGGCCGTTAGGTGGAGGGGTGCCCGCCGTTGGTTGCGCGCTCCCAGTAGAGACGGTTGACGATCACCTTGCCGGTGGTCGAGAGCTCCGGGATCGAGGTCAGCACGAGCTGCTCGCCTTCCCAGGTGACGGTCCGGACCAGGTCGGTGCCGATCCAGTTGGGGAAGAGGGCGTAGGCCACCTGGTGGGTGACCGTCTCGTCGGCGAGCATCCACGTGCCGCCGTAGGAGACGTATCCCAGTGCAGCGAGCTCACGCTCTTCAGGCGACGCCTGGTGGAACTGACTGGCCTCTGAGCGCGGCCGGTCGGCCATCATGAGGATGGCCGACATGGTGCCGTCGGCCGAGTAGATGATCTGGCCCTTGGCGTCCTCCCCCATGGGATATCCGCGGAAGCTGCCGTCGACGGTGTAGTCCCAACGGGTGAGGGTCCAGCCCCCGTGCAGCTGCTCAGACGCCGTCATGAGGCCTCCCCGACGATGTGGTCGACGGCGTACTGGCGCAACCGCTTGTAGTCGACCTTCCCGTTGGCCGCCCGGCCGATGGTGTCGATGGCGAGGACTCGGCGGGGCGCCTTGTAGGCCGCCAGCTGGTCCCGGACCGTTTGCACAATTGCGTCCACCTCCACGTCGGATCCAGGGACGGGCTCCACCACTGCGACGATCGTCTCCCCGAACCGTTCGTCGGGGACGCCGACGACGACGGCGTCGTGGACGCAGGGGTGGCACTTGACAGCCTCCTCCACCTCTTCGGGGTAGACCTTCTCGCCGCCGGTGTTGATGCACACCGAACCCCGGCCCAGCAGGCGCAGGGTGCCGTCCGGAGCGACCTGGGCGTAGTCACCCGGGATGGAGTAGCGCTGCCCTTCGATCGTGCGGAACGTCGCCGCCGACTTCTCAGGGTCTTTGTAGTAGCCGACGGGTGTGCGCCCGCCGATGGCCACCATCCCCGTCTCGGGTGAACCCGGTTCGAGGAATCGACCGTCGTCGGAGACCACCCGAGCCCGCTCGCTGAGCTTGAACTGTGCGGTGGTGACCGGCTTGCCGCCGGTGGCGACCGACGTCCCCATGCCGAGAGCCTCCGAGGATGAGAACTGGTCGACGAGGAGCATCTCGGGACGGTGTCGCAACAGCCCCTCCTTGACGGGAGAGCTCCACATGACCCCCGATGACACGATCATGAACAGCGACGAGAGGTCCCACCGCTCTGGCTCCGCGTCGAGCGCAGCCAACATCGGCTTGGCGAATGCGTCACCCACGATGGCGAGCACGTTGATCCCCTGCCGCTCGATGGTGTCCAGCAGCTCGACGACGTCGAGCTTTCGAGAGGTGAGGGTGACGACGGAGCCGCCGTCGCTCAACATGGTGAACGCGAGGAGTGCCCCGGTGCCGTGCATGAGCGGGGCCGCAGGAAGGCTGGCGAGCCCGGGCTCGACCAGCATCGCTCGCACATCGTCGAGCCCCCCGTCCTCGGGGTACCGGTTGGAGGCGGACCGCGACAACGAGACGAAGAGGTCGTCCTGTCGCCACATCACACCCTTGGGCATGCCGGTGGTGCCACCGGTGTAGAGCATGTAGAGGTGGTCGCCGCTGCGGCCCCATGACCCCTGGGCGCGCCCCCCGGAGGAGCATGCTGCGCCTTCGTAGGGGATGGCCCAGTCCGGGCACGGGCCACTGCCGTCGTCGACCCACAACCACGTGCGAATGTCCGGCACGCGATCCCTGACGGCGTCGATCCGATCGACGAAGGTCCCGTGGAACACGGCGGCGACAGCGTCGGCGTTGGTCCAGAGGTACACCAGCTCCTCGTCGCCGTAGCGGTAGTTGGTGTTCACCGGCACCAGGCCGACCTTGAAGATCGCGAACATCGACTCCAGGTACTCGGGGCCGTTGTAGAGGTACTGGACCACCTTGTCCTGCTCCACGACACCGGCATCGAGGAGTGCCCGGCCGACGCCGTCGGCCCGCCGGTCGATCTCGGCCCAGGTGACGCTCCGGTCACCGTGGGCGAGTGCCGGTGCGTCGGGCTGGACCGCCGCGATGACCTCCCAGACGTCGGCGAAGTTCCAGCTTCCGAGGTCAGCCATCGCTTGGGGTCCTCATCGTGTGCTCCTTCTGCTCGAACGACACCTTGATCCCGGTGGCGTTGAACTTGCCCACGAGCTCGCCGTCGGCGAACAGATCACACTCCGCCCACACGAGCTGACGGCCGGCCCGCAGCACCCGGGCATCGGCCCGCAGCATCTCTACCTTGCTGGCCTTGACCGGACGGATGAACCGGGAGAAGAGGTCCACCGTCGTGACGGCAGAGACCCGCATCTCGTCGTTGGTCAGCGTGGTGGTCGTGGCCATGGCCATGCCCGCATCGGCCATGATGGTCGCGATGCCACCCTGGACCATGCCCATCGGGTTGGCGTGGTTCTCGGTCACCGCCAGCTCGTAGGACGCCTCACCCCGTCCGTGCTCGACGAGACGCATCCCCACCAGCTGCTCCACGGGAGAGACGAGCTCCCCGGTCTTCAGCGCTTCCATCATCTTGTCAACGAAGGTGTGGCTCACGAGGTTCTCCTGGGTTCGGTGGGCGTGACGCGTGTCATGGCTACCCCACGGCACGGTGAGCACCCGACAAAGGGGACCGTGTCCGTCGCTGAGGGGGACGTCGTCGTCATGCCGTTCGGCTGAGCGCAGCGATCTGGTCGTCGTCGACGTCGGCGGCTGCGACCAGCTCGTCGAGGGCGTGGTCGAGACCATGTGCCATGGCGTCCACATCGGGCAGGACGTCCGGGCAGGCGAGCAGGCCGAAGTCCAGGCTGTCCTGGTAGCTCATCACCGTGATGTTGAGGCCTCCGCCGTCGGAGATCGGTCCGATGGGAAAGTTGGCCACCATTCGGGCGCCGATGGAGTAGAGCGGGAACGGCGGGCCCGGGATGTTGGAGATGGTGACGTTGAACAGCGGTCGGTGCCGGTCAGCGATCTTCGTCCGGCTGTAGAGGCGAGCGGCGCGACCGGCGACGGCAGGCGCGGCGAACTCGGCCCAGTCGCCCAGGGTGTCGGCTCCGATCGCCTTCAGCTGCTGCTTGACCCCCGCCATCGAGGCGTGGATCGCCTCCAGCCGGTCCAGAGGGTCGTCGATGTCGGTGGCGAGCGACGCCAGCATCGAGCTCACCTGGTTGCCCATGGCGTCGCGCTGGTCGTCGCTGCGGACCGACACAGGGACCATGGCTACCAGCGGCTTGTCCGGCAGCTCATCGCGGTCGTCGAGGTAGCGGCGCAGGGCCCCGGCGCACATCGCCAGGATGACGTCGTTCACCGTGGTCCCGGTCGCCTTCTTGACGGCCTTGGCGCGCGGCAGCGAGAGCGACGCGAACGAGTAGGACCGACGTGCGGTGATGGCCGTGTTGAACGGCGTCTTGGGGGCGGCGAAGGGCGCCGGCGGCGGCGCCAGACGGGGCGCCTCCCCGTCGCGGCGCCGGAGGTCCAGGGCCGCGCCCGGCAGACGAGCCGCCGCCTTGGCCAGGCGGAAGGGCTGGCGGACCAACGAGGTCGCGGCGAAGCCCAACAGCTCGACGTCGCTCGGCACCCGGTCGGGCTCCCACTCCTCGGCCGGCACGTGCGGGGCCACCTCCGGCGTGAGGTCCAGCAGGGCCACTGTCAGCTCGTTGCCCGACGCCCCGTCGATCGCGGCGTGGTGGACCTTCGTCAGACAGGCGATGTTCTCGGACTCGAGGCCCTCGATCACCCACACCTCCCACAGGGGTCGGGACCGGTCGAGAGGCTGAGCGACCAGCCGGCCCACGGTGGTGGCCAGCTGGTCGTCTGTGCCCGGCGATGGCAGCGCGGTCGCCCGGATGTGGAAGTCGATGTCGAAGTCCGAGTCCTCGATCCACAGCGGGTGGTGCAGGCCGAACGGCACCTGGGCCAGCCGCCGGCGGAAGGGCGGGGCCAGGTGCAGCCGCTGCCCGTACACCTCCTTGACCCGCTCCAGGGTGACCCCGCCCTCCACGTCGGTCGGGTCGAGGATCATCAACCCGGCCACGTGCATGTGCGACGACGGCGTCTCCAGGTACAAGAACGAGGCATCCAACCCGC
>JBBSME010000061.1:0-17845 GCA_038233335.1 Acidimicrobiales bacterium | reverse complement strand
CGGAGAAGCGGCCCACGTGGGCGGCCAGGTCGTCGACGGTGAAGTCCGGACAGGTGGGCACCGGGGCATCGAGCGAGCCCGCCGCCACCGCCTCGATCAGCGCGCCCAGCTCTCGCTCGACGGCATCGACGCGGCCCTCGTGGTCCATGTCCGAACCCTACGTCTGCCGGCTCGGCGCCCGCAGGGGTGGAACGAGAGCCATTGCCCGCCTGACACCCTGCGGAGGCGTCGTCGACGCTCGGCCCGGCGTCGAGGGCCACCCGGCACCGCCGCTGACCGTTGCGGCCGCCGGGATCGGATGGAAGGGTGACGAGGGTAACCCACGACGAGAGGCACCCGATGAAGCAGCTGACCGGCCTCGACGCCACCTTCCTGTACATGGAGACGCCGACCCAGTTCGGCCACGTCTCGGGCCTGTCCATCTTCCAGAAGCCCGACGACCCGGACTACGACCCGCTGACGGCCTGGCGGGACGAGATCAGCCGGCGGCTCCACCGCCTGGAGCCCCTGCGCCGCCGGGTGCGCAACGTCCCCTTCCGCCTCGACCACCCCTACTGGGAGGACGATCCGGACTTCGACCTCGAGTTCCACGTCCGTCACACCGCGGTGGCGCCCCCCGGGAGCGACCGTCAGCTGGGCGAGCTCATCGCCCGCATCATCGGCCGGCCGCTCGACCGTCGGCGCCCGCTGTGGGAGAGCTACGTCATCGAGGGCCTGCCCGACGACCGCTTCGGCATCCTCTCCAAGATCCACCACGCCACCGTCGACGGCGCGTCGGGGGCCGAGCTGCTGAGCATGATGCTCGACGACAGCCCCGATCCCGACCACACCGCCGACGACGCGGCACCGCCGTGGACCCCCGACCGGGCCAAGACGGATGCCGAGGTGCTGGCCCAGGCCAGCCTGGGCCTGCTGAAGAAGCCGGGGCGGGCTCTGGTGCTGGGGGCCCGCACCGTCCGCGACGTGGGCCAGGCCACCCGCAACCCCGTGCTGGTGGCTGCAGCCGGACAGGTGCGCAACAACCTCCGGGGCCCGCTGGGCACGGTCCTCAACATCGGGCGCGACCGAGGCCCCGAGGGCCGCATCGCCGGCCCGCTCCCCAAGAGCATGGGCCCGGCCACGCCCTTCAACGCCACCATCACCGCCCACCGCCGCTTCGCCTTCCGGTCCACCTCGCTGTCGTCGGTGAAGGACGTGAAGCGGGCCATGGGCGCGACGGTGAACGACGTGGTGATGGCCATGTGCGCGGGAGGCCTGCGCCGCTGGCTGGAGGACCACGACGCCCTCCCGGACAAGTCCCTGGTGGCCATGGTCCCCATCTCCGTGCGCACTGGCGACGAGGCCGAGCGCTGGACCAACCGCGTGTCGGCCCTCTTCGCCACCCTGCCTACCGACGAGCCCGATCCCTTGGAGCGGGTCCGCAAGGTGAACGAGGGCATGGTCGGGGCCAAGGGCCTGTTCGATGCCGTCCCGGCCGAGGACCTGACCGACTTCACCCAGTTCGCGCCGCCCGCGGTCTTCTCCGGGGCCATGCGCACCGCCCTGCGCCTCAGTGCGCGGCTCACCTCGCCAGTGAACCTGGTCGTCTCCAACGTGCCCGGCCCGCGGGAGCCCCTCTACACCGCGGGTGCGGAGCTGGTGCACTACTACCCGGTCTCCACGATCGTCGACGGCCAGGGCCTCAACATCACCGTGCAGAGCTACCGCGACACCCTCGACGTGGGCCTGGTCGCCTGCCGGGAGCTGGTCCCGGACCTCTGGGACATGTGCGACCACATCGTCGAGGAGCTGGCCGTCCTGGGCAAGGCCGTCGGCGTCGATGTCGACCTCTGACCTGGTCCACCCTCACGGGCTTCCCAACTTTGAGCGCAAGTGCGTCACATCCGGCGTACTCCGCTCAAAGTTGCGGGGCCGTCCACCAACGTTGAGCGGAAGTGCGTCACATGCGGCGGACTCTGCTCAAAGTTGATGGGCCGGGGCGGTCGTAGGATCGGGGCCGTGGACGAGCGCATCGAGGAGATCGCCGACGGGGACGTCATCTGGCGCTTCGACGTCGACTTCCTCACCTCCCGATGGACCTGCATCTGGGGACAGGGGTGCCAGGGCATCCTTCCCGAGCGGGCCCCGGAGCTGGAGCAGGGCTGCTGCTCGGTCGGCGCGGAGCTGGACGGCCCCGAGGAGGGAGCCCGCATCAGCGCTTACGCCGCGATGCTCGAGCCCGAGCGCTTCCAGCACCACGCCGAGGCCGAGGCCGGCGGCGTGTTCGCCGACGAGCGGAAGCTGGCCACCCGAGTGGTCGAGGGCGCCTGCATCTTCCTCAACCGGCCCGACTTCGAGGGCGGCGCCGGCTGCGCCCTCCACCTGGCCGCACTGGATGGCGAAGAGCCCCCACTGGAGTGGAAGCCCTCGGTGTGCTGGCAGCTCCCGGTGAAGGTGGACTGGGAGGCGGAGTCAGCCGACGGGACCGAGGTGGCCACCGTGCGCCGGTGGACCCGGGCCGACTGGAACGAGGAGGGCGACGAGATGGCCTGGTGCTGCACCGAGGAGCCCGAGCCCTACGTCGGCGACCGGCCCGTGGTCGAGAGCCTGGGCGAGGAGCTGGAGGCCATGGTCGGCACGACGGTGTACGTCGAGCTCCGCCGCCGCCTCACCGACGGCTGACCCCGAGCGCCACCTGGGCCGAACCGGAGACCAGGCGCGTCGCCCTGGCAACGCGATTGGTCGCCACTTCGAGTGGATCGGCGAACCAGAGACCAGATGAACACCCCCAGGTGCACGTTGGGTCGCCACTTCGGGCGGTGGGCGGGCGGGCGTCGGGTGGGGCGGCGGTCCGGGAGACGTAGCGTCCCTGCACGACGCCGACCTGGAGGCACCCCGTGAAGGCAGCCGTGTACCACGAGACCGGAGCGCCGGACGTGTTGCGCTACGAGGACGTGCCCGACCCCGAGCTCACCCCTGGCGGCGTCCTGATCGACGTCGAGGCCATCAGCATCGAGGGGGGCGACACCCTCAACCGGTTGGGCGGGGACATGCCGGCGGTTCCTCACATCGTGGGCTACCAGTGCGCCGGCACGATCGCCGAGGTGGGGGCAGACGTCACCGACCGGGAGGTCGGCCAGCAGGTCGTGGCGTCGATGATGCACGGCTCCCACGCCGAGAAGGTGGCGGTGCCGGCCGGATCGACCTGGCCGGTCCCCGACGGTCTCGCCCTGGTCGAGGCCGCGTGCGTGCCGATCGCGTTCGGCACCGCCGACGACTGCCTGTTCGAGTTCGGGCGTCTGAAGGAGGGCGAGACGGTCCTGGTGCAGGCCGCAGCCGGCGGCGTCGGCCTGGCTGCCCTCCAGCTGGCCCGCCGGGCCGGCGCCACGGTGCTGGCCACCTCGTCGCACCCCGACAAGCTGGCCCGGCTCGGCGACTACGGAGCCGACCACACCATCAACTACCGGGAGCAGGACGTGGCCGCCGAGGCCCGCCGCCTGACCGACGGCCGGGGCGTCGATCTGGTGCTCGACTCGGTCGGTTCCACCCTGCCGGCCAGCATCGCCTCGCTCGCCTACCGGGGACGGATCTCGTATGTGGGCAACGCGGGTCGCGACATCCAGCCCGTCGACGTCTCACCGCTGATGGGCAACAGCGCCACCCTGCAGGGCGTGTTCCTGGGGGCCGAGCTGTTCAGCGGACCCCGGGCCTACGACAACATCGCCCGCCTCCTCGGTGAGGTGGCCGTCGGCGACCTGGAGGTGGTGGTGGACCGCACCTACCCGCTGGCCGAGGCGGCTGCGGCCCACGCCCACATGGAGGACCGCCAGGCCTTCGGTCGGGTGGTGCTCGTCCCGTAGCGGAGGACTCGACCGGCCCGCGCCGATCAGTCGATGGCGAGGGGGAGGGTGCGGGGGCCACGGACCTGGCCCTGGGACCAGGTGACGGCCTCCGGGTCGGCCAGGTGGAACGCGGGGACGCGCGCCAGCCAGGCCTCCAGGGCCACCCGGAGCTCCATGCGGGCCAGGTGCGACCCGACGCAGCGGTGCATGCCCAGCCCGAAGGCAGCGTGGCGGTTGACCTCCCGGTCGATGACCACCTCGTCGGCCCGGGCGAACTCGGCCGGGTCGCGGTTGGCCGCGGGGAACGACAGCAGGACCCAGTCGTCAGCCTTCATGAGGCAACCGTTCCAGTCCATGTCCTCCTTGACCAGGCGGGCCATGGTGACCGGGGCGTAGGCCCGCAGCAGCTCCTCCATGGCGATCGGGAGCAGGTCCGGCTCGGACACCACCCGCTCGCGGTCGGCCGGGGTCTTGGCCAGGTGCCAGAGCGACGACCCGATGGCGCTCCAGGTGGTGTCGATGCCGGCGATGAGCAGCAGCCCGATGGACCCGCCGACGCGGAGGTGGTCGGCGGCCTCCTCCTCGGTCTCGGTGGCCAGGAGGTAGCTGGTGAGGTCGTCTCGTGGGTGGGCGACGTGGTCCTCGACCTGCGCCCGCAGGTACTCGAACAGGCCCATCAGCGCGTCGGCCCGTTGCTCGCGCGGGTTGTTGACGCCCTCCAGCACGTGGTGGACGAAGCCGCGGAAGATGTCCGCGTCCTCCTGGGGGAAGCCGAGCATGTCGGCGATGACCCGCACCGGGATGTGCTGGGCGTACTCGGCTGCGGCATCGACGACGTCGCGCCCCTCGCGGGCGTCGAGCAGCTCGTCGCAGTAGGCCCGGGTGCCCTCCTCGAGGAGGGCCACGGCCTGGGGGGCGAAGGCCGGGAGCAGCTGGCGCCGTGCCCCGCGGTGGTAGGGCGGGTCCGACGAGATCGGCGGAGAGATGCCCTGGGGGGCGCGCTCCTGCGGAGGACGGTTCGGGTTCATCACCACCGATCGCGAGCTGAACCGCTCCTTGTCGTGGGCGATGGCGGCCACGTCCTCGTGGCGGGTGGGCAACCAGGCGCCGCCGTAGCGCTCGGTGTGGGCCACCGGGCAGCGCTCGCGCAGGTCGTCCCATATCGGGTACGGATCGCGGACCCATCGGGGGTCGGTGTGGTCGAAGTCGGTGGCGAAGTCCGCCACCGATCCGGCCTCGACGGGCTCGACCGTCGGCGCCGCGGTCGGCACGGCGGCGGCCGGATCCTCGATGGGTCCGTTGCTCATCGGTCGACCTCGGTGACCTCGATGGCCTGCTCCGGGCAGTTGGCCACCGCCACCCGCGCCTCGTCCTCCCGGCCGGCGGGCACGACGCCTCCGTCGACCTCGACCCCGTTGCCGATCTCGTCCGGTTCGAAGAGGTCGGGGGCGAGGGCGTAGCACCGGCCATGACCCTCGCAGCGGTCCTGATCGACGTGCACCTTCATGGTTCTCCTCCAGGGTGGCGTCGGTGGCCACGATCCGTCAGGGCGGTCCCGGCCCACCGTTCTACTGGCCACGGCCTGGCCACCCTGACCTGCGGGTCACCCATCGGGCTCGCGGGAGGCCTCGAAGGCCTTGCGCACCCGCACGGGAGCCTTGGCCAACCAGGCGTCGGTGATGAGCTCGGTCAGCTCACCCTCGTCCACCTCGTCCAGGTCGACCAGCACGGTGGGGTAGCCGTCGCAGTGCGGCGTGGTGTGGAACTTCCGGTCGTCCGAGGCCAGCAGTGCCTCCTTCTCGCCGAGGTCAGCGACGAAGGCCACCAGCCACCCCTCGGCCTCGCTGCGGATGCGGAGGAACCCCTTGTCCTTGACCCGGAACCCGGGGGTGTTGAACCACGGCTTCTCCGTGGTCTCGGGCAGCGACAGGGCGATGCGCCGCACGTCGTCCTCGGTGGCCACGGGCACGAGAGTAGGTGCGCCGTCCTGTTCTCGCGACGATCGGTCCACGTTCTCGTGTACGGATCGTCGCGAGATGGGTGGAGTCAGTCACGGACCAGAGGTATCGCCGGCTCGACGTCGCGGCCCAACAGCACCGTGCGGGTCACGGCCCCTCCGCCGAAGCGCTCGCGCACACCGTCGAGGGCGGAGTCGAGAGCGGTGCCGCTCTGGACGTCGAAGGGGGGGGTCAGCTGCACCGGGCGGTCGTCGGCCAGGTTGGAGACGGCCACCCCCAGGAGGGTGAGGCCGCGCTCCTCGACCAGCGGAGCCGCCCCGGCCAGCAGGGCGCGCAGGGCGGCCAGGATCGTCGACGTGTGGGCGGTGGCCTGGGGGAAGGTGCGGGACCGGGTGGCCCGGGTGTAGTCGTCGAAGCGGAGCCGAAGCACGACGGTGCGGCCGATCCGGCGCCCCTTGCGCAGCCGCACCGTCACCCGGTCGACCAGGGCGACGAGGACCGCGTCGAGGTCGGCGGTCGACCGCGCCCCCGGCCCGAGCGCGCACTGCGAGCCGACCGAGCGGCGGCGGCCGACCTCGACCGGGCGGGGATCCTGGTTGTGGGCCAGGGCGTGGAGGATCGACGCCGGCCGGACATGAACACATGTTCGCAGACGTTCGGAGCAGCGCACCCCCTCAGGCGAGGTCCTCCAGGGCTCGCGCCACGGTGGCGGCGAAGTCGGTCTGGCGGAACGCGAACCCCTCCTGCTCCAGGCGGCGGGGCACGCACCGGCGGCCGGTGAGGGCGAGGCTCGAGCTGCTCCCGAGCAGCGGGGCACCGACCCTGGCCACGAGAGCCGGCGCGGGCAGGCCCACGACCCGACCGTCGATGCGTCCCATGGTCCGGCCATCGCCGACGTCGATGCCCGATCCAGAGGCGCCCGTCGGCTGGTCGAAGCCGACGGCGAGGAACGCCGGCAGGTCGGCCTCGAAGCGGGGCGGAGCGGCCAGCGCGACGGCGACATCCTCTGGCGATGCCGCCACCACCCGACTGCGGGTGGCGTGGTCGCCCGCGTCGACCGGGGAACCGACCACGCCCTCCAGGCTGAAGAGGAGCAGCGGCAGCGAGACGGCCATCACCGTCGGGCGCCGGCGATGCCCCCGGCGGCGGGCCGCGTCGATGGTGACACCGACCACGACGGAGATGCAGGCCGTGAGGGGAAGGGCGAAGATGAGGCAGACCATGCCCTCGGGGAGGGCCACGCAGGCGATCAGCATGGCCAGCGTCGATCCCTTCAGCAGCATGAGGGTGGCGCCGCCGCCTTCGCTCCGGGGCGCCAGGGCCAGCGCGATCGCCAGCACGGCCGGCACGCCCACGAACAGCGCGGCGGTCCGCATCCCGCCCGTGGCGTAACACGAGGCGGTAGGCCACCGACGCCACGGCCAGGGCCAGGATGAGACCGGTGACCTGCTTCTGGGCAGTGGTCGGCGTCCAACGCCGGCAGGCGTCGGACGGTGGCGGTGGCGGCCCGGCGGGGGGCGGGGGCAACGGGGCGGTGGGGTGGTCGGGCATCGGGACGCTCCGCGTGGCGGTCAGGTACACTGTGAACATATACACAGTGAGTATCTACTAGCAAGGTCAGAGATCACGGAGACCCCATGTCTGCGACAACCGCCCCCGACGAGATGACCATCGACGAGCTGGCCCGGACCGCGGAGGTGGTCGTGTCCACCGTCCGTCTCTACCAGAACAAGGGCCTGCTGAACCCGCCCACCAAGCGGGGCCGCGTCGGCTACTACGACGCCGCCCACCTGGCCCGGTTGCGCCTCATCGCCCACCTCCAGGAGCGGGGCTTCTCGCTGGCCAGCATCAAGGAGCTGGTCGAGGGCATGGATCGAGGCGAGAGCCTGCGCACCGTGTTGGGCCTGGGTGACGCGCCCTCCACCTGGACGCCGGAGGAGCACCAGCGGATGCCGATCGGTGACCTGGCGGGGTTCCTTCCTCAGGTGGCGTTCACCCCCGCCATGGTGGCCCGGGTCATGGGACTCGGGCTGGTCGACTTCGCGGAGGACACCACCGAGGTGGTGGTCCGGAGCCCGTCGTTCCTCCGCATCGGGAGCCAGCTGGCCGCCCTCGGCGTCCCCCCCGAGGTCATCCTCGAGGAGTACGAGGCCCTCCGGGAGCACGCCACCGTCATCGCCGGGAGGTTCACCGACGTGTTCCGCGACCACCTGTGGGAACCGTTCGTCGAGGACGGCATGACCGCGGAGCGCACCGGCGAGCTGGTCGGCGCCCTGGAGGAGCTCGGCCCCCTAGCCGAGGCGGTGGTGGTCGTGGCCCTCCGCCACGCCATCCAGGACCTGGCCGACACGTTCATCTCGGCAGAGGCCGAACGGCTCGGCGTCGAGATCCCCCACCCCGGCCACTCGACCTGACCCTCCGACCCACGTCGGGGCTCCCGCGATCGGACCGGACGGGGGGCGTCGCCTACCTTGACCCCCATCGACGAGCCGGCTGCGCCCGAGGACGAGGACCTCGACCACCCGCCTCCGGCCCGGACGCCGGCAGACGACGACGGCCGGTCGGGCCCACCCGACGGGCCCGGCGACGGCGACGATCCAGGCCGACCGTGGGCCGGTCGGCTGCTGCGACTGGTCGAGCTGGTCGCCCTGTGCGGGTTCGCCATCACCCAGCCCGTCCTCGACACCTTCGGCGCCAGCCCCGAGGAGTTCGTGTTCCGGGGGGCCAGTCGTCCGGTGGTCGTGCTCTTCGGGCTGGGTGTCGCCCTCGGTCCCGCGCTCGTGCTGTGGGCCGCAGAGATCGCGGTCGACCTGGTCCACCGACCCGCCGGTCGGGTCGTCCACGTCGCCTTCCTGGCGGTGCTGGCCGCAGCGGTGGCCGTCCGGGTCGTCAAGTCCGTGGGACTCCAGGGGCCGCTGCTCGCCCTGCTGGCGGTGGCGTTGGCCGCGGGGGCCACGGCCCTCTGGCTCCGGGCCGATCCGGTCCGCCAGTTCCTGCGGTTCTCGGCCATCCCGGTGGTGGCGTTCCTGGTCATGTTCATGGTCTTCTCGCCCACCGCCCGCCTGCTGCGCTCGGAGGGGACGGCGAGCGGCGCCCGCATCGGCAACCCCAAGCGGGTGGTCATGCTGGTCCTCGACGAGCTGCCCCTGGCCTCGCTCATCGGGGCCGACGGCGAGATCGATCGCGACCTCTACCCCGGCTTCGCCCGGCTGGCCGAGACGACCAGCTGGTACCGCAATGCCACCTCGGTCGCCTCCTCCACCGGGTTCGCCGTCCCCGCCCTGGCCGCCGGCGCGCTGCCCGAGGACCGCCTCCCCATAGCCCAGGACTACCCCGACTCGCTGTTCACTCTGCTGGGCGGGTCCTACGAGATGCAGGTGACCGAGTCCATCACCCGCCTCTGCCCGACGTCGCTCTGCGACCCCCCTGAGGTGCCCGCCCGACAGAGCCTGCGCGACCTGACCGGCGACGCCGCCGACGTCCTGCGGTCCCAGCTCAGCCTGGGCGACGACGACACCGCCGCCGTCGCCGGGTTCGTCGACGATGCCCCCCGGGACGAGGACGTGTTCGACGACTTCGGCGTCGACCAGCCCGAACGCTTCGCGGCCCTGCTCGACTCGCTGGCCGACTCCCCCGAGCAGACGCTGCACTACCTCCACATCCTGCTCCCCCACCAGCCCTGGCGGTACCTGCCGTCAGGGGTCCGGTACGACCAGAAGCCCGGCAACCCTGGCGAGGCCGAGGACCGTTGGGCGGACGACCCGTGGCCGGCACAGCTGGGCCAGGAACGCCACCTCCTCCAGGCCCGCTACGTCGACGGCCTGGTCGGCGCGCTGCTCGACCGGATGGAGGAGACGGGCACCCTCGACGACAGCCTGCTGGTGGTGGCGGCCGACCACGGCATCGCCTTCCAGCCCGGGCAACCCATCCGCGGCCTGGAGCAGGACACCTTCGACGAGGCCGTCTACCCCGAGCTCATGTGGGTGCCCCTGTTCATCAAGCGGCCGGGCCAGGCCGAGGGCGCCACCCTCGACACCAACGTCGAGACCATCGACGTGCTCCCCACCATCGCCGACGTGCTCGACATCGACCTCCCGTTCGAGGTCGACGGCCGCCCCGTCGACGACGAGGACCGCGGCACCGACAAGGTGTTCTTCCAGAACCGCTTCAACGGGTTCGGGGTGTCGCCCGGCATCGAGGAGACCGTCGACGCCGACGAGGGCTGGGAGCTGCTCCTGGACCGGACCGTCGACTCGGTCCTGCCTCCCGACGGGCCGCTGCGCTCCTGGCGGGTCGGGCCGAGGCCGGAGCTTATCGGCCAGCCGGTGTCCGAGCTCGTCGTGGGACCGGCCTCAGATGCCCAGATCACCCTCGACGAAGGGGGCGACCAGACCGAGGTCGACCTGGCCGGCCCGCTCCCGGCCCTGCTGCGCGGTCGCATCGAGGGCGTCCGCACCAGCCCGACCACGCTCCTCTACGCCCTGAACGGCGCGGTGGCTGCGGTGGCCCCGACCTTCGCGGCCAACGGGACCTCGGCCGAGGTCGCGGCCCTGCTCCCCGAGGACCTCTACGTCGCCGGCGACAACCGGCTCGACGTCTACCTCCTCGGCGACGGCGACGCGCTGCTCCCCGTGGCCCAGGGCTGAGCTCGGCAAGCCATCACCACCCAGCCATCGGAGCGGCCAGCCGTGGCGGACGTGGTGCAGACTTCGTCCGTGGCAGACGACATGAGCGCGGTGTTGGCGGCAGCGCGCTGCCGCTGTGATCACGTCGGGGCCCACGTGGCCGCGAGGTCGAGCAGCTCCGTGGCGGCCCACCATCGACGGGGCCGACCGGGCCCGGCAGGGATCGAGCCGAGGTCCGTGACGATCCCCCGTCGGGCCAGCGTCTGGAGCCCGTTGCGGGCCGCGGGCCCAGAGATGCCGAGCGACCCGGCCACGATCTCGACCGACAGCACCGGGTGCTCGCCGAGGAGGCCCACGATCCGCCGGCCGGATGCATCAGAGGTCGCTGATCTCCGTCGGCGGGGCGGCCACGAACACCGCCGCGGCCGGACTGGCTCCCCCGATCCATCCGACCCCATCTCTCCAGGCACCGACGAGACGGTCGGGGAGCGTCCCATGGGCCATCAGGCGCCGATGCCACCGGTGCAGGTCGTCGACGGTGAGCGGGACCGAGCCAGCCGCATGGACGAGGGCGTCGGACACGATGGCCAGGTTGTCGGCCACGTGGTTGGCCGCCCCGACACCCCCGACCTCCTCGGCGATGGCGACGTCGACGAGGGGAGCGTGCACACCCTCCACGTTCGAGGAGGCCAGGCCCTCGGCCCGCAGCAGCAGCCGGGCGAGGGGCTCCAACGCCGACTTCGAGGACCATGCTGAACACGAGTACGCGCTGCTGGTCCAAGAGCACCCCGAGTGGGAGGACCAGCCCTACGAGGGCCTCGGGGCTCAGGGAGTCGAACGGGCCGCCAGCCTCGGCCTGAACCTCGCTGCGAGGGCGTCGGCGCTCCGGGTCAGGACGGGCCCGGCCACTGCGGTGAGCAGGACGTAGGCGGCGACCAACGCCCCCAGCTCGGACCCGAACGCGGCCGAGGCGCCGAGGGCGGCGATCACCACCGAGAACTCGCCCCGTGCCACCAGCGCGGTCCCGGCGCGGACCCGCCCGGGCACCCCGACGCCGTCACGGGCGGCGGCCACCCATCCGGTCACCAGCTTCCCGGCCCCGGTCACCACGAGGAGACCCAGGGCGGGGAGGGCGACGCCCCCGAGGTCGGCCACGTCGACCTGGAAGGAGAAGGAGAGGAAGAACAGGGCGGCGAAGAGGTCGCGCAGGGGTGCGATGAGCGTCGAAGCCCGATCCCGGACCGGACCGGAGAGGGCCAGGCCGACGAGGAACGCCCCGATGGCCGCCGACACCTGCAGGCGTTGGGCCAGCCCACCCACCAGCAGGGTGAGCCCGAACACCGAGAGGAGGAGCGACTCGTTCGACGCCGGTTGCAGCAGGGCGCTGAGGCGCGTGCCCCAACGCATCGACGCGAGCAGCACCACGACCACGGCCACGATGGCCACCCCGACGGTGACGATCGTGGCGGAGGCGTCCTGACCGGTGAGCAGGGCGGCCACGACCGGCAGGTAGGCGGCCATGGCCAGGTCCTCGATGACGAGGAGGTTGAGGATGGAGGGCGTCTCGCGGTTGCCGAGCCGACCCAGGTCGGCCAGGACCTTGGCAATGACTCCGGAGGAGCTGACCCAGCACACGCCGCCGAGCAGGATCGCGCTGCGGGCATCCCAGCCCAGCAGGAACCCGGCGATCAGCCCGGGGCCGAAGCCCAGGGCGGCGTCGAGCGCTCCGGGGATCGCGCCGCGCCGCAGACCGGTGCGGAGCTCGTCAGAGGTGTACTCGAGGCCGAGGGTGAGCAGTAGCAGGAGCACGCCGATCTCGCCGGCCAGCTCGATGAACTCGGCGCTGACGTCGAGGGGCGCGATCCCGCCCTCGCCCAGGGCGAGGCCGGCCAGGAGGTAGAAGGGGATCGCCGTGAGCCGCCACCGGTCGGCCAGGCGGGCCAGGGCGGCCAGGGCCACCAGGACCGCGCCGATCTCGACGAAGGCGACAGCCGCATCCCCACTGGCCGCGGCCAGCAGCGGGTTCATCCCTCGATCAGGTCAGCCAGGGAGACCAGGTCCGCTGCGGTGCCGACGGCCACGATGGTCTCGCCGCTCTCGAACCGGTGGTCTGGACCCGGAGCGGGGATGGTGGTCTCGCCCCGGATGGCGGCGACGATCGAGGTTCCGGTGCGGGTCCGGAACTCACCCTCGCCGATGGTGCGTCCGACGAACGGCGAGCCGTCGCCGATGGTCACCCACTCGATGGCCAGACCTTCGACCTGCTGCTGGACGGCGGTGATGATCTCGGTCACCTCGGTGGCGCCCAGCATCTCGGCCAGGACGTGGGCGTCGTCGGACTCGAGGGCGATCTGGGCCACGCAACGATCCGGATCGGCGGCGTCGTAGACCACCATCTCCCGACGGCCGGTGTGGTGGACCACGACGCCGATCTGGCTCCCGCCCTCCGTGGTCAGGTCCAGCCGCACCCCCACGCCGGGCAGCTTCACCTCGGTCACCTCGGCCACCGCGTCCTCCTCGGTCCTGTCGATCCGAGCCGAGGGTACCGGAGACCGATCGCGGTGGGAGCGTGGGCGGCGCCCTCAGACCACGAACAGGGTGCCGTCCATCTGGGGGTGGGCGTCGCACAGGAAGTCGTAGGTGCCGGGCTCGTCCACGGTGAAGGTCAGCGTCTGGACGACGGGTCCCTTCTCCAGCGGCGTCTTGGGGCTGCCGGGCGACTTGATGTGCAGGTTGTGGTCGATCGACTGGTCCCGGTTGTCGATGGTGGCGGTGACCTCGACGCCGGCCGTCACCTTGAGCTCGGTCCGGTCCCAGGCGATGTTCTGGGCCACGATCGTGAAGCTGTCCACCGGCGGTCCGGACGGCATCACCGGCTCCTCGTCGCCCCCGCAGCCCACGACCAGCACGGCCGCCGCGCCCGAGGCCACCACCAGGAAGCCCCGCCGGGACAGCGGGCGGGCCGGGTCGAGGGCTCCGTCGGGCATCGGACCATTCGGGCACACCAGATCGGTGTCGATCCACTTGGGCCGGGGCAGCCTCTTGCAGATCGGCCTCCCAGCGCATATCTTCACATCTGTGCAGATGTCGACGACTCCCGAAGCCGCCCGCCTCGCCCAGGACGCCTGTGGCGAGCGGTCGGTCGATCCCGGGCGGGTCGCCGCCACCGCCGCCGCCCTGCTCAGCCCGGACGAGGCCATCCGCCTGGCCGACGGGTTCAAGCTGCTGGGCGACCCCAACCGGGTGCGGATCCTCTTCGCCCTGCTCGAAGCGGGCGAGCTGTGCGTCTGCGACCTGGCCGCGGTGGCCGAGGTCTCCGAGACGACGGTGTCCCACGCCATGCGGCTGTTGCGCACCGCCGGCATCGTCCGCAACCGCCGGGACGGTCGGATGATCTACTACCGCCTCGACGACGCCCACGTCCGCCTGCTCCTGGACCTGTCCCGCGAGCACCTGGCCCACCAGGACGCCGACGCATGAGCCTCCCCCAACTTTGTACGGAACCACGCCACATGTGGCCATGTCCGTCCAAAGTTCGCGCCGCGGCGAGCTCGGCGGAGCGACGGTCGACCGGGCCCGACGGGGCGACGCGCCGATGAGCGGCGACCACGACCACAGGGCCGGGGCGCTGCGGGCCGGCGCCCGCCACCAGAAGCGCCTGGCCATCTCCTTCGTCCTGATCCTCGTCTTCTTCGTGGTCGAGGCGGTGGGCGGGGTGCTCACCAACTCCTTGGCCCTGATCTCCGACGCCGGCCACATGCTGACCGACGTCATCGGCCTCGGGATGGCCCTGGCCGCCATCCAGCTGGCCAGCCGCCACAGCCGTCGATCGGACGCCGGCCAGCACACCTTCGGCCTCTACCGCCTGGAGATCCTGGCCGCCTTCGTCAACTCGCTGCTGCTCTTCGGCGTCGCGATCTACGTGCTGGTCGAGGCGGCCAGGCGCATCACGGGCGACCCCGAAGTTCTCGGGCTGCCCATGCTGATCGTGGCGTCGCTGGGCCTGGTGGTGAACGTGATCGCCTTCCTCCTGCTCCGACAAGGATCCAAGGAGAGCATCAACGTCGAGGGGGCGTACCTGGAGGTGCTGGCCGACACGCTCGGCTCGGTCGGGGTCATCATCGCTGCCATCCTCCTGGAACTGTTCGGCTGGACCTGGGTCGACCCGGTGGTCGGCGCCGGCATCGGCCTCTGGATCCTCCCCCGGACCTACCGACTCGGGTCCCAGGCCGTGCGCATCCTGCTCCAGGCCGCGCCGCCCGACCTCGACCTGCCCGGCCTCGAGACCGCGCTGGCCGACCTCCCCGGCGTCGTCGGCGTCCACGACCTCCACGTCTGGACGCTCACCTCGGACATGGAGAACGCCTCGGTCCACCTGGTGGTCGACAACGTGGCCGACACCCACGGCGTGCTGGACCGGGCCCGCACCCTCCTGCAAGACACCTACGACATCGACCACGCCACCCTTCAGGTGGAGCCGGCCGACCACCGCGGCTGCGACGAGCTCTCCTGGTGACCCGTGGTGCTGACGTTGGCGACCGAGCCGTGAGCACCAAGGCGGCCCACGCCGAGTCCGTTGCGGACCGCGGCGCGCTGGTGCGCCGGGGCCGGCTGCTGGCCTGGTTCACGATCGTCTGGAACGCCATCGAGGGCGTGGTGGCCATCGGCTCCGGCCTCGCGGCCGGGTCGATCGCGCTGGTCGGGTTCGGCGTCGACTCCTACGTCGAGGTGTTCGCCGGGTCGGTGATCGTGTGGCGCCTGGCCGCCGAGCGCTGCGGCCACGCCGTCTCCGATGCCGCCGAGCGTCGGGCTGTGCGCCTCATCGCCGTCACCTTCCTCGTCCTGGCCGTCGGGGTCGGCATCGAGTCGATCCGCACGCTCGCCGCCGGCGAGCACGCCGACGAGAGCATGGTCGGCATCGGCCTGGCGGTGGTCTCGCTGGTAGTGATGCCCCTCCTGGCCCGGGCCAAGCGCCGGGTGGGCGAGGGCCTCGGAAGCCGGGCGGTCACCGCCGACGCGGCCGAGACCACCCTGTGCGTCTGGCTGTCGGCCATCCTCCTGGTCGGCCTGGGGGCCAACGCTGCCTTCGGCTGGTGGTGGGCCGATCCGCTGGCCGCCCTGGGCGTCGTCTACGTCGCCGCCCGCGAGGGCATCGAGCACTGGCAGGCCGACGAGCTCGACGATTGCTGCTGACCGCGGGCGCCCTCGACGCGCTCCACCCCGGGCACTCCCGGCCACCGGCGCGTCAGCCGCCTCTACGGTCGCCCTCACCCGACCTTCCCGAGGACCCCCATGAGCCAGCCGCGCACCGTCGTCATCACCGGGGCGGCCTCGGGCATCGGTGCCGCCACCACGGCCCGGCTGGCGGCCGACGGCCAGCGGGTGATCGGGCTCGACCTGGCCGGGGCCGACGTCGACGCCGACCTCGGGACCTCCGCAGGTCGGGCCCAGGCGATCTCCGAGGTGGCCAGGATCAGCGACGGCCGCATCGACGGCTTGGTCACCTGCGCCGGGGTGCCCGGCCTGACCGGCGTGCCCGGCTCGCTCCTGGTGTCGGTCAACTACTTCGGCACCGTGGCCCTCCTCCAGGGGCTGCGTCCGCTGCTGGCTGCGGGTGACCGTCCTGCGGCGGTGGCGATCAGCTCGAACTCGACGGTGATCCAGCCCGGTGTCCCGATGGACGTGGTCACGCACTGCCTGGACGACGACGAGCCGGCGTCGCGCACTGCGGCCGACGCGGCCGGCGCACTGGGTGCCTACCCCGCGACCAAGACCGCGGTGGCCTGGTGGGTGCGGCGCCACGCCCCGGGCCCGGCCTGGGCCGGCGCCGGCATCACCCTGAACGTGGTCGCGCCTGGCGCGATCGAGACCCCGCTGCTCGACGCGACCCGCGGGGACCCGGAGATCGGGCGGTTCGTCGACGAGCTCCCGATCCCGGTCGGCCGCAAGGGCACGGCGGAGGAGATCGCCGCCTTCGCCGCATTCCTCCTCGGCCCCGACGCCAGGTTCTTCTGCGGGTCGGTCCTGTTCGCCGACGGCGGGACCTACGCCCAGCTGCGACCCGACGACGACCCGCGCCCCTGGGAGCTGTGACGGGGACGGCGGGCTGAGCGAGAGGCACCCGCTTCCGAGAACCTCGGCGAGCTCGTCGGCGAGTGTCTCGATCTCCCACCCCAGTCGCGCACCCGATGCCAGCTCGTAGAGGACATCCGCGTCGCTGTCGGGCCGGTCATCACCTCGGCTCACAGAGCCGAACACCTCGAGACGCACCACGCCATACCGACGACAGATCTCGCCGATCCGGTCGGCATCGAACTCCGTGGCGGACACGACCCAAGCCGACGACAGCTCCGAAATCGATCGCCGTGCCACCCAATCTCACCGCCCGGCCCCTCACGCGGCCCCGGACCCACCGGGTCCGGCTGACTCGCAGGTGCTCAACCCCTATCGTGTGACCGTGCTCGAGCTCTCCAAGAAGGGCGTCTCGAACTCCTACAGGCTCCTCGACCCCGGCAGCGGCCAGCAGCTCTCGGTGATGAAGAGCAACTGGTCGTGGCGGTCCGGGACGGTCGAGCTCCACGGTGTCGCCCTCACCTTCGCGGTCGACGACCCGGCCACCGGCACCTTCCTCATGTCCCAGGACGGTCACATCCAGGCGACTGCAACACGACCGAGGCAGGCGGGGCGGCGCCGGACCTCCTCGAGCACGGCCCGACCACGCTCGAGCTCGAGGTCCACGGCATCGGCCAGAAGCCCTTCGACGCCACGGTCGGAGGAGAGGTGGTCGGTTCGATCGCCCTGGCCGGGCGCGCGGGCCGGCGCGCCATCGTCGACCTGACCGCTTCTGTTCCGATCGGCGTCCAGCTGTTCGCCGCCTGGCTCGCCATCCGGGATTGGAACCAGGCCGCGACGACGTACTGAACGACCTGCCCGCAACCCAGATCCGCCACCGCCCCCCTCCCCCGTCGATCGGGGCGCCGCACGTCATATGTCGTAGAAGTGTTCAGGGGAGTTCGCTGACCTGCGCCGATGCGCTGAAATGGCCTCTGAGCAGGGCTTTCACCCCTCGTCAGTTCTCATCGTTTCGCACCCGTTTCCGACCTCTTGTGGGGTTGGTGTGGGGTTGGGACCTCACCTACGTCGACCCCCATGGGTCGACGTTCGACCTCGTGGCCGGCGACCACGAGTGGACCGTGACCCAGCACCGACCCGGGCGCCCGGCCAGGGTGGTGGCCTCGGGCCCGGTCGACCGGCTCCGTGCGATGCTGGCCGAGTGGGCGGACCACGAAGGGGGGGCAGCTCACGTGACCCGAGCCGACGGGTAGCCGGTGCGAGCGCGACTCTCGGTCCTCCCAGTGCACTCGCACGCGAGCCTGTGGGTCAGGAGCCGGAGCCCCTAAACCGTGTGGGAGCCTCGGGCCCGGCGGCTGGCGGCCAGGCT
>JBBSME010000060.1:0-17971 GCA_038233335.1 Acidimicrobiales bacterium | reverse complement strand
GCTGTCGGACGCCAGCGAGGACGACAGAGCGGACCTCCTCGACGCCCTGGCGGCGCGCGCCTCCGGCGGGGACCTCGAGGCCCTCGACCTGCTGCTGTGGGCGGCCGACGAGCTGGGGCTGGCCCGGCGGGCGGTCCGGAAGGTGCTCCTGGTCGAGGACGACGTGGACGATGTCGTCCAGGACGTGCTCATAGCCGTGGCCGAGGGCATCGACGGCTTCCGGGGGGAGGCACGCTTCACCCCCTGGCTCCACGGCATCGGACGGTTCAAGGCCATCGCCCACATCCGGCGCCGGCGCGACGAGGCGCCGCTTCCCGACGAGCTGCAGGGCGATGCGGCCCGCATCTCCTCGGTGCTGGTCACCCGGGCGACGGTCCGCGACCTGGTGGCCCAGCTGCCCGACGCCTATCGGGAGGTGGTGGAGCTGCGCGACCTCCAGCAGCTGCCGTATGCCGAGGTGGCCGAACGGCTGGACCTGAACGAGCACACCGTGCGGACGCGCGCGGCGCGGGGCCGGGCCCTGGCTGCCGCGCTCCTGCGGGCGGAGGACGGGACGTGATCGGCACCGTGATCCGCGGTCGGTACCGCGTCGACGCGGTGGTCGGGACCGGGGCCTTCGCCACCGTCTACCGAGCCCAGGACGAGCGCCTCGAGGCCGACGTCGCCCTCAAGGTCCTGGCCGAGAACCACAGCCTCGACCCTGATGTCCGGGAGCGGTTCATCAACGAGGCCCGACGCCTCCGTCAGGCCGGGGGGCCGAGCGTGGTGGGGGTGCACGACGTCGGCGAGACGGAGAGGGCCCAGCCCTTCATCGTCATGGAGCTAGCGGATCGGGGCGACCTGTCGCGCCGGGTCGCGGCGCGGCGGAAGGAGGGGCGCTCGGTGGTGCCCGACGACCTGGCGGTGGTGGCCGACGCGCTGGCCACCGCACTGCGGACGCTCCACGCCCACCGGGTGGTGCACCGCGACATCACCCCGCGGAACCTCCTCCTCCGGTCCGCCGGCGGCGGGGGCGGGGCCCGTCCGGACGGCCCCGGTCTGGTGGGCGCCGACGAGCGTCTGCTGGTGGGAGACCTGGGCCTGTCCAAGGACCTGGCCCAGGCATCGGGGATCACCGCAGCGGTGGGCACGGCCGGGTTCTCCGCCCCTGAGCAGCGCCTCGGATCCGGCATCGACGAGCGCACCGACGTCTATGCGGCCAGCGCCCTCCTGGTCTGGCTGATCACCGGGAGGGCGCCGGCCGACGACGGCTCGTGGCCGGCGGCGGCCCTGGGCGACTGGCCGGCCGGCGTGCGGGACGCGCTGGCCGCGGGCCTGGCCTCTGAGCCTCGGGATCGTCCTCCGACGGCGGACGCCTGGCACCAGGCCCTCTCCCTGGCTCTGGCCCCCGTCGAGCCGGCGCCCACGGCACCCCTTCCCCCTGACCCCGTCGGCGAGGTGCCCTCGACCGCCGCGGGTGACGATGCCGGGCCCGGCCGTCGACGCACGCTGCTGGTCGCCCTGGCGTTCGTTGCCCTCCTGGTGGCCGGCGTCGGTGGTGCGTGGACGGTGGGCCGTGACCAGGGTCAGGCGCGCGGGACCGACGTGGCCGACATCGGCTCGGGCCAGGTGCGAGCCACGGCGCGCGACGGCGGCCTCACCATCTCGGTGGAAGGACCCGACGCGCTGACCGTCGGAGAGCCGGCCACCTTCACCGCTGATGTCGGGACCGCCACCTCCTGGGTGTGGATCGGCCCCGACGGCCGCCTCAGCCCCGATGCGCCCAGCCTGGAGGTCGATCCGGGCTCGGCCGGTTCCGTGCTGGTCACCCTGGTCGCCACTGACGACGTGGGCCGCACCGCGAGAGCCGTGCTGCGGGTGCGGGCGGAGGAGCCATGACCAGGGACGGAGCAGGTTTCTCGTCAGATCTGAGTCGAGATGGCGGTCGGCCGCGACGGAGAGGGGGAAGGACGAGACTCGTCCGGAAGAGGAGAACCATGTCGTCCACGCACCGCACCAACGCCCGCCGGGTTCGGCCCGCCGCCCTGGTCCTGGTGGTCCTGCTGGCGGTCGCCGCCGCCTGCGGTCCGAGCGACGATCCGGCCGACGCGGTCAGCAGTCCCGGGACCGAGCCCGCCCGCACCGACAGCGGTACCGGCGTGGGCAATGACGTCGGGGACTCGACGTCCACCACCACCGAGGACCCGGACTCGGCGCCCTCGGAGGGGACCACTCCGGACGCGCCCGCAGAGGACCCGGCCTGCCAGCCGGGCGATGGCAAGACGGTGACCGAGATCGATGACGTGGTCATCGAAGACCTGGTCGTCGACCCCGTCGCGGTCGAGGACCAGGTGGTGGGGGGCGAGACCGTCGAGGGCTTCGACATCCCCGGGTTCACCGTCCCCGGTCGCACCATCGACGGTGGGTGCATCGTCGAGTACGACGCCCCGGCCGGGTGCCTGGGCAAGGTCGAGATCACCGGGGTGAGCATCCCGGCGGCGACCATCCCCGCCGTCACCGTCCCGGGGGTCGATGCCGCCGGCATCCGCCTGCCGGAGACGAGCCACGGGGCGGTGAGCACCCAGGCCGCGTCGACCCCGGCGGTCTCGACGCCGCAGGTGTGCCGACCGAAGCCCGACGACAGCGGGTACCTGCCCCTCGTCTACCGCGACCTGGTGTACCGCGACCTCGTCTATCGCGACCTCGCCTACCGCGACCTCGTGTACCGGGACACGGGCTGCACCGAGGGCTCGAGCGACTGCCTCTCGTCGGTGACCATCCCGAGCGTCACGCTGCCGTCGGTGACCGTCCCCTCGGTGACGGTGCCCTCCCGCACCCTCGAGGGACGCCAGGTCGATGGGTTGGAGGAGGTCCCCGTGTTCGGTGACGACGAGGAGACGGCCTACCTGGCCCCGGCCGACGTGTTGTTCGACTTCGACTCGGACCAGCTCCGTCCCGAGGCCGACGGGGTGCTGACCACCATCGCGGCCGAGGCCAAGAAGGCCGGCCCCGAGGCCCGGATCAGCGTCGACGGACACACCGACGCCAAGGGCGACGACGCCTACAACCAGGACCTGTCCGAGCGTCGGGCCCAGGCGGTGGCCGACTGGCTGGTCACCCGGGGCGGCCTGGACGAGGCGTCGATCACGGTGACGGGCTACGGCGAGACCGCCCCGGTGGCGCCCAACGAGACCGACACCGGCGCCGACGACCCCGACGGTCGTCAGCAGAACCGACGGGTCGTCATCGGCGTCCAGACCTGACCGCCTCGCGCTGATCGACCCTCACAGGGCCCGGCGCTCCGGCGCCGGGCCCAGCCGCGCCGGCGGGTCCTCCCCATACCTGCGGCACTTGTCAGTCAAGACCGCTGACAAGTGCCGCCGGTACGCGATGGCGAGAGGGCGCAGGGGCGACATCTCAGGGGCAGGCGCAGGGGGTGGCCTCGCAACGGGGGCAGCCCTCCGCGTAGCGGGCCGCGGCCTCCTCCAGGGAGAGGCCCAGCTGCTCGGCCAGGGAGGCCAGCCAGGCCAGGACGTCGCCCAGCTCGTGGAGCTGTTGGTCGGCCGTCCCCTTGCGGGTGGCCTGGGCCAGCTCCCCGACCTCCTCAGCCAGCCAGGCCACCGTCGACGGTCGGCCTCGGGCAACGTCTCGCTCGCCGAAGGTGGCCGCGATGCGGCGCTGGAACTCCTCGATCTCCACCGCCGCACCCTATGAGAGCCGGCCCTGCCGCCCAGCGACCAGACGAACACCCATGGGTGCACGTTTGGTCGCCGGTGCGGGAGCGCAGCGCGGGCGCGTGCTCCGCCCCGCCGCCGGGTCCGGGCGGTGAGGGCTACTTCTTGTGGGGGCGCAGGTGCTCCCGCAGGTTGCCAACCTGGTCCAGCAGCCAGGGGATGAGGGCGGCCGCGTTGACGTTGGTGCCCTGCACGTAGTCGTCGAGATCGACGAGGAAGTGGGTGCGGGCCACGATCTTGTTGAGCTGGTGGTTGACCCGGACCTCGCCGTGGACCGGCACCTTGAACAGGTTGCCCAGGTCGGTGCGCCACATGGCGGCCAGGTCGTCGGGGTCGCTGACCTTGTTGCGGGCCTCGGCCGCGATGGCGACGGTGGTCTTGGACCCGAGGGCCTGGGACACGGCGCCCGACCCGGTGCGACGGTCGATCACCAGGTAGACGGCCGAAAGCACGTCGTCGCCCGCCAGCTTGAAGCCCACCTGCTGGCGGTCAGTGGTGGCCGCCACCTGGTGGCACGACCAACCCTGGTGGGAGAGGCCGCGGATGATCTCGCCGACGACGATCTCGTCCTTGGACTCGCGCAGCTCGGACTTGTGCGCGTAGGAGTTCATCTTGTTGAGCAGTCCCATGGCGGTTTCCCTCAGCTCGCGAAGCGGGTGTGGACGAAGGTGCGCAAGGTGTGCACCAGGGCGGCGATGTGGCGGCGGAGCAGGTCGTGGTCGACGGCCATGCTGTCGTCGATGTAGCGCTCGGGTTCGAGGTAGAGCTCGATGCGGGCGTACACGTAGCCCGAGGAGATGTCGGCGTCGAAGCTCACCGTGCCCGGCTCCGGGGTGGCCACGAACGAGCTGGCCACCTCGCCGCGGAGGGCCTGGCCGATCTGGCCGGCGTTGCCCAGCCGCTCGCCGTAGCCCACGACCAGCTCGGCGCGGTGGCCGATGGTCTTGGCCGAGGCCAGATCCGCGGTGAGGTGCTGGAGGTCGATGGTCACCCGGGCGCCGGTGGTCGGGACCTCGAAGCGCAGGGCGTGCTGGACGCCGGTGGAGATGTCGATGAGCACGAACCCGCTGTCGACCAGGGCGGTGACGATCCCGGCGACGATGGCCTCGTCGATGGTGGAAGCCTTCTCGGTCTCCTTGAACATCTCCCAGCTGCGATCGACCAGGCCGATGAACTCGTCGTCGAGCTCCTGGTCGGAGAGTCCAGCCATGAGGGCGTCGGTGGCGTGCCCTCCGTCGGCGCCCGGTGCACCCGGCGCGGCGGAGTCCGCTGATCCCTCCGACGGGGCTGCCGCCGCCGGATCCGGTCCCGCCGGAGCGGGGGCGCCGGCCGGCGCGGGAGCGGGTGCGGCGGCCAGGTGCTCAGCCAGGCCCGGCACCTGGTCGGCGGGCGTCCAGCCCGGGGCCTCCGGCCACCACAGCATCGTGGATGCGGGCAGCTCGCCGGCCTGGATCCGGCTGACGACCTGGTCAGCGGGCACGGGGCCCTGCTGCGCGCCGTCAGGGCCGGTCCAGTGCACCTGGGTCTCGGGGGTGAGGGCGCTCATGGCGCGCAGTCTGGCACGCGCCGGACCGGGGCGCGACGAGGGCCGGCCCGGAGGCCGGCCCCTGCGTCGAGCTGGTCGGGGTGGCGGGATTTGAACCCACGACCTCTTCGTCCCGAACGAAGCGCGCTGCCAAGCTGCGCCACACCCCGTGAGCCGACGACGTTACCCGCGCGCGGCCGGGATCCTCCAATGGATCCGGCGGTGGCTCTGACCTGGGATCAGGGGGCGACGGCGTCGAGCGAGGGGTCCACGCCGTCGTGCCACTCGTCGCCGGCCATGAGTGCGGTCGCCGCCCGGCGGAGGCGGAACGGGTCGAGGGGCTTGGTGATCCACCCGTCGGCCGCGGAGCGCTTGGCCAGGAAGGCGTCGTGGTGGCGGTCCAGCATCATCAGGATCGGGACGGGGTCCAGCCGGCCGCTGCCCTCCTCCAGGCGGAGGGCCATGCAGGCCGCCATGCCGCCCATGTTGCCGATCTGGAGGTCCAGGACGACCAGGTCCGGCTCGTGATCGATGGTCGCGTCGAGCACCTCGGCCCCGGTGCGGATGCGGAGGATGACGGTGTCGTCGTCGGCCAGGGCGGCGTCGACGTCGTCGGCGATCCAGTCGGCGTCGGTGGCGAGGAGCACGGTGCGGGCGGCGGGCACGGGGCGACCCTAGTGGCGGGTCGCTGAGCCACTCCACGTGGCGGTGCCGTCCGACCTGCTGAGGGGCGGGAGGGGGACCGATACCATGCCCCCCACCACAAGGGCGGCTGCGGCACCGGTAGCGTGCCTCGCTGTCGCACCCCAGTCGACGAGGAGTCACCAGTGCTCGAGATCGAGGTCACCGCGACCGACGACTACACGCTCTGCCGACCCGTCGGCGAGCTCGATGCCTACACCGTGAACGACTTCCGCGAGTCCCTGGGCGAGGTCGCAGGGGCGACCCACCTCCTCATCGACCTCTCAGACGTCCCCTTCATGGACTCCGCCGGCCTGGGTGCCCTCATCGGGGGCATTCGCCGCACCCGCGAGTCCGGCGGTGAGGTGGCGGTGGCCTGTGGTCGGGCCACCCTCAGCCGGCTCCTCCACACCACCGGGTTCGACCGGATCGTCCCGGTCGAGGAGACGGTGGAGGAGGCGGCCAGGGTCCTGGCCGGCGAGGGCGGCGACTCCTAGCCGGTCCCCGCTACTCGTCGGGGGCGAAGAGGTGGCCGGCGATCTCGGTCAGGCCGTCGAGGTCGTGGACGTCGGAGCGCAGGAACGGCACCCGTGACACCGGGGCCGGGGCGACCTGCTCGGCCAGGCCGTCGAGGTTCTCGTCGTCGCGCCCGGCGATGAGGGCGAAGTCGGCCAGGTTCTCGTAGAGGCCTCCCAGGTCGGTGCCCTCGAGGGTCTGGGCCCGCTCCCGCAGGGCCTCGGGCAGCTGGTCGGTGTAGCGGGGGTGGACCCGGTTGACGATGAGGCCGGCCACCGGGATGTCGGCCTCGGCCAGGCGATCGGCGAAGTACCGGGCCTCGTCCACCGTGTCGCGCTGGGGGGAGGCGACCAGGACGAACGCCGTGCGGGGGTCCTCCAGGAGCTGGAGCACGGCGTCGGCCCGCTCCCGGAAGCCCTCCTCCATCCCCTCGAAGGCCTGGAAGAAGGCGATGGCGTCGTCGAACACCTCGGCCCCCACCACCTTGGTCACCGACCGGATGAACGTGGTGGCCGCCTTGTTGACGGCCTTCATCACCCCGCGGGTGGGGGCGGTGAGTACCCGGTAGAGGCGGTGGTCCAGGAAGCGGGTGAGGTTGCGGGGGGCGTCGAGGACGTCGAGGGCATGGCGGGTGGGCGGGGTGTCCACGACCACCAGGTCGAAGGCATCGTCGCTCTGGAGCTCGTAGAGCTTCTCCATGGCCATGTACTCCTGGGTGCCCGACAGGGCCCCGGAGAGGTTTCGGTAGAAGCGGTTGGCAAAGATCCGCTCGGCCTGCTCGGGATCCTCGGCGTAGCGCTGCACCACCGAGTCGAAGGTGGACTTGGTGTCGAGCATCACCGCCGACAGCTCCCCCTCCCAGTCCCCGTCGATCCGGGTCGGGGTGTTGCCGATCCCCTCCAGGCCCAGGGCGTCGGCCAGGCGCCGGGCCGGGTCGATCGTCACCACCACCGCCCGGCGGCCATCGCGGGCCGCCTGCAGGGCCAGCACCGCGGCCGACGTCGTCTTGCCCACCCCGCCGGAGCCGCAGCAGATGACGATCTCGGCCCCGTCGACCAGCTCGGCCAGCGAGCCGGCCATGATCCGTTCCATCTCCGGCCCGGCCTCCGCCGTCGACGCCTCGCCCGTGGCGCCCTCGTCCGCTGGGGTCACGGGGCCGGCTCCGCGTCGACCTCGGGCGCGGCGGCCAATCCCTCCAGCACCGCCGCGGCCAGGACGGCCAGCCCCTCGGGGTCGGGGTCGGCCGCGAACAGGTACGGCAGCCGCACCTGGGGAAGCGGAAGGACCTCGGCCAGGCGCTCCACCTGCTCGGCCTGGAGGGCGATGCGGTGGGACCGGAAGTCGGCCGCCGCGGCCAGGGACTCGGCCTCGCCCTTGCGGAGCTTGGTCTTGGCCTCCTCGGCCGCCTCGGCGGGGTCGGTGTCGAGGCCCGCGACAGCGTCGTAGAGGCCGTTGACGACCACGGGACCCAGGCTGACCCCGATCTCGTCCTCCAGGCTGAAGGCGGTCTCCACCAGCTCGTTGACCGGGGTCTCCTCCGGGAGGGTGACCAGCACGACCTGGGTCCGGGTCGGGTCCGAGAGCATGACCTGGACGTCGGCCGCCTGGGAGCGGATGGGTCCCACGCGCACGGCGTCGATGAGGCCCTGGGCGGAGCGGAGGAAGGAGATGGCGTGGCCGGCGGCCGGGGCGTCGATCAGCACCAGGTCGGGGGAGCCCTCGGTGCCGGCCGCCATCTCCCGTTCGATCTGCTTGACCTTGCCCAGCACGATGATGTCGCGGATCCCGGGGATGGCGGTGGCGACCATGTCGACCACCCCGGAGGAGATCAGGCGCTTCGACAACCGCTTCAGGCCCGATTCCTGGAGGTACTCGACCAGCGCGTCGTCGGGCGTCAGGGTCCGGGCCCGGATCTCCCCGGTCCCGGCGGCCTCGTTCGCCTCGGCCAGCACCTGCTCGGTGTAGTCGAGCGGCTTCCGTCCGAAGATCGAGGCCAGGCCGGACTTGCCCTCCAGCTCGACGATGAGCGGGGTGAGCCCCTGGTCGGCCGCAGCCCGGGCCAGGGTGGCGGTGACGGTCGTTTTGCCGACGCCTCCCTTCCCGGCGACGATGACGACCCGGGATGCGGTGAAGAACCCGTCCGGGTCCCCTTCGCTCACCGTCGTCCGCACCAAGGAGTCATGTCGTTGCGCAGGCTATCGACCACCACCACAGGACTTGGCGCTCTGGCCGTCGTCCTCGCCGTGGTCGCCCTGCTGGTGGGGGCAGGCGGACCGTCCGGAGCCCAAGAGCCCGATGCCTCTGCCAACCCGGCCTGCGCCGAGGCTGGCAAGGGCGGGGGCCGCATCGCGGTCGTCACCGTGAGCGGGCTGCTCGACCCGGTGCTGGCCCGCTTCGTGGAGCGCAGCATCTCCGACGCCGAGGAGGCGGAGGTCGCGTGGCTCGTGTTCCAGGTCAACAGCAAGGGCACCGTGGTGTCCGACGACCGCGTCGCCGAGCTGGTCGAGGCGGTCCGCACCTCGTCGGTCCCGGTCGCCCTGTGGGTGGGACCGTCGGGTACCCGGGCCACCGAGGGCATGGCCCAGATCGCCGCGGTGGCCTGCCGGGTCGGCGTCGCGACCGGGAGCCGCCTGGGTGACCTGGGTGAGCCCGTGGTCGATCCCGAGCTGTTCCCCCCGCCCTTCCGGGACGCGCGGGACCGCATCGAGGGCGACACCGTCGACTCCGATCAGGCCCTGGAGCTCGACCTGGCCCAGGTCGACGCCCCCATCCTGGGCACCTTCCTCATCAGCCTCGACGGGGTCGAGACCGAGGTGGTCGAGGGCGAGGACGGGCGGCCGGCCCAGCAGGTCGCCGGCGACTCGATCCCGGTGTTCTCCAAGCTGCCGATCGTCGACCAGCTCCTCCACACCGTGGCCAGTCCGGCCGTGGCCTACCTGCTCCTGCTGGCCGGGATGGCCCTCATCGTCTTCGAGCTGTACACCGCCGGGGTCGGGGTGGCCGGCGTGGTCGGCGCGGGGTGCACCGTGCTCGGGTGCTACGGCCTGGCTGTCCTGCCGGCGCGGGGGTGGGCGGTGGCCCTGCTGGTCGGCACGATCCTGGCCTACGCGGTCGACGTCCAGACCGGGGTGCCCCGGGTGTGGACCGGTGTGGGCACGTTCTTCCTCATCGTCGGGTCGTTCTCCCTCTACGACGGGCTCAGCCTCTCGTGGATCACACTGCTGGTGGGCATCGCCGGCATGCTGATCTTCGTCATCGGTGCCATGCCCGCCATGGTCCGCACCCGCTTCTCCACCCCCACCATCGGGCGGGGCTGGATGATCGGCGAGGAGGGCGAGGCCGTGTCGGCCGTCGAGCCCGACGGCGTGGTGACCGTGAAGGGCGCGCCGTGGCGGGCTCGCACCAACCGGGCCACGCCCATCCCGGCCGGTGAGGCCGTCCGGGTCGTGGAGGTCGACGGCCTCCTGCTCGAGGTCGAGCCCCTCGAGGGAGCGGCCAAGGACCACCGCGAGCGCCGGGCCAAGGACTGACCGGCCCGCCGGCGGGGCCGAGCGGCCCGAGCGGGATGGCGTCTGACCTGGACTTTTGCTCGCGCCGGCTAGCGCCTGCTCGCGAAGGTTTCCCTTGTGCCCATGTGACCTCGGTCCTAGGGTCGTTTTCCTCCGGAGAGGGCAGTTCCGTGCCCTCCCCACCCATGAGGGAGCGCCCGGGACACCACGCTCGGCGCTCCGGAAGGGGCCCATCAGTGAGCGCACAGCGACACGAAGAAGAAGAAGAGTGGCAGTTGCGGGCGGCCTGCCGCGGACCGCACTCGGCCGCGTTCTACCCGCCGACCAGTCAAGAGCGGCGCGACGAGAAGGCCGCCCGCGAGGCGCGGGCCAAGGAGATCTGTCGCACCTGCACGGTGCGAGAGCCCTGCCTCGAGTACGCGCTGAAGATCCGGGAGAACCACGGCATCTGGGGTGGTCTCAGCGAGTCTGAGCGCCGCAACATCGCCGCCGCCCGCGCCTGACCCCGGCCCCCGCACCGCGTCCGACGCCCCCTCGGCCAGGCGACGTTCGCCACCGTCCTGGCGGGCGTCGGTGATGCTGGGGCCCCACTCCGACCACCGGTCCAGGTCGACCAGGACCTCCCAGGCCGCCGCGGCGGGGGACTCGACCTCGATCCAGCGCCACCACATGCCCTCGACGCCACGGCGCTGATCCGTGAAGGACGCACGGGAACCAGATCGACCCGAGCGTCGTCGGAGGGATCATGCGCACTCGACTCGTTCCCTCCCGTGTTGCGACCGCGGTCCTCGCCGCCGTCCTCCTCCTGGCCGCGGCCTGCGGCGGCGGGAGCGACGACTCCGGCACCGCCACGCGGGACCGGTCCTCGACCGCCGATGCCCCCACTGCGGACAAGGAGTCTGCCGGGGGGACGGCCACCACCATCGCTCCCGAGAGCGGCGCCGGCTCGGCCGATGAGGGCAGCGACCGGTCCTCCAGCGAGGAGGCGGCGCCCTCCGACCCCGATCAGACCGCCGTCGACCCGACCCTGGCTGCGGGCCGGGTCGACGACGGCGAGCGGTGGGAGGAGTACCTCCTCTACCGGGAGGACGCCCGCCGCAACGGGGTCCCGCTGGCCCCCCTGGACGTCGACGCCCGCCGGGTCGTGACGGTGGTGGACCGCGACGACAAGCCGGTCCGCGGCGCCGTCGTCGATGTGCTCGACGGGGCCGGCGAGGTGGCGGCGACCGTGCGCACCCACGCCGACGGCCGGGCCGTGGTCTTCGCCGCTCCCGGCGGCGGAGCCTCGACCGACCAGCAGCAGGGCGGCGGGATCAGCTACCGGGTGCGCAGCGCGGCGGGCGACGTGACCGACGAGGTCCCGTCCGACACCCTCGCTCCGGTCCTGCGCACGCCGGGGGCCCGTCCGGCCGCAGCACCCGACGTCGACCTGCACTTCATCCTGGACGCCACCGGCTCCATGGGCGACGAGATCGAGCGGCTCAAGGCCACCCTCTCCTCGGTGGTCGAGGGCATCGGCGACCTGCCGGGCTCGCCGCAGGTGCGGCTGGGCATGACCGTCTACCGCGACCAGGGCGACGCCTTCGTCACCCGCACGGTGCCGTTCACCACCGATGCGGCCGCCTTCGTCGAGGAGCTGCGCACGGTCAGCGCCGACGGTGGCGGCGACACGCCCGAGGCCGTCGAGCCGGCCCTGGCTGCGGCGCTCGACGAGGTGGCCCGGTCCGAAGACCCCGGCACCGTGAAGCTGGCCTTCCTGGTCGCCGACGCTCCGCCCCACCTCGACGGCATCGACGCCGAGTGCGGCCCCGTGGAAGGGCCGATCCCGGGCGAGCGGCCCGGTTCGGCCGAGGACGGCACCTCCTCCGACATCACCGACCCCATCCCGCCCTGCGCCGGGGTCGCCGACGACGACGGCCCCTTCTACGGCGACACCGCCACCCGCTTCGCCCAGGCCGGGATCAAGATCGTGCCGGTGGCCTCCTCCAACCTCGACCCGGTGGGCGAGTCGGTGTTCCGGGAGCTGGCCCTGGTCACCCAGGCGCCGTTCCTGTTCCTGACCTACGGCGCCGACGGGGCGTCCCCCGGCGACCAGCGGCCCGACCTGAACGTGGACGACTTCGCCGTCCTGTCCCTCGACGAGATGGTGGCCCGGGTGGTCGCCGAGGAGCTCGAGGCCATCGCCTGACCCCCCGCTGAACTGGTACATCGGCGCGGGGCCGGTCCCCGGGGGCCCCGGTACGATGACGCCCATGCTGTGGGTCGTCCTCTTCCTGATCGTGGGGCCGGTCGTCGAGCTCTGGTTCATCATCCAGGTGGCCAACGTGATCGGCGGGTGGGAGACCCTCGCCCTCCTCCTGGTCGAAGGCGTCCTCGGCGGCTGGCTCATCAAGCGCCAGGGGCGGGCCGTCATCTCCACCATCGACCAGCGCCTGCGCGACCACGAGCTGCCGACCAAGGAGCTGGCGGACGGGCTGCTCATCCTCATCGCCGGGGCCCTGATGCTCACACCCGGCTTCCTGACCGACATCGTGGGCTTCGCCCTCCTGTTCCCCCCGACCCGCGCCCTGGCCCGGGCGGCTCTGCTCAAGCGGTTCACGGCCCGGATGGGCCAGGGCTTCACCTTCGTGTCCGGCCCCGGCTTCGGGGGCGGGTTGGGCGGTCGCCGGGGTCCGGGCCCGGTGGTCGACACCACCGCCCACGTGGACTCGCAGCGACGGCCGGGCCCCGAGCCCACCCCCCTCGGGCCGGGAGCGATCGATCCCGACGACCGCACGGCGGGCTGAGGTGGCCCGGCCCGAGGCGCCCGAGGCCGCGCCTGTCCTCCTCCGCGACGCGGCCACGGTGCTCATCGTCCGCGACGGCGACGACGGCCTCGAGGTCTTCATGCTGCGGCGGAACCTCCAATCCGACTTCGTGGGCGGCGCCTACGTCTTCCCCGGCGGCGCCGTCGACCCCCCTGACCGGGCCCTCGACCTCGAGCCCCTGTGCCGGGGCCGCAGCGATGCGGAGGCCTCGACCCGGATGGGCGTGGAGTCCGGCGGTCTCGGCTTCTGGGTGGCGGCCATCCGGGAGTCCTTCGAGGAGTCCGGCTACCTGCTGGCCTACGGGCCCGACGGCGAGGTGATGCGCCTCCACGACCCGACCACCGCCGAGCGGTTCGTCGCCCATCGGCGAGCCGTCGACCGTGGCGAGCGCAGCCTGCTGTCGGTCTGTGAGGAGGAGGGCCTCTGCCTGGCCGTCGACGCCATGTGGTACTTCGGCCACTGGATCACCCCCGAGGGCGCTCCCCGCCGCTACGACACGCGGTTCTTCCTCGTCGCCGCCCCCGAGGAGCAGACCCCGGTCCACGACGACCGCGAGGCCATCGCCAACCTCTGGATCCGCCCGGCCGACGCCCTGGCCCGCCACGCCGCCGGCGACCTGGCCATGCTGCCGCCGACGGTCGCCTCCCTCCGGGCGCTGGAGTCCAGTGCCACCGCGGCCGAGGCCCTGGCGGCGGCGGCCGAGGTGGTCGACGTCCCCACCGTCCAGCCCCGGGTGATCATGGACGAGGGCGGGGTGCGCATCGTGATGCCGGGCGATGACGAGTGGGAGGCCGGGTACCGTGGCGGCCGCTCCCTCGGCACCTGGCCGTCGGTGGACGACCGGAGCGCCCGGGCGTGAGGCTCGTCGGCGACCGAGGGTGGCGACGCTGATGGCGGCCGACGCGTCCGATGGCGAGGACCGCACCGCGGTGCCCTCCCTGTCCGACGCCATGGTCGGCGACGTGGTGGCGGGGGAGCTGGTCGAGGTGGCCCCCGGCGTCCGACGCCTCACCGCCCCCAACCCCGGGATGATGACCGGACCGGGGACCAACTGCTACCTGGTCGGGACCGACACGATCACCGTCATCGACCCCGGTCCCGACGACACCGGCCACCTCGACGCCCTGGTCGAGGCGGGCGGCGGCCAGATCCGCTGGATCGTCCTCACCCACACCCACATCGACCACTGGCCCGCCGCGCCCTCGCTGGCCCAGCGCACCGGGGCCGAGGTGGCTGCCTTCGACGCCCGCGACGGCCTCGAGCACGTCGACCTGCGCCTGGACGACGGCGTGGAGGTGGGCGAGGGCGACGGACGGGTGGTGGCCGTCCACACCCCGGGGCACGCCTCGAACCACGTCTGCCTCTGGGACGAGGGTCGGAGACTGCTCTTCACCGGCGACCCCGTCATGTCCGGGTCCACGGTGGTCATCGCCCCGCCCGACGGCGACATGGGGGACTACCTGGCGTCGTTGCGCACGGTGCGAAACCTGGAGCCGGCCGCGCTGGCCCCGGCCCACGGTCCGCTGCTCACCGAGCCCGCCGCCTACCTCGACCACTACATCTCCCACCGCCTCGACCGGGAAGGCCAGGTGGTCGAGGCCCTCGCCGCGGTGGGGCCCGATGGCGCCGACACCGAGACCCTGGTCCGGGCCATCTACGTCGACGTCCACGAGCTGCTCCACCCCGTCGCCCGGTTCAGCGTGTGGGCCCACCTCCGCAAGCTGGCCCAGGAGGGCCGGGCGCGAGGAGCTGACGTCGACGACCCCGACACCATCTGGGTCACCGCCTGACCGAGTCGGCACGGGCGCGGCGCCGATGAGGTCTCCTGCCCCTGATCTGGCCCGCCCGCCGAGGCCGGAGCAAGGTCCGTCGCGGTGCGGTAGCGTGCTTGACCGCCAGGTCAAGAACCACCCAAGGGGACCCCGATGGCCGACTTCCAGCTCTTCATCAACGGTGAGTACGTCGACGCCGCCTCCGGCGAGACGTTCACCACCACCGACCCTGCCACCGAGCAGCCCATCGGCGAGGTGGCCAAGGCCGACCGCGACGATGCCGCTCGGGCCGTGCAGGCCGCCCGCACCGCCTTCGACGAGGGCCCCTGGCCTTCGATGAGCGGCGAGGAGCGGGCGTCCAAGCTCGACAAGATGGCCGAGCTGCTGGAGGCCAACGCCGAGCGCTTCGCCGAGATGGAGGCCCGCGACTCCGGCGGCACCATCAAGAAGGCCACCTTCGCCGACGTGCCCGGCGCGGCCGGCGCCCTGCGCTGGTTCGCCCGCATGGCCCGGGAGCGCCCCAACCACGTCGAGCTCGAGGGCTCGCCCTTCCCGCCGTCGGAGAACTACGTCAGCTACGAGCCCTACGGCGTCTGCACCGGCATCGTGCCCTTCAACTTCCCGCTGCTCATGGCCTGCTGGAAGCTGGGCCCGGCCCTCGCCGCCGGCAACACCTCGGTCATCAAGCCGGCGTCGTACACGTCGCTGACCGCCCTGATGCTGGGCGAGATCGCTCAGGAGGCCGACCTCCCGCCCGGCGTCCTCAACGTGATCGCCGGCCCCGGCGGCACCGCCGGCGAGGAGCTGGCGTCCAACGAGATGGTCGACAAGGTCGCCTTCACCGGTTCCACCGAGGTGGGGCGGCGGATCATGCAGCTGGCCTCGGGCACCATCAAGCCCGTCACCCTGGAGCTGGGCGGCAAGTCGGCCAACATCATCCTCGACGACGCCGACCTCGACATCGCCGCCGCCGTCACCCTGTTCGGCACGTTCTTCCACAACGGCCAGGTGTGCGAGTCCGGCACCCGGGCCCTGGTCCACAAGAGCATCTACGACGAGTTCGTGTCCCTCCTGGTCGACCGGGCCGGGAAGATGGTCGTCGGCAATCAGATGGACTTCGACACCGACCTCGGCCCCATGGTGTCCCGGGCCCAGGCCGAGACGGTCGCCCGCTACGTGGAGGTCGGTCGCGAAGAGGTGGGCGATCCCATCTGCGGCGGCGGCTCCCCCGATGGCCTGGCCGAGGGGCTGGTGGCCGACAACTTCATGAACCCGACGATCTTCACCGGCGTCGACAACTCGGCCCGGATCGCCCAGGAGGAGATCTTCGGCCCGGTGCTCTGCGTCATCCCCTTCGAGGGCGACGACGAGGCCGTGGCCATCGCCAACGACTCGATCTACGGTCTGGGCGGCGGCGTCCAGACCGGCGACGTGAAGCGGGGCCAGGCCATCGCTGCTCGGATGAAGACCGGCACCGTGTGGATCAACGACTGGCACATGATCAGCCCGGAGCGTCCCTTCGGTGGCTACAAGCAGTCCGGCATCGGCCGGGAGCTGGGCACCGCCGGCTACGACGTCTACCGCCAGGCCAAGCACGTGCACACCAACCCGTCGACCAACCGCGACGGCTACATGCACTTCGCGGCGCTGAGCGCGAACATCTGAACCCGTGAAGGTCACCGCTAGCGCCCGGGCCGCCGAGGTCGTCGCCGACATGGCCACGCGACGGTCCGGGACGCTGACGGTCACCATCGGGACGGGGTGCTGCGAGTCCACCGCTCCGTTCCTCTACGAGGACATGTTCATCGGTCCCGAGCAGGAGCCGGTGGGCGAGGTGGCCGGGGTGGTCGTCTACGCCCCGGAGTACCTGCGACGCCTCTACCCCGGAGACCAGGGGGCCCGGCTGGAGGTGGTGGACGAGCTGGCCGAGTCCCTCTCGGTCGAGACCGAGCTGGGCGTCCGCCTCGCCCTGCGGGGCACCGGCATCGACTCGACCAGCGACCCCGAGTCGTGCCCCACCCCGGCACCGTCGGTGGCCCAGGGCCCGGCTGTCCAGCGTCCGGTGGTGGGCAGCATGCCCCCCGAGCTCCAGGCCCTCCGCTTCCGCTGAGCAGCGGGCGCGGAGGACTCGATGGCGGCTCGTCACCGCGTCCTCAGAAGGGCGCACGGGTGCGCCGGACGTGCGATCCGTTCTTGGTACGGAAAGCGCCCATCTCGGGCCGGATCTGTACCAAGAACGCCGGCCTCGGCCGATCTCCACCAGGAGATGGGCGACCTGGTCCTCCGTAGCTCGCCGCCTTGGGGGCGCACTCCCGGAGGCTTGAGTTCCGTGGCCGCCGGTCTATGGTGATCGCATGGTGGAAACCAGGCCGCGTCCTCGCCGGGTGGGTGCGCTCCTGGGCCTGGTCGCGCTCGTGACGCTGGCCGCCTGCAACCCGGACCCGACCGGTGGGGCCCGGCCTCCGGCTGAGGGGGCATCGGCGGCCGGCTACTCCTCCTCGCTGCGGCCCGCCACCCGGGACGACGTCGCCGTGTCGTGGCGGGAGGGCTGCCCCGTTCACTGGAGCGACCTCTCGGTGGTCACGGTCGCCTACTGGGGCTACGACGGGGCCCGCCACGTCGGTGACCTGGTGGTGGCCGACAGCGTGGCCCAGGACATCCGGGGCGTGTTCCGCTCGATGTACGACCAGCGGTTCCAGATCCGTCGCATCCACCCGGTCGACGCCTACGGCGCCGACGACGATCGCTCCATGGCCGCCAACAACACCTCGGCGTTCAACTGCCGCCCCGTTGCCGGCACCTCCACCTGGTCCGAGCACAGCACCGGCACCGCCATCGACATCAACCCGATCCAGAACCCGTACGTGCGAGGCTCCACGGTCGATCCGCCCGCCGGTCGGGACTGGACCGATCGCTCGTCGGTGGTGCCCGGGATGATCACCGCGGATGACGTGGTCGTCCGAGCCTTCGCGGCCAAGGGCTGGATCTGGGGCGGCACCTGGCGCACGGCCAAGGACTACCAGCACCTCAGCCTCTCCGGCCGCTGACGGCGGAGCGCCTCGGTCGGGTGGCAGGCGAACCCCCACCTACCATCGAGCTGGCCCCGATCCTGGCTGCCAGGGCGACCGTTCTCGGGACCGGTTCGGGAGGGTTCGGCTCGCTTCGGCTCGTCTCGACGTACCGGTCCCGGTCTTGGTCGCCAGGGCGACAGGTCGCCAGGGCGACCATCTTCGGGACCAGTTCGGGCGTGCCCGACAGGGTCTGGCTCGCGGGGGAGTCGCACGCGGGCGGGAGGGGAGCTCCCTGGCTGCGAGGATCGCCGAACGCGCCGGGGTGCGACAGCGGCCTGGCCGGGAGCGGGCGAAGGGTGGGCGGTACCGTGGCCCGATGGCCACCCGACTTGCGACGCCTGGACCGCGGACCGACGACGCACTACTGGTGGGGGTCG
>JBBSME010000059.1:0-18201 GCA_038233335.1 Acidimicrobiales bacterium | reverse complement strand
CTCCACCACCTGTCCGGGGGCGTGACCGCGGCGCTGCTGCTCGTCGCGGTGGAGGTGCTCGACGCGGTCCTCGGCCCGCGCTCGCTCCCCTTCGCGATCCGCGGCTGGGTCCCCCTGCTCCTCTTCTTTGCGGCCCTGGTGGCCTGGCGCTGGTCGGCTCACCCCTGGTGGGTGCGGCGGTCCTCTCGGGCCGCGCCCGCACCGGTGTCGGCACCGTGATCATCAGCCTCGATCCCGGCTCGCCCACGCCCCCGTACGCCCAGCTCCAGGAGCAGATAGCCACCATGGTCCGTAGCGGCGTCCTCGCCCCGGGGGCCCGCCTCCCCGCCATCCGCCACCTCGCCACCGACCTGGGCGTGGCCACCGGCACGGTGGCTCGGGCCTATCGGGAGCTGGAGTCCGACGGGGTCGTGCAGACCCGTGGCCGGCACGGCACGAGCGTCTGCCCACCGGACCGAGCCCGCCGAGCCGACCCCACCACGACCCACCGAGAGCTGGCCCAGGAGGCCTCGGCGTTCGCGCTGGCCGCCTCGCACCGTGGCCTCGACATCGACCAGGCCGTCGAGGCGGTGCGCGCCGCGTTCCGCCGCCTGGCCGAGGAAGGAAGCCCCTCATGACCGACCGATCCCATGCTCTGGCGGACGCGGCACCCGCGGCGATGGTGGGCTCCTGCACGGGAGCGAGGTCGATGCCGGTGCCTCGGCGCGGGCGCGAGCCGGCAGGGGCACCCCTAGGTTGATCGCCATGTCGAACCGTCCCGCCACCCTCGGCCAGCTGCGAGCGTCGGGCTGGCGCTCGGTCCCCGTCAAGCAGGAGGTCCAGCGCAACGCGCTGGTCCGCATCCGGGCCGGCGAACCGGTGGTCGACGGGGTCCAGGGCTACGAGGACACGGTCCTCCCCCAGCTCGAGAACGCAGTGCTGGCCGGCCACGACATCGTCTTTCTGGGCGAGCGGGGCCAGGCCAAGACCCGGATCATCCGGTCCCTGACCGAGCTCCTCGACGAGTGGCTGCCGATCGTGGCCGGCTCCGAGATCCTCGACGATCCGTACGCCCCGGTGTCCCGCCCGGCCCGTGACCTCGTTGCCGACAAGGGCGACGACACGCCCGTCGAGTGGGTCCACCGCGCCGACCGCTTCGGGGAGAAGCTGGCCACGCCCGACACGTCCATCGCCGACCTCATCGGCGAGGTCGATCCCATCAAGGTGGCCGAAGGCCGCTACCTGGCCGACGAGCTCACGCTCCACTACGGCCTCGTGCCCCGCACCAACCGCGGCATCTTCGCCATCAACGAGCTGCCCGACCTCTCCGAGCGGATCCAGGTCGGCCTGCTCAACGTGCTGGAGGAGCGCGACATCCAGATCCGGGGCTACAAGGTGCGCCTGCCCCTCGACGTGATGCTGGTCGCCTCGGCCAACCCCGAGGACTACACCAACCGGGGCCGGATCATCACGCCGCTCAAGGACCGCTTCGGCGCCCAGATCCGCACCCACTACCCGCTGGAGGTGGCCACCGAGGTCGCCATCGCCCAGCAGGAGTCCCGCCCCTTCGAGGTCGAGGGGATCGCGGTCCGGGTGCCGGACTGGATGGACGAGGTCGTGGCCACCTTCAGCCACCTGGCCCGCCAGTCGTCCAACATCAGCCAGCGCTCGGGCGTGTCGGTCCGCCTGACCGTCACCAACCGCGAGACCATGGTGGCCAACGGCGTGCGCCGAGCCCTGCGGCTGGGCGAGGACGAGGTCGTGCCCCGGGTGTCGGACCTGGAGGCCCTGGCTTCCTCCACCATGGGCAAGGTCGAGGTCGAGTCCTTCGAGGAAGGTCGCGAGGGCGACATCGTCGAGAAGCTGCTCCGCCAGGCCGTGCTCGACGTGTTCCGCGAGCGGGTCGGCACCGGGGCGGCGGCGTCGGTGGTCGATGGCTTCGAGGACGGCGAGGTGCTCCACGTCGGCGAGGACGTGACCGTGGTCGACTACGCGAAGCGGCTCGGCGAACGACCCGCGCTGGCGGAGGTCGTGGACGACCTGGCCGGCGAGGGTGCCGCCCCCGAAGAGCGGGCCAGCGCGGCCGAGCTCGTCCTCGAGGGCCTGCACCTGTCCAAGCGCCTCAACAAGGACGCCGTCGGCGCCCGGGCCACCTACCGCGCCCGCTGACCCCGCCCGACGCCTCCAACTTGAGCGATCTTGGCCACATGTGGCGTACTTCCGCTCAAAGTTGGCGTCGCCCTGGAGAACTTTGAGCAGAGTGCGCCGGATGTGACGCACTTCCGCTCAAAGTTGGCGGAGGGTCAGTCGGCCCAGGGCTTGGCGCAGTCCCAGACGGCGTCGATCCGCGCCGTTTCGGCCGATGCCCCGGCGTCAGGGTCGCCGGGCAGGGGGGCCTGCCAGGCGTCGGGGTCGTCGAGGCGGCACTGGGTGTCGACGACGACGGTGCCCCAGCGGGGCTCGAAGGTGAGCTCGCCGCCGGTGGCCGCGTTGGGGTTGTCCGGGGCCAGGAGCTGGATGCTGACCAGGCCGTAGAGGAGCTGGGTGGCCACCAGCGCGACCAGCAGGCGGGGGCGGTCGCCGAGGGCTCGGGCCAGGAGCAGGGCCAGGCCGACGAGCGTGGGCAGGAGGTGGCCCATCTTCCAGGGGAAGCGCAGGAACAGCAGCTGGGAGATGACCAGGGTGAGCAGTCCCAGGCGGACCAGCCAGTCGGCCCGGAACCGGGCCAGCGAGCGGACGAGGGCCGGGAGGGCGAGGACCAGGACCACCGCGGCGAAGGGGCCCACGGAGTAGAGGTCCTTGGCCAGGAAGCGGCCGACCTGCACGAACACGGACGACGTGAGCACGTCGTTCTGGGCGAAGGCCAGGGAGGACTCCGCGGCCAGGAACGGGGGCAGGAACACGATGAGCCCGACCACCGCGGCAACGCCGGCGAGCACGAGGGCTCGGGTGGTCGAGCCCACGGACGGCGCGGGAGCGGACCCGTCCTGGACCTCGGACAGGGCTGACCCGTGGACCTGGCCGGCCGACGGGGAACGCTCGAGGACCTCGGCCAGGGCCAGCCCGGCCACCAGGAAGGCGGTCGAGGCGCGGGCGCCCACGGAGAGGCCAGCCAGGACCCCGGCGCTGGCCGCGCCGGCGAGGGTGGGGTGGCGCCGCAGCACCACGGCCGCGCCCAGCCACAGGGCCAGGGCCCACAGGAAGTCCACCGTGGAGGTGGCTGCGATCAGGAACCACGGGTTGGCCACGACCACTGCCACCGACAGGCCCACCCGGCCTACGCCCTCGCCCCGCAGCAGGAGGGCCAACAGGACCGTGACCGCGATGCCGGCCGCGAGGGAGCCGAGGTTCGGTCCCACCGTCCCCCCGATCCACTCCAGCAGGCCCACACCCGCCTCGTGCACGGGTGCTCCCGGCACACGGCTGGCCACGTAGTCGCCGTCCACGATGCTCATCCCCGAGCGCAGCACCGCCCCCACGTCGAGGTCGGTGCCCGGGCCCATCAGGGTCAGGGGCACGAGGGCCGCCAACAGCACCGCCCCGGCCAGGACCCAGCCCGGCGTCACCCCCGCCTCCCGCCACGACCGGCCGGAGGCGGCGCCGCCATCCGAGCGGGGCGCGCCGGCCACCCCGTCGCCGGACGTCGGAGCGTCCGCTCGGGTGTCGCCGTCGGTCACCCCGCCATCATCGCCTCCGCCCCCCGCACCGGTGAACCGGGAGCACGCGGAGCATCGATGGCTCTCCGCGTCGTCAGGACCGGCTCGCCGCGCACCGGCCCACGATGATGGCCAGTGACCGCGCGGTCCGGGGGTGTCGATCAGCGCTCTGTGCCGTCGAGGGACGAGACCCCCAGGCCTGGTTCCGGCGCACCCCCGCAACGTCATCCGGAAGCCATGACCCACCCGCACCGTTCTGAGCGCCAGACGCGCCGAAAACGGCGCGCTCAGCCGACAGGACCCAACCCCACCCCGTTGTGCACGGTGGGACCACGGGGCTGCGGAAGGTGTGCAGACACCTCAGGTCAGGATGTCGAAGCGCGTGGCCCCGGTGGGCTCCTCCTCGGTGACCTCGACCTGGTCGACGCGCGCCCCGGCGGGCCCGACCTCGCACCAGGCGACCATCGCGGCCACGGCGTCGGGCGCGCCCTCGACGACGGCCTCGACCGAGCCGTCAGGCTGGTTCCGGACGTGGCCGGCCACCCCGAGCTGCTGGGCCCGGCGGACGCAGCTGTCCCGGTAGAACACGCCTTGCACCACGCCGGTGATCTCGAGCCGTCGCCGCACCCGGCCCGTAGGCCGAACCCCAGTCTCGTCCATGGCTCCTCCGGTCGCGGCCCCGGGAACCCACCGTACGGGGCCGATGCCGAGCCGTACGCTGAGCGCATGACGGGACCCCGGCATCGCGACGAGGTCACGGTGGAGTGGACCGGCAACGACGGGACGGGACCTCCACCTACCGCTCCTTCCGCCGCGACCACGAGGTCCGCCACGACGGCCACCCGACCATCCCTGGCTCGGCCGACCCGACCTTCCGAGGCACCCCAGGCCGATGGAACCCCGAGCAGCTCCTCGTGGCCAGCCTGTCGCAGTGCCACATGCTCTGGTTCCTCCACCTGGCCGCCGACGCCGGCGTGGTGGTCGAGGCCTACCGGGATGACCCGGTGGGGGAGATGGAGCTGGAGGCCGACGGCGCGGGCCAGGTGACGAGGGTGACCCTGCGCCCTGAGGTCACGGTCCGGGGTGAGGACGCGGTCGCCGCCGCCTCGGCCCTGCACGCCGAGGCCAACCGGATGTGCTTCATCGCCCGCTCGGTGGCGTTCCCGGTCGCCCATGAGCCCACGACCACCGCCGCGGGCTGACGGCACCGTCGCCGGCACGGGGTGGCCCGACCGCCGGTAGCGTGGCCGGCATGTCGTCGCACTTCCGCTACAGCCGGTGGGACGGCACCCAGAAGGGCTTCGAGCTCGACGCCGACGACCTGATGGGCGAGGTCACCGACGATCTCCTGTACCACGGCGACCTCAATGCCGCCCTGCGCCGGCTGATGCAGCAGGGCTTCGAGGATCGCGACGGGGACCGGGTCCAGGGGATCCGGGACATGCTCGAGCGTCTGCGGGAGGCCCGCCGGGAGCGACTCGAGCAGCACGACCTGGGCGGCGCCTACGAGGACATCGCCGAGCGCCTGCGCGAGGTCATCGACCAGGACGCTGAGGCCATCGACGCCTTCGAGCAGGAGGCCCGCGACTCCGGCGACGCCCGCCGCCAGGAGCTGACCGAGGAGGTGGCCCAGCAGCGCCGGGACGACCTGGCCGGGCTGCCGCCGGACCTGGCCGGACAGGTCAAGGCCCTGCAGGAGCACGACTTCACCTCGGACGAGGCCCGCGACCGGTTCGACGCCCTCATGGAGGAGCTGCGCCAGGAGATGGTGAGCTCCTGGTTCGGGGGCATGTCCGAGGCCATGAGCAACCCCGACCCCGAGGAGATGGCCCGGGTCAAGGACATGCTGGCCGCCCTCAACGAGATGCTGGCCCAGCGGGCCTCGGGCCAGGAACCGGACTTCGCCGCGTTCATGGACCGCTTCGGCGACATGTTCCCGGAGGACCCGAGCACCCTCGACGAGCTGCTCGAGGTCATGGCCCGCCGCATGGCGGCCATGCAGTCGATGCTGGCCTCGATGTCGCCCGAGCAACGGGCCCAGCTCCAGTCCCTGTCGGACTCGCTGATGGAGGACCTCGACCTCAAGTGGCAGATGGACCAGCTGGGCGCCAACCTGCGCCAGCTGTTCCCCGACGCCGGGTGGGGCCGCCGCTACGAGTTCGAGGGGGCCGACCCCCTGGGGTTCGCCGAGGCGGCCGGGATCATGGACGAGCTGGGCGACCTCGACCAGCTGGAGCAGCTGCTGACCCGAGCGTCACAGCCCGGGGCCTTGGCCGACGTCGACCTGGAGCGGGCCCGCCAGCTCCTGGGTGACGACGCGGCCAGGAGCATGGAGAAGATGTCCGAGCTGGTGGACATGCTCACCGAGGCCGGCCTGATCGAGCAGCGGGAGGGTCGCCTGGAGCTGACGCCGCACGGACTGCGACGGATCGGGCGCAACGCCCTGCGCGACATCTTCCGGCGCCTCGACCCGGACCAGCTGGGCCGCCACCAGACCGAGAGCACCGGATCCGGCCACGAGCGCGCGGATGAGACCAAGGCCTACGAGTTCGGCGATCCGTTCAACCTCAACATCGAGCGCACCATCCGCAACGCCCTGGCTCGCCAGGGCGGGGGGACGCCGGTCGGTCTGACCCCGGAGGACTTCGAGGTCGAGCGGACCGAGCACACCGTCCAGGCCTCGACGGTGCTGATGATCGACCTGTCGCTGTCGATGCCGATGCGCGACAACTTCCTGCCGGCCAAGAAGGTGGCCATGGCCCTCCACCACCTGATCTCGACCCAGTACCCCCGCGACTTCCTCGGGCTGGTCGGCTTCAGCGAGGTGGCCCGGCCCATCGTGGCTCACGAGCTGCCCGAGGTGTCGTGGGACTTCGTGTACGGCACCAACATGCAGCATGGGTTCATGCTGGCCCGCAAGATGCTGGCCGGCCGCAGCGGCACCAAGCAGATCATCATGGTCACCGACGGCGAACCGACCGCCCACCTCACGGCGTCCGGCGAGCCGGTCTTCCACTACCCGCCGGTGCAGGAGACGATCGACGCCACCCTGATGGAGGTGATGCGGGCCACCCGCGAGGACATCCGCATCAACACCTTCATGCTCGACGCCACGCCCTACCTCCAACGGTTCATCGAGCGCCTGACCGAGCTCAACCGGGGACGGGCCTTCTTCACCACCCCCGAGACCCTCGGCGACTACGTGCTGGTCGACTTCATCAACCAGCGCCGAGAGATGACCCGCCGCCGCGCCGGCTGATCCGGGCGAGGGCCGTCGCGTCAGCGGTCGCGGGGGACCCAGCAGCCGGCGACGTGGTCGTCGACCAAGCCCATGGCCTGCATGAACGCGTAGACGGTGGTGGGCCCGACGAAGCGCCAGCCGCGACGCTTCAGGTCCTTGCTGAGGGCGGTCGACTCGTCGGTGGTGGCGGGGACGTCGGCCATCGCGCGGGGCCGGGGCGCCCCGGCCACGGTGTCGGGTACGAACGAGCGGACGTGGTCCGACAGGGACCCGACCTCGGCGATCAGCTCCTGCGCCTGAGCCGCGTTGTTGACGGCGGCGGTGATCTTGCCCCGGTGGCGGACGATGCCGGCGTCGCCGAGGAGGCGCTCCACGTCGGTGTCGCCGAACCCGGCCACGGTGGCCATGTCGAAGTCGGCGAAGGCGGCCCGGAACGCCGGGCGCTTGCGCAGGATGGTGAGCCAGCTCAGTCCGGCCTGGAAGCCCTCGAGGCAGAGCTTCTCGAACAGCCGGGTGTCGTCGGTGATCGGCCGGCCCCACTCGTCGTCGTGGTAGGCGACGTACAGCGGGTCGGTCCCGCACCAGCCGCACCGAGCCCGGCCGTCCTCGCCCGTGATCAGGTCGTCCATCGGGGTCCCTTCACCTCGCGTCGTCGGGCTCGTCCAGCAGACGGTCGTAAGGGCTGGACGAGGGTGGCCACGGGGCCGGAAACCTATCTGCCCTTGCATCTGGGCCACGGACAGGTCAAGATCACACCATTGTAATTACCAATGTGCTATCAGGCCGTTGGACGACGTCAGTCGAGGAGGTCGTCGTGCACATCTCGCAGGAGACAGCAGAGCAGCCCGGTTGGCAGGACTTCGCCAACTGCCTGGGTGTCGACCCCGATCTCTTCTTCCCCGAGCGGGGGGCGTCCACCCGCGAGGCCAAGGAGGTGTGCCGAGGCTGCGTCGTCCGCGAGGACTGCCTGGAGTACGCCCTCGACAACGGGGAGAAGTTCGGCATCTGGGGGGGCATGAGCGAGCGGGAGCGCCGCCGCCTCCGCCGCCAGCGGGTTCTGGCCCGCCGGGCCTCGGCCGAAGCCGGCACCGCGGCCGGCGGCGCCTGACCGGACCTGTCGGGCCCGCAGCCCGCGCCCCTCACCCCAGAGCGGCTGTTCGGGCCTCGATGGTGCGATCGGGGCTGAGGTCGAGCTGCGCCCAGCGGGCTTCCGGCTCGGCCCGGAGCACGGCCTCGGGGACCAGGCCGACCAGCTCGGCCCGGGCCACCTCGACCCGTGTCGCGACCGCATCCCACGCCGCCCCCGGACCCACCTCGGACGGCCGCACCAGGTTGAGCGACACCTGCACCTCGTGGCCGACGGCCAGGCCCAGGGCCCGCACCGCTGGTCCGCGCAGGTCCCTCGCCACCTGGCGGGCCAGATCCAGCTCCGCGCCGGCCAGCCAGAGGTTGTAGGCGACCAGCACCTCGCGGGCCCCCACGGCCACCGCCCCGGCGGTGGGGTGCGGCCGGTCCGGTCCCGCCGTGGGCGCCAAGCCGTCGAAGGCCTGGCGGCGCACGTCGGGGAGGGTCCGCTCGGGTCCGTAGGCGAAGGAGGGGAGCGCCAGCTCGTCGGCCGCCCACCGGGCGAAGCGGTCCCGCGCCGCCCGGGCCTCGGACGCCGGCGTGGGGTCCAGGGCGACGAACGGCACCACGTCGACCACGCCGATGCAGGGGTGGACCCCGGCGTGGTCGCCCAGGTCGAGCCGCTCCACTGCGACGCGGGTCAGGCGTCGGGGCGCGGCCTCACCCCGCAGGGTCCACACGCTGCGGGGGTGGTCGGGATCGGAGTGGATGTCGAGCAGGTCGGGCCCGGCCGCTCCGGCCAGGGCGTCGAGCGTGGCGGGGTCACGCCCCTCGCTCACGTTGACCACGCACTCCAGCACCCTGCGAGTGTGCCAGTTCCCTCATCTGCGCCCCACGGGCTCCGTGCCTGTCATCGTGGGGGGCAGACCGGTAGGGTGGACGCATGAACCTCGGACCAACCGAGCTGCTGATCATCTTCTTGATCATCCTGCTCATCTTCGGTGGGGCCAAGCTCCCCAAGCTGGCCAAGTCCCTCGGCGAGGCCAAGCGGGAGTTCGAGAAGTCCGTCGACGACGACTCCCCGGCACCGCCCAAGGCCGTCGAGGCCGCGCCCGCCAGCCGGGAGGACGACCTCCGACAGCGCGAGGAGGCGCTCCGGCAGCGCGAGGAGGAGCTCCGCCGCTCCGGAGGCGACCAGACCGCCTAGGCCGTCTTCCTGGACGAGATCAGCCCGGCTGGTGAGCCAGGGCCTCCTGCGCCTCGGCCGCAGCCAGTCGCCGCCGCCGCAGGATCCGGCGCCGCTCGCGCTCGGAGCAGCCTCCCCACACCCCGTGCTCGATCCGGTGCTCGAGGGCGTACTCCAGGCACGGCTCCTTCACCGGGCAGGTCGCGCAGATCCGTCGTGCGACCTCCACCCCGACGCCATCGCTGGGGAAGAACATGGACGGCGGCTGGTGGGCGCAGTTGCCCTCCCGCATCCACTTGGCGATCTGGTACTCGTTCACGGTGTGCACCTCTCGTTGTCCCGCCCGGCCTCTGGTTGAGGTTCGCAGGGGCGACGCTTGCGGATGGGTCTTCCCACGTCGGCCATCAAGCGGGCGTAAAGCGATCCTTCCCACCACCCTGATCCCATCGGCGGCGGAGGAGAACCCTGCAGGGTGGGTGACCCCTCCCCGGGCCCGACGCCCCGCCATCGGTTCTGGGTCGGTCCCGGAGTAGCGTGGCCCGGCCCCGACCAGGCCGCGCGTGGTCGGGCCCTGCTCGTCAGCGAGGAGCTCCCGTGGCCCAGCCCCCATCCGCACCCACCCCGGGTCGCGCGCCAGACCCCTGGGCACCGCGGGGCCCAGGTGGCGGCCAGGGTGCCCCGGCTCCGGTCGCGGCCCGACCTTGGGCGCCGACCGGGTGGCAGGGCGGCTACCCCGCCGGGCCGCCGTCCGGCTCCGGGGGCGGGGTACCGCCCTATCCGCCCGGCTACCGGGCCGTGGGCCCGGCCGGGCCGGGAGACTCGTCCCCGCCCTCGGTCGACCCTCCCTCCTCGGACCGGAAGGGCCGCCTGTCGGCGGCACTGGTCGGCGGGATCGTGGGCGCGGTGGTCGCGGCCCTGGTGGCGGCCGGCCTGGTGCTGGCCACCGATGACGATGCGACCCCCGTGGCCGCCACCACCACGACCTCGCCCGGCCCCAGCGTCGCTCCCGGCGAGGGGCTCGACATCCAGCAGCTGCTCGACGTGGCCCAACCGTCGGTGGTGTCGATCAACACCGAGGTCGGCGGCCAGGGAGCCGCCGGCACCGGGTTCATCCTCGACGAGGGCGGTCTCATCCTCACCAACGCCCACGTGATCGCCGGCGCCGAGGAGATCTCGGTCACCTTCTTCGACGGCTCGGCCATCGGCGCCGAGTTGGTCGGCTCCTTCCCGAACAACGACCTGGCCATGATCCGGGTCGAGGGCAAGGACGACCTCCGGGCCGCGACGCTCGGCTCGTCCGATGCCCTGGCCGTCGGGGAGGACGTGGTCGCCATCGGCAACGCCCTGGGCCTGGGGGGCAAGCCCACGGTGACCAGCGGCATCGTCTCCGCCGTCGACCGATCGATCAGCGGCCCCAGCCAGACCGGCGCCACGATCAACCTGGACAACCTGATCCAGACCGACGCGGCGATCAACCCGGGGAACTCCGGGGGGCCTCTCCTGAACGCGGCCGGTGAGGTGGTGGGCATCAACACCGCCGTCATCCCCGGCGCCTCCAACATCGGGTTCTCACTGGCGATCGACTCGCTCAAGCCCCTCATCGATGAGCTCCGCAACGGCGACGGCGACATCAACCCGGACCAGGCCGTCCTGGGCGTCACCACCATCGAGGCCGACAACCCGGACCTGCCCCCCGAGGTGCTGGAGCAGTTCGGCATCACCCGGCGCGAGGGCCTCATCATCCAGACCGTCAGCCCCGACTCGGGCGCGGCGGCCGCGGGCCTGGAGGTCGGCGACGTGATCCTGGTGGTCGACGGACAGACCACCGACACCAACGAGGCCCTGGGCGAGGTCATCCGGGCCAAGGGCCCGGGCGAGGTCATCGCCATCTCCTACGAGCGCGAGGGCGTCCCGGCCGAGGTCCAGGCGACCCTGATGCGGCGAGGCGGCTGATCCGCAGGTGCGGGCCGGGAAGCCCCGCCGCCCCCGGGCCCTGCCGACGACCGGCTCCGAGCCTCTAGAGTGATCCGCCGCACCAGGCCGCTGGGCCGGAGGAGACGACCGTGACCTACACCGAGTTCGAGCGCGACCCCAACGAGCCGCCCCGCGGCCACGCCCGGGTCATCTACCTCGGTCCGGTCGCGCCGCACTGGGAGATCGGATCCGACTTCGGCGATCGCGGCCTCATCGACGGGTTCCGCGACCGGGTGCAGGCCCGGCTCCAGCTCGTCCCCCCGCACGATCCGCAGTTCCGCCGCAACCGGGAGCGGGTCATCCGCGACGCCGAGCGCGAGGGCCTGTTGCTCGACTGGGACCTGGGCGAGCCCGAGGCCTGATCCTCCCGCCGTGAGCCACACCACCATCGGAGTCGATCTGGGCGGCACCAAGGTGCTCGCCGCCGTCGTGGACGACGGAAAGGTGGGCGAGAGCGTCAAGCGCCCGACCCCCGCCGGCGGTCCTGGCGCGGTGGTCGACGCCATCGCCGAGATGGTCGACGAGCTGGGCGGTGCCGATCGCCTCGGCGTCGGGACGCCGGGGTTCGTCGACGACGAGGGCGTCGTCGGGGGCGTCCCCAACCTGGTGGGGTGGGAGCCACCGGTGCCGCTGGCGGAGATGCTGCGGCGGGCCACCGGCATCGACCGCCTGGCGGTGGACAACGACGTCAACGCCGCCGCCCTGGGGGAGCAGGCCGGTGGGGCTGCCACCGGTCACGCCGACGTGCTGTGCGTGTTCATGGGGACCGGGATCGGGGGCGGCCTGGTCCTCGACGGCCGCGCCCGGCGGGGGCCGCGCGGGGTCGCCGGGGAGATCGGCCACCTCGTCGTCGAGCACGGCGGACGGCTCTGCGGCTGTGGTGGTCGGGGTCACGTCGAGGCCTACGCGGGCCGGGCCGGCATGGAGGCGGAGGCCCGGCGGCGCTACGCCGCCGGCGAGGACACCGCCCTCGTCGACCTGGCCGGCGACGACCGCATGAAGTCGTCGGTGTTCGCCAAGGCCCTGGCCCGGGGCGACGCGGTGGCCGAGGAGCTGATCTCCGAGGCCGTCACCTCCGTGGGCACCGCGATCGCGTCGGCCGTCATGCTCGTCGACGTGGCGTTGGTCGTCATCGGCGGCGGGGTGGCCGACAAGCTCGGGCCCGAGCTGGTCGCTCGCGTTGGGGTGGAGTCCTCCGGCCTGCTGGGCGAGGTCCACGCCGTCCCGGTCGTGCCCGCCGCCCTGGGCGACGACGCTGGCGTGGTCGGCGCCGCGGTCCTGGCCGAGAACGCCTGACCGGCCGCTCGGACGGCGCACCGGGCGTTCAGGTGCCCGTTGCCTGGCGGTCACCCTCGGGTCGATTCGGGGGCGGTCGGCGTCGGTAGGATCGGAGCCCATGTCGTCGCCGCCCCTTTCCGAGAGCGGGTCGGTGGCGCCCATCCCCACCGGGGGGTGCGCGCCCGACGACCCCGATCGCTTCCTCAACCGCGAGCTCTCGTGGCTCGACTTCAACGAGCGGGTCCTGGCTCTGGCCGACGACCCGTCGATCCCGCTGCTCGAGCGGGCCAAGTTCCTGGCCATCTTCAGCCAGAACCTCGACGAGTTCTTCCAGGTCCGGGTGGCGGGGCTCCTCGACCAGGTCGCGGCGGGCATCCGCCTCCGGGCCCCGGACGGCCGCTCGCCCACCGCCCAGGTGCGGGAGCTGGCGGCGCGCGCCCGCGTGCTCGTCGATCGCGAGGAGCGGCTGTTCCTGGAGAAGGTGGCCCCCGAGCTGGCCGCCAACGGCATCGTTCTGTCCTCCTGGGAGGAGCTCGACGACGACGACCGCCAGCACATGGTGGGCGTGTTCCAGAGCCGCATCTTTCCCGTGCTCACTCCGCTGGCCGTCGATCCGGGTCACCCCTTCCCCTACATCTCGAACCTGTCGCTCAACCTGGCCGTGACGGTGCGCGACCCGGTGACGGAGGAGCGTCGCTTCGCCCGGGTCAAGGTGCCGCCGGTGCTGTCCCGGTTCGTGGTGATGCCCGACGGCGAGCGGTTCGTGCCCCTGGAGCAGGTGATCGCGGCGCACCTCGACCAGCTGTTCCCGGGCATGGTCATCGACGACCACGTGGCCTTCCGGGTCACCCGCAACGCGGATCTCACCCTCGAGGAGGAGGAGGCCGACGACCTGCTGGCCGCGGTCGAGATGGAGCTGCGCCGTCGTCGCTTCGGCCGGTCGGTGCGCCTGGAGATCGAAGCTGAGGCGTCACCCGAGGTGCGCGAACTGCTCGTGCGGGAGCTCGACGTGGACGAGCATGCTGTGTTCGAGCACGTGGGGCCACTGGACCTGGGCGGGCTGTGGGCGGTGCACGCCCTCGATCGCCCGGACCTGCTCGACGACGCCTGGCCGTCGGTCACCCAGGCCCGGCTGTCGGCCCCCGACGGCGAGCCGTTCGACATCTTCGACGCCATCGCCGAGGGCCCGATCCTGGTCCACCACCCGTACGACTCGTTCGTGACCTCGGTCGAGGAGATGGTCCACCGGGCGTCGCGCGACCCCAAGACGCTCGCCATCAAGATCACCCTCTACCGCACCTCGGGCGACAGCCCGATCGTGCGGTCGCTGGTGCGGGCGGCCGAGCGGGGCAAGCAGGTCGCCGCCCTGGTCGAGCTCCAGGCCCGGTTCGACGAGGCCAACAACATCGAGTGGGCCAAGGTGCTGGAGGAGGCAGGGGTCCACGTCACCTACGGGCTGCTCGGGCTCAAGACCCACACCAAGACCCTGCTGGTGGTGCGGGACGAGGACGAGGGCATCCGCCGCTACTGCCACGTGGGCACCGGCAACTACAACTCCAGGACCGCCACCCTCTACGAGGACCTGGGCGTGCTCAGCGCCGACCCGGACCTCGGGGCCGACCTGACCCAGCTGTTCAACTACCTGACCGGCTACGGCCGGAACATCAACTACCGGCGGCTGATGGTGGCTCCCCACTCCCTCCGCCGCGGCATCGTCGACCTCATCGAGGGCGAGGTCGCGGCCGGCCCGGGCCGGGGCCGCATCGTGATGAAGATGAACAGCCTGGTCGACCCCCAGATGATCGACCAGCTCTACGCCGCGTCCTGCGCCGGGGTGGAGATCGACCTCATCGTCCGGGGCATCTGCTGCCTGCGGCCCGGGGTGCCCGGCCTGTCGGAGCGGATCAGGGTGCGATCGCTCGTCGGCCGCTACCTCGAGCACTCGCGCATCTTCTGGTTCGCCAACGGCACCGAGGACGACCAGCCGCTGGTGACCTTCGGGTCGGCCGACATCATGCCCCGCAACCTCGACCGTCGCGTCGAGGCCCTCACCGTGGTGACCAACCCCGCGATCGAGGCCCAGGTCCGCGAGGTCCTCGACGTCAACCTGTCCGACGACAGCCTGGCCTGGACGCTCGACGCCGACGGATCGTGGCAGCCGATCAAGGGCGACGGCACCGTCCACGCCCAGGAGCGCTTCCGAGCTCTGGCCCTGGCCCGGACCCGCCGCCTCGAAGACGCTGAGGCCCCGTGAGCGGCACGACCGGATGATCGAGCGCGAGGTCAAGCTGGCGGCCTGGCCGGGGTTCACCCTGCCTGACCTCGACGGCGTGGCCCCCGGGGCCCGCACCCGACGACGGGAGACTGTCGACCTCGACGCCGCCTACTACGACACCCGCGACCTGCGCCTGTTCCGCCGGGGGATCAGCCTGCGCCACCGCCGGCGGGGGCCACGGGGGACCTGGACCCTGAAGCTGCCGGCGGACGGCGATGAGCCCACCGATGGGCTGGTCCGCGAGGAGATCGAGGTGGAGGCCGACGGGGGCGACGTACCGGCTGAGCTGGCCCTGCTCGTCGCGGCCCACGTCCGCACCGCGCCGCTGCGGCGGGTGGCCCGGCTCACCACCGTCCGGCGCCGCACCGTGGTGACCGGCTCCGACGGGACCCTGGCCGAGATCGACGACGACGAGGTGTCGATCATGGACGGCGGCCGGGTGGCGGCCCGGTTCCGGGAGCTGGAGGTGGAGATCGGGCCCGACGCCGATGAGGCGGTGGCCGAGGCCATCGTGGCCCGGCTGGCCGACGCGGGAGCTGAGAGGGGCGAGCCCGAGCCCAAGGTCGCCCGGGCCCTCGGTCCGCGCGGGCAGGCCCCGGCCGAGGCGCAGCCGGCGGCCGTGGGCGACGAGCCCACCGCGGGGGAGGTCATCACCGTTGCCCTCCGGGGATCGGTCACCCGTCTCCTCAACCACCACCCGATGGCCGTGCGAGGTGAGGACCCCGAGGGCGTCCACAAGATGCGCACCGCGGCCCGACGCCTGCGTTCGGACCTGCGCACGTTCCGTCCCCTGCTCGACCGCCACGTCACCGATCCGCTGCGCTCCGAGCTCAAGGAGCTGGGACGGGTCCTGGGTGACGTGCGGGACCCGGACGTCCTGGGCCAGCGGCTGCGGGACGGGGCCGCCCGCGCCGTGGGCCCCGACGAGGCTGGTGCGGTCGACGCCGTGATGGCCCGCTTCGACGCCGATCGCGACCGAGGACGGGCGCGCCTGCGCATCGCCCTCGGGTCGGATCGCTACCGCCGCATGCTCGACGCCCTGGTCGCGGTGGGCGAGGATCCGCCCCTGCGCGCGGGCGCGGCTGCGCCCGCGTCGGTGGCCCTGCCGCCGTTGGTCCGTGGTCCCTGGAAGGAGCTGCGGTCGATGGTGGGCGACCTCGACGACGACCCGAGCGATGAGGCCCTTCACGCCGTGCGCAAGCGGGCCAAGCAGGTGCGCTCCGGGGCCGAAGCGGTGCGCCCGACCGTGGGGAAGCCGGCCAAGCAGGCGGCCAAGCGGATGCGGGAGGTGCAGGACGTCCTGGGCGGGCACCAGGACGCGGTGGAGGCCGAGGAGTGGCTTCGGGCCGCGGCCGCTCGGCCCGACGTCGATCCCGGGGTGGCCTTCGTGCTGGGTGCCCTGGTCGCTGACGAGCGGGCCCGGCGGCGCGCCCGGCGTGACGACTGGCCCGCCACCTGGGAGAAGGCGTCGGACCCGGACCGCTGGGACTGGTTGTGACCGAGTCGCCCATCGAGGTCCGGGCCGCGGGTGGCCTGGTGCTCCGGACCGCCGACGACGAGGTGGAGGTGGCGGTGGTCCACCGGCCGCGCTACGACGACTGGAGCCTGCCCAAGGGCAAGGTCGATCCGGGCGAGACCGAGGAGGCCTGCGCCCGGCGCGAGGTGGAGGAGGAGACCGGCTTCCGGTGCCGCCTGGGCCGGGAGCTGCCCTCCACCCGGTACGTGGACCGCAAGGGTCGGGCCAAGCAGGTACGGTACTGGGAGATGGAGGTCGAGGGTGGGACGTTCACGCCCAACGACGAGGTGGACGAGGTGCGGTGGCTGCTCCCCGACCAGGCTGCCGACCTGCTCACCTACGACCACGACCGCGCCCTCGTCACCGACACTCTCGCCACCGACTGATCCAGGCCTGAGCCGAACCAGTTCGAGAGGGCCGACTCCCTAGGGTTGGTGGCCGCTCCTGAACGGAGCGTGAACGGCCCACGAGGAGCCCGGATGCAGCTGAGAGCAGGCAGGGCCACCGGCGCGGTGGCCGTGGCGCTGGTCCTCCTCGCGGCCTGCGGCAACGACAACTCCGACGCCTACGCCGAGCTGACCGATGCTCAGGCCGATCCCGCCGTGTCGGGCGACGTGGCCATCACCGGGTCGTCCACGGTCGAGCCCATCTCGACCTTCGCGGCCCAGGCCTTCTTCGGCCAGAGCGGCCAGGTGAGCATCTCGGTCGAGGGGCCGGGCACGGGCGACGGGATGGAGAAGTTCTGCGGAGGTGACGCCGACATCACCGGGGCCTCCCGCCCCATCAAGGCCGAAGAGCTGGCGGCCTGCGGCGAGGCGGGCATCGAGGTCATCGAGCTGCCGGTCGGTCTGGACGGCATCGCGGTGGTGGCCTCGCCCGACAACCCGGTCGAGTGCCTGAGCTTCGCCGACCTCTACGCCCTGATCGGACCCGAGGCCACGGGAGTCGATCAGTGGTCCGGCGCGGCCGATCTGGCCGGCACCTTGGGGTCGGAGACCGACTTCCCCGACGAGAACCTGGTGCTCACCGGCCCGGGCGAGGAGTCCGGCACCTACGACAGCTTCCTGGAGCAGGTCATCGAGCCGGTGGCGGAGGAACGGGCGGAAGCCGGTGCGATCAGCGAGGACGCGGCCGGCTCGGCCCGCGCCGACTACGCCTCCAGCGCCAACGACAACACCATCATCGACGCCGTCGCCTCCGACTCCGGGGGGCTGGGCTGGGTCGGCTTCGCCTTCGCGGCCGAGTCGCCCTCGGTCCGGCTGGTGCCGATCGCGGCCGAGCCCGGCGAGCCCTGCGTCCCGGCTGAGGCCGACACGATCCGCGACGGCAGCTACCCGATCTCCCGCACCCTGTTCATCTACGTGAACGAGGCCAAGGCAGAGGAGGACCCGGCGGTGGCCGCCTTCGTCGACTTCTACCTGGCCGGTCTGGATGACTTCGTGGCCCTGGCCGAGTACGTCGACCTGGCCGACCCGGACGCGACCCGAGAGGTCTGGGACGCCCGCACGACCGGGACCCGTCAGGGCTGACGATCTCGGGCGTCAGCCCGGATCGACCCCGAGGCTCCGAAGCAGGTCGCGTACCCGGGCACCGATCTCGTCCCGGATCGCTCGCACTGCGTCGGCTCCCTGGCCGGCGGGATCGTCGAGGTCCCAGTCCTCGTGACGGGCGCCCGGGGCGATGGGACAGGTGTCGCCGCAGCCCATGGTGACCACCACGTCGGCGCTCCCCGCCGTCTGCTCGCTCCAGCGCCGCGGCTGGGCCCGACTGATGTCGATCCCCGCCTCGGCCATGGCCGCCACCGCCGCGGGGTTCACCTCGGTCGCGGGCTCGGATCCTCCGGAGAGGCCCACTACCCGCTCGCCGGCCAGGTGGGTGAGCCAACCCAGGCCCATCTGGGACCGGCCCGCGTTGTGGACGCAGAGGAAGAGGACGACGGGTGCTCGGTCGCGGCGCGGGTCGGACACGTCAGGTCTCCTGGCGATGGGAGGGGTGGGGGACGATGACGTCCTCGCCGGTGAGGTCGGGGTG
>JBBSME010000058.1:0-18578 GCA_038233335.1 Acidimicrobiales bacterium | reverse complement strand
TGGCGGTCGGGCTCCGCACCGCGGCCGGGGCGGCCATCGACGGGATCGAGGACACCTCGGTGCGGGCCCTGGCCAAGCTGGAGCAGATCCTCCCCGACCGCCTCCGCCGGCGGGTGTCCGCCCTGCACGCCAACGTGGTCACCCTCCGGTGGCCCGGCCACTCGGAGGACCGGATCGACCCCGACGCCCTTGCGGTGCTGGCCCAGGCCTGCCGGGACCACGAGGAAGCCCGCTTCGAGTACCGACGTCGCGACGGCGACGACAGCAGGCGTCTGGTGCAACCGCACCAGCTGGTCTCGGCCGGCCGGCGCTGGTACCTCGTCGCCTGGGACGTGCGACGCGACGACTGGCGCACGTTCCGCCTCGACCGCCTCCGCCAGGCCGCCCTGGCCGGGGCCCGCTTCACGCCCCGCGCCATCCCCGGGGGCGACGCCGCCGCCTTCCTCGCCGAGTCGATGGGCTCCATGCCCCGCGCCTTCCACGCGACGGTGCGGGTCTCCTGCGATGCCGACGCTCTCACCGAGGTCCTGCGCTGGGCCGAGCACGACGTGGTCGAGTCCCACGACGGCTGGTGCCAGGTCGACCTCCGGGCCGACAGCACCGACTGGCTGGTCTCGACCATCTGCTGGCTGGCCATGAGCACGGACGTCAGCGTCCTCGACCCACCCGACGTCACCGACGCCGTCACCGCCCTCGGCCACCGCCTGACCGCCGCCACGTAGCGGCGCCTTGCGTGGTCCGTGGCGGCCGACCGCAGGGCGACGCCAGCGGCTCAGCGGGTCTCGACCAGGACCGGTTCTTCCTGCGAACCGATGTCGCTGTCATCGGTCGGGGCGTGGCCCTCGACGTCGAGGTTGGGCAGCAGCCGGTCGAGCCACCGGGGCAGCCACCAGTTCCGGTCGCCGAGGAGCTCCATGGTGGCCGGGACCAGCAGCATGCGGACGATCGTGGCGTCGAGGAGGATGGCGGTGGCCAGACCCGTGCCCATGAGCTTGAGGACCCGGTCGCTCTCGAGCAGGAAGCTGCCGAAGACGACCACCATGATGGCTGCGGCCGCCGTGATCACCTTGGCCGTGGAGGCCAGACCATCGGCCACCGAGGTGCGGCTGTCACCGGTGCGGCGCCACTCCTCCCGGACTCGGGACAGCAGGAACACCATAGTCCATCGACAGCCCGAACACGATGGCGAACAGCATCATCGGGATCCACGGCTCGATCGGTGCTGGTTGCACACCGGTGATGTCGCTGAGCCAACCCCACTGGAAGAGGGCGACGGTCACGCCGTACGCGGCGCCGATGGACAACAGGTTCATGACCACCGCCTTGAGCGGCACCAGCAGCGACCGGAAGACGACCATCAGCAGGAGGAACGACAGGGCCAGCACGGCGGCGAAGAAGTAGGGCAGCCGTGAGGCGAGGAAGTCGGAGAAGTCGACGTTCACGGCCACATTCCCGGTGACGGCCGCCTCGACGCCGGTGGCCCGCTCGGCGGGCGGGAGGACCTCGTCGCGGAGTCGGTCGACGAGGTCGGTGGTGGCCACGTCCTGGGGGTCGGTGGTGGGCACGAGGTTCCACAGCACCGCAGTCGGCTCGTCCGGGTCGTTGGGCTGGGCGGGGGAGACGAAGGCGATGCCGGAATCGGCAGCCGCGGCCTGACCGATGGCGGAGAGGGAGGCGACGTCGGTGCCCTCGGGGACCTGGGCGACCAGCAGGAAGGGCCCGTTGAACCCCTCGCCGAACCCGTCCACCAGCAGGTCGTAGGCCTGCTTGGTGGTCGTGTCCTGCGCGTAGTTGCTCTCGTCGGAGAACCCGAGTCGAAGGGACAGCACCGGAACGGCCAGCACCAGCAGGGCCACCGCCCCGATGGCCGCTGCGGCCCAGGGGCGGTGCTGGATGACCCGGCTCCAACGGTAGGCGGCGGTCTCCCGGATCGGCTTGGGGGCTCGGCGGGGCACCCGTCTCTTGAGGGGCCCGACGAAGAACCCGGCGATGAGCACGATGACGGCGACGGGGAGCCCGATCGTGAGCGGGGTGATGCCGAGGCCGACGCCCACCAGCGCGAGGGCCACGAGCGCGGCGGCGATGAGGCCCCGCCAGCGGGTCACCTCGACCCGCTCGCCGGCGAACCCCAGCAGCGCGGGCAGCAGGGTGAGCGACGCCGCCACCGTGACCGCCACGACGGCGGCGGCCCCGACCGCCAGGCCCTGCACGAAGGTGACGCCCATGAGGAGCATCCCCAGCAGAGAGATCACGACGGTCGTCCCGGCGAACAGGACCGAGCGGCCGGCGGTGTCGATGGCGATCTGGACCGCCTCCCGGACCGAGTGCCCGGCGTGGAGCTGCTCGCGATAGCGGGTGACGATCAGCAGCGCGTAGTCGATGCCCACGCCCAGGCCGATCATGATCCCGAGGAACGTGGCGAACTCGGGCACGGCCATGACGTTGCTCAGCACGGTGATGATCGCAGTGCCCAGGCCGATGCCGAACAGGGCCACGCCGACGGGAAGGCCCATGGCCAGCACCGAACCGAAGGCCAGGATGAGGATCACGATGGCGAAGGCCAGGCCCAGCACCTCTGATGATGGTTCCTCGAACTCGGCGAAGATGAAGCCACCCAGCTCGAGCTGCACGCCGTCGATCGCGGGGGCCTCGTCCAGGATCTGGTCGCGGATCTCCCCGGCCCGGCCGAAGTCGATGTCGTCGGGCATCTCGATGTTGGCGTAGGCGACCTTGCCGGCGTCCGGTCCCTGCGACGCGACGAGCTGCTCGCCCCCCTCGGCGTAGGGGCTCTCGACCCGGAGCACGTCGGACGTCGAGGCCACCTCCTCGAAGAGCGCCTGCATCGGCCTGCGCACCTCCGGGTCCTCGACCCCCTGATCGGCGCGGAACACGATGGTGCCCACCACCCCGGTGCCCTGGCCGCCGAACTCGTCGTCGAGGATCTCGAACCCGTCCTTCGACTCGACGTCGGGCAGGTTGAACTCGTCCCGGAAGGCGCCGCCGACCGCGCCCGACGCGGCGCCACCGATGAGCAGCACGGCCAGCCACAGCCCGAGGACGAGCCTGCGGTGGTCGTGGCACCAGGGTCCCAGTCTCGTGAACATGGCTCTCCTCCATCGGTTCCGCCGGGGTTCGACCTGCCGGCTGGCGGTCGGTGCGCGGGCGTGCCCGTGCTGCTGCTCCTAGGACGGGTCCGGCAGCTGGACCTCATCGGTCAGAAGGTGTGGGCGTCAGGTGGTGCGGGCAAGGCGGGTGGTGGTCAGAGCTCGGACGGCCTCCGATCGAGCCTCAAGGTACGAATCCATGCGGACAGGTGGTGGCCGCAATGGCGAGATCGCCCTGATCGGATTCGTCCGAACCGCCGGGCGGCGGCCGCATACTGAACCATGGCCACCAAGGACCCCACGCTCTCGGCGGCGATCAACCCCCGGGTGCGCAAGTCCCCGTTCTTCGACGCGACCGTCGAGGACGGTCTCACCTCGGTCACGACCTACAACCACATGTGGCTGCCCAGCAGCTACGGCGACGCCCTGGTCCAGCTGGTGACGACGGTCGACACCTCGGCGGCGGAGCGGGGGAGCGGCGTCTATGCCCCGATGGTCGACTTCGAGGGGACGCTCATCAACGACCCCGTCCTCCTTCGGTTCCGCGACGGGACGTGGCGCTTCTCGATCTCTGACTCCGACGCCCGCCTCTGGATCGATGCGGTCCGAGGAGCCCGGTCCATGGATGCCCAGGTCCGCGAGCTGGACACGGCGACGATGGCCATCCAAGGACCGTTGGCTGACGACGTGCTCCGCAACGTCGGGTGCGACTGGGCGGCGGACTTGGCCTACTTCGAACGTCGCTCCACCGAGGATCGGAGCGGGGACGGTCATCGTGTGCCGGTCGGGCTGGAGCAACCAGGGTGGCTTCGAGCTGTTCCTCGACGACCCGGGATCGGCCCTGGACCTCTGGAGGGTGGTGCGGGACGCCGGCGCCGAGCTCGACATCGGACCGGGTGCCCCAACCAGCCCGAACGGATCGAGAACGTGCTGCTGTCCTACGGGACCGACACCGGGTTCCAGGCCAACCCGCGGAGGGGATCACGCAGGCGCCGGGGCAGCAGCGCTCGGTCACGTTCGTGGAGCTGCCCTTCGCCGAAGGGCTCTGATCCGCCGGACCGGTCCCTGCGCGGCCGCTGGCTCGAGCTCCGACCTCGTCACGCAGCGGTGACCCGGTCGCGGATCTCCCGGCCGATGGTGGCCTTCACCGACGCCGCGGCCAGCTCGCCCTCGGCGGACCCCAGCCCGGAGATGTTCACGCCGTCGATCCCGTCGATGGACAGCAGCTCGACCGCCTCGGCGACAGCGGCGTCGATGCCCGCCCCGACAGGGTCGTCGGCGCCGAGGACCCCGGCGACGAGGGTCGGATCGAGGTGGAGGCCGGGGAACCGGAGGAGCACGTCGGCTGAGTGGGCATCGGTGTAGACGGCGACGCTGGCCAGGAGGCTCAGGGTGATCCCGAGCGACCGGGCCTCGGCGGCGAACGCTCGGACGGCGCCCGCGGAACCGACGTGGTTCAGGATGGCGATGCGGGCCCCGGCGTGCTGCTTCTGGAGGAGACGGGGCGCTCGCAGGTGCTGGGGGGGCGCAGCCGGGCTCTCGGGAACGGCGACGATCAGGCCCGCGGCTGCGGCCAGGCCGGCCAACCGGGTGCCGTCGAGGTCGAACACCTGGGTCACCTCCGGTCTGATGCCGGGCGCGCGGCCGTCGCCGGTGACGCAGAGGACAGCGGCAGCCTCCGAGTCCGCCAGCGCTCCGAGCTCCTGTTCGAGCACCACGCGGTTGCGGTCCCGGCAGCTGAGGGTGACGATCGGTCGTCCGCCGGCCGCGGCCACGAGGCCCGCCATCTGCGTCGGAGGGAAGTCCGCGCGCTGCTGGTGCTCCCCGATGAGCACCGCGTCGCAGGTGGCGGCCACGATCTCGGTGGACTCGGCCAGCAGGCGGCGATCGAAGGGACGCAGGGGCAGGTCGGTCACCACGATCGGCTTCCCGTCGAGCAGCGGCGACGGGTCGAGCGATGCCCCGACAACCGGGGTGTCGAGCGCTGCGGGCCAGGAGACCGGCTCGGAGTCGGTCGTGAACGGACACGGGATCGGCGCCATCTCGCACGTGAGGTCGTCTCGGACACCGCCGCACGGCCCGTAGATCATCCGCTTCGGGCATTCGGGTCGGGGCTGTCGAGGATCGGTCACGAGGCCATCCTGGTCCGCACGACGGTGCACTATCCCCCTGCCCACAGGACAACCACTCGTCGTCGGGTCGGTTTCGGTCGGGGCGTCCAGCCGCCCCCTGGCTCATGTCGTCAGAACTTCTCCCCGGCGCCTGTCGATCTGGGCCGTCGCGCTTGTAGAGGTGGTGAGGGTCGCACCGAGCGGCCCCGCTCCCACACACTGGTGCCGAGCCACTGGCACCCGCGACGGAAGGAACCCCACCATGACGAACTACCTGATCTCGGTCTGGCACGACGAGGAGTACGAGGTCGACTTCACGACCGAGGACATGGCGCGCATCGGCCCGCAGGTCGACGCCTTCAACGAGGAGCTCCAGGCCTCCGGCGCCTGGGTCTTCGGCGGCGGGCTCAACCCTGCGTCGTCAGCCACGGTGCTGCGCGCCGATGCCGCCAAGGACGTGTCGATGACCGACGGCCCCTCCGCCGAGACCAAGGAGCAGATGGGCGGCTTCTGGGTCGTCGGTGCGGCCGACTTCGACGAGGCCCTGGAGTGGGGCCGCAAGGCGACCGTTGCCTGCGAGGGCCCGGTCGAGGTCCGCCCCTTCCAGGAGTGAGCGATACCTTCGAGGCGGTGTACCGGCAAGAGGTCGGCCGGTGCACCGCCACGCTCATCCGGGTCCTCGGCGACGTCGACCTCGCGGAGGAGGCCGTCGCCGAGGCCTTCGTCATCGCCGCGGAGCGTTGGCCCCAGGACGGGATGCCCCCCAACCCGGGTGGGTGGATCACCACCACCGCTCGCAACCGGGCCATCAACCGCCTGAAGCGCGAGTCGTCTCGCGACGACCGCCACCGTGCTGCCCACCACCTCCACACCCCCGACATGGACCCCGATCCGGACCCCGAGCTCGACAGCCTCGACGCCTTCGTCGATGTGGTCGCCGACGACCAGCTGCGGCTGATCTTCCTGTGCTGCCACCCGGCCCTGGCGCCCGACGCCCAGGTCGCGCTCACCCTCCGCCTCCTCGGCGGGCTGGAGACCCCGGAGATCGCTCGGGCCTTCGTCGTGCCCGAGGCGACCCTGGCCCAACGCATCGTCCGGGCCAAGCGCAAGCTGCGCGACAACCATGCGTCCTACCGCATCCCTCGGGCCGCTGAGCTCCCGGAGCGGCTCGGCGCCGTCCTCGCGGCCCTCTACCTGATCTTCACCGAAGGCCACACCGCCACCTCCGGCGACGCCCTGGTCCGCACCGACCTGACCGCCGAGGCCATCCGCCTGGGCCGGGTGGTGGTCGAGCTGATGCCGGACGAGCCCGAAGCCGTGGGCCTGCTGGCCCTGATGGTGCTCACCGAGGCCCGTCGGGCGGCGCGCATCGCTCCGGACGGGGCCATGGTGCGCCTGGCCGACCAGGACCGCGTCCTCTGGGATCGGGAGCTCATCGACGAGGGGCACGACCTGGTGCGAGCCTGCCTCCGTCGCGACCAGCCCGGCCCGTTCCAGGTCCAGGCGGCCATCGCCGCGGTCCACGCCGACGCGGCCTCCTTCGGCCAGACCGACTGGACGCAGGTCGTCGCCCTCTACGACCAGCTCCTCGCCCTGCGCCCGACCGCGGTGGTGGCCCTCAACCGGGCCGTCGCCATCGCCGAGGCCGACGGCCCCGACGCCGGCCTCCGGACCATCGACGGCATCGATGCTGACCAGCTCGTCGAGTTCCAGCCCTACCACGCCGCCCGGGCCGACCTGTTGGCCCGCGCCGGGCGGGCCCATGAAGCAGTCGACGCCTACCGCGCCGCCATCCGCCTCACCACCAACCCGACGGAACGGGATTTCCTGGCTCGACAGCTGGACGGGTTGGTCGATCCGGCCTGACACCGAGTGGCACGGCGGTGGCGATCACCCGCCACCCTCCCACGGGGAGCCGGGTGGGTGGGCCGCGGTCAGCCGGCGACCTCCGGGTCTGCAGCCTCCAGCGGGCGCTTGACCAGGGGTTGACGCCCGAGCCCACGCTCGCCTGTGCGGGTGGGACCGAGCCCACCGCCGTCGACGAGTTCAGGGCCACGGCGAGACCGGTGCCGGCGCCCATGACGAGGAGCGGTCCCACCAGGTCGAGGTAGCCCCACGACCAGCGCCACCGTCGGAGGGAGGTCCACCCCCAGGTGCCGGCCTGGTCGAGGGCGACGGCGACCAACACCAGCCCGACGGTCACGGCGCCCATGCCGATCCAGTCGATCGTCGGTGGTGCGTCCTCGTGTACGCCTGCGGCACGCCGGTCAGTCCCGGTGGCGCACGATGTTGAGGACGTTGCCGTCCGGGGCGCGCACCAGGAACCGGCGCACTCCCCAGGGCTCGGTGGTGATCGGGTGGACGATCTCGTAGCCGAGTCGCTGGGCTTCCTCGTAGGCGCCATCGACGTCGTCGGTGAGCACGGAGATGACCGGGTCCTCGGCCGCAGCGGCATCGCGCGTGACGAGCTGGAGGTCCACCCCGGTGTCGGGCGCCGTGTAGCGGGCGACCCAGCCCATGTTGAACTCCTCGGTGCTCAGCCCGAGGTAGTCGGTGTAGAAGCCCTTGGCCGCGTCGACGTCAGTCACGTGGAGATCCGCGATGATGCGCGTCACGTGCATGGTGTCCTCCTGTCCGTCGGATGCACGCTACGCACCACAGGGCTCTAGCTGGCTGTAGATCCCACCCGCGCTGCGTTCGGTTGGGTTCTGGCCACGACAAGCAGGTCCGGCGGAATCTCGCAGTGCTGCAAGCCGCCACTCGGGGTTTGTCGAGGTCGGTCCTCCGACGTCGTGTCACGACGATCCCGGGCGCCACGAGAGGAGGCGGGGCGGCTCGATGCTCGACCGCGTCCCGTACGTTGGTGGGATCCCGAGGGTGGTCCTCGGCGCGGTCTCTCTCAGCCGGGGGCGCGGATGGTCAGGGGCGGCCCGCCGGTCGATGGCGGCCAGCCAGCTTCGTCGGATGAGTCCGCTCGGCAGGCGGATCAGGGCCCAGTACGGGCCGAAGGTGCGAGTGCTGGTCGGGTCGGTTCCGACGACGAGGGTCTCCGTCTCGATGCGCGTGGTGCCGTCGCCCAGGTCGACGGCGTCGAGGCGGGCGACCGTCTTCGCGTAGCCGGGTTCATCGAAGTCGACGAACGCGCCCGCGACGTCGAAGGCGATCGGGGCGTTGTTGCGCACCGACCAGAACCGACCCGCGGCCCCGAACACGACCGATGCCCGACCGTGGCGAGGCTCGGTGTCTCGACGAAGGATCACGAAGCCCTCGTCGGAGAAGACGTCGAGCAGGGCACGAGGAGCCGACGCCGTCGGTGGCCGCTTCCCGGTGATGCGAGCGGGCAGGCCACGGAGCGCCATCAACGGTCCGAGGGCGCCGATCTCGCGAGCGGTGACGGCGAGGCAGTGCGGCCAGACCTCGTCGATGGGCGCGACGACCTCGCGGTCGTGGAGCTCGTGGTACGGGGCCGACGGGAGGATCTCGTGGAACGTCGGGATGGCGGCAGCGGCGGGCATGGGCCAAGAATGACACACTGTTTCAGATTGGGTCAAGGTGTCACTCGTGGCGGTAGCGTCGGACCCAGTGTCCAGCCTTCGTGAACGCCGCCATCGTGAGACCAAGCAGCTGTTGGTCGAGGTCGCCTTCGACCTCTTCGTCGAAGAGGGCTTCGCCAACGTCTCCATGGAGGAGGTGGCTCAGGCCGCAGGGGTTTCGCGCTCGACGATGTATCGACGGTTCCCGACGAAGGAAGCCGTCGTGCTCGAGGTGCCGAGGCGTTGGCTGGCGGCGTTCGACGATGCCTTCGGGGCGTTGCCGCCCGACGCCTCGCTCCGTGACGCCGTCAACGGGACGACTCTCGCTGTTGCCGCCCACATCGACCGACACCAGGACGTGGTCCGGACTGCCTACGAGATCCTCGGACGGTCCCCGTCGCTGCAACAGTCCGGACTGGCCACCACCGCTTGGTTGCGGCGGATCGTCGAGGTCTTCGAGCGGTTCTCCGCGGCCGACGCCGAGGCGTCGCTCGTGAGCGCCGGCGCCTACCTCGGCGCGATCGACGCCATGATGCTCCACTGGGCGGCGACCGGCGGCACCTCGTCGGTGACCGACAGCACCACTCGACTCCTGTCCCGTCTCGAGCCGATCCTGCCGCCCGACCGGACCCGTTGACGGTCGCCGATCGCGAGCGGCCCGCGCAGACGTCCCTGCCCCGCTACTGGGCGTCGCGGGTCTGACCTCTCGCGGACGGGACCTGTCTTGGCTCCCGGACTGGTGGCCGGAAGCCCTCCGCTGGGCCACCCATCGCGGGGACACCGGGGCCGAGGGTCAGGCGTGTTCCAGAGACCCGAACCGGTCGGGATCGATGCCTTGGATCGCCGCTGCCGTGGGAGCCCATAGCGTCCCGCCACGGGGGGCGACCGCGGCACATGGGATCTGGTCGATCCGGTCCCTTGTCTCCAGGTCGAGGGATCAGACGGGGACGTTCAGGGTGGCTCGGTAGCCGTCGGCGACGGAGCCGCTCACGGTGGCCAGCTGGAGGGAGTAGCCGTCGCTGAACACGTTGTCGGAGTCGAGCGTCGTCTGGGCCAGGTTGCTTACGCTGGCTTCGTAGCCCGAGGTCGCGTACACCTCGGCGCAGGCAGCCTCCGGGAGGGCGAGCTGGCTGGTGCGGAGCTTGCTGGTGGCGCTGGTGGCCTCGGCACGCCGACCTTGTTGGTGAACGTTCGCCCTTCGGCGTTGCAGTCGGCGTCGATGCCGCCGGCCGAGAAGAGGCCGGTCCGTCGATCCCTCATCTTCCAGTAGGTCACGACCAAACCTCCGACGTGCTTGCAACGGGCTCGTCGAACCGTGGTGCGGTGACGCTCCCGCACGGATCTGAGGCTCGAGCCCGACACTTCATCATGGTTTGGCGCCCCCGGCAGGATTCGAACCTGCGACGCACGGTTTAGGAATGCGGCCCATGGCGTCCACGCTGTGCCGACTGGCCCCGATCGTTCACCAGATAGCTGGCGAGGATCGGGTTCGGCCCTTGGCAGGGTCCTGCGAAGGGGAACCCTCGTTGATGGCCTGCGCTGCGGCGCCCGCCGTGCCCGCACGGCGGGCGGTGTCCGTGCCGGCGCGGTTCACGACGCAGTCCCGAACAGGGTGGCCACGGCCCCGGCCGCGTCGGCCGGAGCCCTCACCTCGAGAGCCGTTCCTCGGCCGTCGACGGTGAGGGGCGATCCGTGCGGCCCTTGAGTTCGCTGCCCGGCCCCGGCAATGCACAGCCGGTTGACAACGCTGCCAGCCCGGGATCGACCCCGTTCCCTGTTTCGGCCACGTACGCTGACACCACGGACTGTCCCTCCCTCACTCGCTCCGGACCCGCCCGACCAACCGCCCGGGCATCACCACCACCGAGAGGTCGTCTGCCGACGGTGCAGGGCCTGCAGGAACGCGGACGCTCTGCTGGTCACGGCCGAGAGTTGATCGCCATGCCGACCGATGTCGGTGCCGCCTACGTGGAGTCCGGACTAAAGGCAGGCTGTCGGGCCCGGGCTTCATCGGTGGGTCCAGTGGACGCGTCCTTGCCTCAGCCAGAAGTGGCAACGCCTGGTCGGGTCCTGTATGTCGATGGAGGGGTGGATGGTTGCCGCTCCGTTGTGTGCCACGGTCCAAGTTGGTCTGCGGGGGTTGGTGAGGTTGAGTTCGATGGTGTGCCCGTGCCCGCAGGGACAGGCGAGGATGGCCCACTTGGGTGGTGATCCGCTGAGGACGATGGCGTGCCGGGGGAGGGGGTCAGGGACCTCGCTGCGGTCGGCGACGGAGAGGACCCTTCCTAGGCGGGGCTTGCGGGAGAGCGGTGAGCGGCGCCAGAGGTCGATGAGGTCGGGAGTCATCGGGTCCAGGTGAGGTCGAGGTACGGCTCGGCGGTGCCCTGTGCCCACTGGTCGGTGTTGGCGCAGAAGCATTCGTGCCGGGGTTGTCGGCGGTTCATGCTGGTTGTGCGGGCGTGGAGCTGGAAGAGGAGTTCCGTCGGTGAGCGGTCGGCGAGTCCGTAGAGCCGGTTGAGGAGCTCGGTGGTGGCGTGGCCGGCCATGAGGGTGGTGTAGGTGACGATCGACGGTTGTGGTTCGTCGAGGTCGGGGGCGTAGCCCTGTTCGGTCAGGCGGCGGCGCTCGGTGGGGTCGAGCTGTTCGAGCTGGGCCAGGGCGGGATCGACCCGGCCCCGGCAAAGCAGGCAGGCGGCTCCGGGGGCGAGCCAGGTGATCCGGCCGTCGATGCCGTCGATGTGTCCTGCGGTGCTGGTCACGAGGACGGCGACGTCGATCACGGGGGCAAGATGCCAGTAGGCCCATCGGTTGAGGACTAGGCGCCCCGCGTGGCCGTCGACACAGCAGAACACCACGTCGCAGTGGCGCAGGGTCCGGGCGACTGGGTCTTGGCGAAGGTTGCCGCTGACGGCCACCACATTGGTGCCGAGGCCAATGGTGCGGGCGTGTCGCGCGAGGACCTCGACCTTGGGGCGGTTGATGTCGTGGCTGGTCGAGCCGTAGCCGCGGGAGACCGTTGACGCGGTGACGGTGTCGTCGTCGATCGCCACGATGGTGCCGACCCCGAGGCGGATGAGCTGTTCGGCTATCGGGGAGCCTGTTCCCCCGATCCCGACGATTCCCACGCGCAGGTCGGCGAGGACTTGTTGTCCTTGTTGGCCGAGGGCGCGGATCTGGCGGTCGTGGGTCGCGTCGACGGGTGCGTTGGAGTCGAGCTGGTAGATGGTCAGCCCGTCGCCCACGACGCGCACCTTGGCCAGTCGCTGGATCGAGCCGTCGGCTCGTCGCAGGCGCCCCGCTAGCTGGGGGCAGCTGGGCGAACCCGCGAGGAGCAGCGCACCGTAGATGGGGGCGCTGGTCAGTTGTGTGAAGGGGGCCCAGAGTTCGTCGTCGACGTGGTCGTCGCGGGTGGAGAACTCGGCGGTCCCACCGGGATGGGTGTGGACGAAGAACGCCATTTCACCGGCAACGGCGGCTGCCCGCACCGCCGGGACCCATCCGCTCGAGCGCAGGGCAAGCTGGTCGGGTTGGCGATCGTCGTAGGCCTCGCTCGGCGCACGCTCAAGGTGTCGCGCGAGCAGGGTGGTGCCGCCATCGTCATCGATCCAGGTGGCGGTGAGGACGCCGGCGACCTCGTTCTCGTCGTCGAGCCACTGGGTCAGCTCGGCCCACAACGGCTCGGCGACCGCGAGGGTCGGGCCTGTCATGCGGCACGTCCGGTCGCGTCGGCGAAGCAGCGTCGGATGTAGGCGATGTAGGTCGCGAGGTCGTCGATCCCGGGCCGCCATTGGCTGCCGATGTGGCGACTCCAGCGCTGCCAGGTGCGACCGAGGTAGACCTCGCGGGATTCCGTCCCGGGAACCGCTCCGCCGCTGGTGGACACCGCTGGGTTGAGCCAGAACATGTCGGGGGCGGCGTCGGGGAACCCGGGCGGCAGCCGGATCAGCAGGTCGCTGACCGCGGGTTGAAGGCCGTCGGGTAGCGGGAACCCGGTGATCGTGACTGTTGTGAAGGCACCGTCAGCTTCCTCCTCGTAGGCGAGGCCAAGCTTGTCGAGCGCCGCCTGGTCAGTGGGCCGCAATGTCATGGCGGGCTCCGGGGTTGATCACTCGGGGCACGGTGAAGAACCGCATCTGGGGTCGGAGCCCGATCTTCTCGTCGTCGTCGACGAGGTCGTCGAGCGTGCCCTCGCGGTCGAGCCACAGGTCGCGATCGGCGCCGACCGGGGGGTCGACCAGGCTGCGGATCTCCGCACCGGTGAGGGTGCCGCGGGGTGCGTGGACCTTCACCCCGTCGATCAGGATCGGGACCTTGCCGGGGGTGTCGGGCTTGGTGGGGGGCTTGGGCATGGCGTTCTCCTCAACTGGCGTCTGCCGGTATGCCATAGAGCATACACGCATACTCATGTCTTGCAACTGCTATGGCAACAGGGTACGTTGCTCGTATCGCACACAGCCCGGAGGCGCCCATGACCGATACCAAGGTGACGACGATCCGACAGCCGACAGAGCAGGCCGATCAGCTCGAGTTCATCGCCAAGGTCGACGGCGTCCCAGTGTCCGAGGCGATCCGATCGGCGATCGCCGACCACATCCAGTCCCGTCGGTCCGATCCGGCCTTCCAACAGCGGTTGCGGGAACGCATCGACGCGGACCGCAACATCCTCAAGCGACTGGCGGAGTAGGCAGTGATCCAGTACCTCGGCTTGGGCGACTTCTTGGTGATCGCCGAGACGGTCCTCGACGTCCCCGCCGAGGTGCTGGCCCTGTCCACCGACCTGAACCTGGCCGACTCCGCTCTCCACGCACCCGCCGCGTCGTTCGGCGGGTACGAGCTCCACCGGTCTTTCGCCCGCAAGGCCGCGGTCTTGTGCTCCCGGCTCTGCAACAACCACCCGCTCCTCGACGGGAACAAGAGGGTCTCCTACGAAGCGTTGCGAGAGTTCGTCGCCCGCAACGGCTACTACTGGACCGACCCCATCGACGACGGCCCCGACGGGGACGAGACTGTGAAGGTCATCCTCGGCCTGGCCGCCGGCCAGATCAACGAGGACGAGCTCACCGGTTGGATCGAGCATCGGATCGGCGAATCCGGATGAGCGCGCAAGAATCGCCTCTTCCCGTGGTGGGTGACGCACGGCTCTACCTCGCGTGCCCACTCACTGATCTCACGAGCACTGCCCGCCGCCAGATCCGCTCCGATGTCGCGGCGGTCAAGCGCGCCGTGGAGCGCGCGACCCTGGTTGACCGGCTCCCCGCCGACGCCTGGCCCCTCGCCGTCTACGCCCCCATCGACCACACCGCGCCATGGGACGACGATGGTCTGACCGCGCATGAGGTCTACGCGCACAATCTTCGGGAGGTTCACGATTCGGACTGTCTCATTGTCCTGGCCGAGCGAGGCGGCAGCACAGGCGTCGGCCAAGAGCTCGAATGGGCGATCCAGCTGCGCGTCCCCGTCCTCTACCTCACCACTAGGAGCGCGGCCAGCCGCCAGATCGCAGGCTCTCCCGCGTTCATCTCCGCCCGCGAGTACAACGACGACGCCGCAACCCTGGAGGACCACGTCAGGAACTTTCTGCTTCAGTGGCGACCGCTGATCCTCGACGGCCCTGCCCGGCGCCAGTCCCGCGCGCTTCGGTTCGAGGCCATGACTACCCGACTGCGCGCCGCATGGCAGAGCTGCCGCAACCCCACGGAAGTCGCAGCAGAGGCGAGGATCGACCTGGAGTACCTGCACCTCGCACTCAGCGACCCCCGCTACGTCGCCGTCATGGCTACCGACACGCTCCTCACCCTCGCCCATCTCCTCGACGTCCCGCTCCAGACCATCGACCCAGGCCCGACCTTCGCCCTCCCCGTGCCCATGCTGCGCCCCCTCATGGCGGCTGCAGTTGACCAGGACTGGGACGACACCATGGTCGAGCGCCTTCTCCACGAAGGCCGCGCAGCCCTCATGCGCGGCACTAGCTCCGACCTCGAGACCATCTCAGGCTGGACGCGCCTCTCCACCTCGCTGACTTGAGCCGGCGGCATCCGACCGCGATCGGGAGAATCCGGAAACCGTTGGTCGCGGACCGCATCACGCTCCAAGCCGTCGCTCCTTGCCCCAGGGTCGCGATGCTGTCAACGACGCTCGCTGCTCAATGCAACAACTCATGGAACAACCTCGTCCGACGTGTCGTGGGACAGTGCCCTGCGACCTGCTGAACTGGGGTTTCTTGGAAACCGTCGATCGCGGCCGCTTCCATCCCAAGTCGGGGTGTTGACACTCCGCCCAGGGTCAGCGCCGCCTTGGGCGTCACTCTCTAGGGCCCAACTGTTTCATGGGACATTGCATGGGACAACCTCGTGGGGCTGGTCTCCAGAGCCCCCGAGCCGATGGATCTCCCTCCCTCTCGTTTGGCTCGGTTGCCACTGCAGCGGGATGGGTGGTCTCGACCCTCTCAAGGTGGCGGCACGGGTTAGAATCGACGTCTACGTCGACTCGATGCCGCCGAGATGGCCGCGGTATCCGGCGACAGCGCGATCGGCCCTCACCGTCCCATCGCCGGCGCCCGATCGAGAACGAGACAGTGGTCCCGGTGCTCGCGGTTGCGACGCTCCGCCTCGATCGGCCGCAGGTGATGTGTCTGGTGCCCGAGGTTCAGAGCATGGAACCGAGGTCGGAGCCGACGCTGGGGTAGGAGGCGGTCATCGACTTGAGCTGACCGGTGGTGAGTCCGAGTTTGATGGCGAGGGCGCAGATGTTGATGAGCTCGCCGTACTCGGGGCCGAACATGTGGGCGCCGACGATGGTGTCGGTGGCGCGGTCGATGAGGATCTTGGTGGCGGCGGTGGTCTCGCCGATCCGGTAGTTGGAGTACCAGTCGCTGGTGTCACGGTGGCGGACGTCGATGTCGAGGCCGGCGGCGCGAGCCTCGGTCTCGAGCATGCCGACCCGGGCCAGCTCGGGGATGGTGTAGACGACGGTGGCGACCCCGTCGTAGTGGGGGACGGTGGCTTCTTCCTTGAGAATGTTGGAGGCCGCGACCTTGCCCTCGAACACGGCAACCGGGGTGAGAGGCATCCCGGGTGTGTCGGCCGAGTCCCCGGCGGCCCACACGGCCGGGTTGGTGGTGCTCTGCAGATGGCCGGCAACGGTCACCCCCTTCGGACCATGGGCGATGCCGGCAGCCTCGAGGTCGAGACGGGAGAGCTCGGGGACCCGCCCGGCCCCGTGGACGACGAGATCGGTCTCGATGATCTCCTCGGTGCCCTCCTTCTCGACTGTCACCTGAAGCTTGGACCCGTCGCGAGCGATCGAGGTGATGGCGGTGTTGCGACGCACGTCGATGCCCGCCTGGGCGCTCCGTTCGACGAGGAGCTCGACGAGGTCGGGATCGAACCCCTTCAGGGGCCGTTCGCCGCGGTCGATGACGATCGGGGACGCACCGGATCGGACGGCGATGTGGGCGAACTCGACCGAGATGAACCCTCCACCGACGAACAGCACCCGGGCGGGCAGGTCGTCGAGGTTGAGGAAGTTGGTGCTGTCGATCAGCAGCTGGTTGCCGGGGAAGTCCATCGGGCGTGGCCTGGCGCCGGCTGCGATCAGGAAGTGGCGGGCTTCGAAGCCCTGTCCGTCGATGTCGAGGTGGTTGGGGCCGCTGAAGGTGGCCGTGCCGTGGAGGGTCTCGACGTCGTTGCCGGCGAGGCTCTCCTCCATCTTCCGGGGCATCGGGTCGGTGAAGCCGCGCGTATGGCCCATGAGGTCAGCCCAGTTGATCGACAGGTTCCCCGCGTCGATGCCCTTGCCTTCGAGAAGGTGGGCGGCGTCGATGATCTCGGCACCCCGCCGGAGGATCTTCTTCGGGTCACAGCCCCGCAGTGCGCACGTCCCGCCGTACGGCAGCTCGTCGGTGATGGCGACTCGCCAACCCGTGGCGGCGCACTTGTTCGCCGCGTTGATGCCGGCCATGCCGGCGCCGATCACGACCAGGTCGTAGGGGTCGCTCATGGGGGTGTCCTTCCGTCGGGTCACTTCGCTGGCACTGATTTGCGGCGTGCCAACACATTCGCTTCAGCGTATGCTTTGATGGCCAGACTCTAACTGCGCCGGGAGATGAACAGGTGAACGACTGCTGTACCACCCTCGACTCCCCGCCGCCCCCGTGTCCGAGGTGTGGTCGCACCGGTCCCGTGGTCGGGCCGGCACCGGTGCGCGCGCATTGCCCCGGGGCCACTCCAGGGCCTTGGCAGCACTGCGACACGGTGGGGTGCCCGGTGGTGTTCCACCTCGACGGTGCGACGGTGACCGACGATCAGGCCATCGCCAGGGTCGGAGCAAAAGCACCAGCGGCCCGCGAGCCAGTGTGTTTCTGCTTCGCCCACACCCGTGACGACCTGCAGGCCGACCTGTCAGCCAACGGCGGCACCAGCGCCATCAAGGAGACGATCACCGCGGCGGTGGCCGACGGCCTCTGCGCATGCGAGCACCTCAACCCCGACCGGTCCTGCTGTCTCCCGTCAGTGCACCGCACGATCAGGTCGATCCACACCGCACCGCAGCCGCGCCATCCGCACCGGCGAGCCGCGCCAAGGACCGCGTCATGACCGACACCAGTCGGCTCGGGATCGACGGACTCGACACCAGAACGGGACATGACATCGACATCGCGGCCAAGTTCTTCCTTGGTCTCGCCAACCCCACCCGACTTCACATCCTCGCCCTGCTCATCGAGAACGACGAGATGCGTGTCAGTGAGCTCGTCGAGGCCGTCGGCGGGTTGCAAGCACGCGTGTCGAGCCACCTCGCGTGCCTTCGCCACTGCGGCCTCGTCGCCGGTCGCAAGGACGGCCGGAACGTCTACTACTCGGTTCCCGATCCTCGCGTCGTCGAGTTCCTCCCGGTCGCGTTCTCGATGATCGCCGACAACGCCGCCCACATCGCCTCCTGTCACCGCATCGAGCGGTGACTGACCTGACTCAGATCGTCAACGAAGGTGAGCCACCCCATGTCAACCAACCGTGAATCAAGGGGCGGGCTTCTCGGACTGCTCGGTCTGGGGATGGTCGTCTGCTGTGGGCCGAACCGGCGGACAGATGGTCGGCCGCTCCTGCTCCCTGACCGGCTTCCCTCTGAGCCGGCCAAGACGGCCGCGGCCCATCGACAGTTCATCTCCGCCGTCGCCCTCCCGCCGAGCCCATCAGGCTCCCGGCTCCCAGGGCACCCCTTCCGTGCGGTCGAGGACGGGCCTCATTTGGCGAGGCGGAACTCACGGACGCGAGGCGCCGCAGGAGTGCCGTCCTCGCAGGCCGCCGCCCAAACCGATCCCGGTGCTGTCGTGTTCGTCATCGGCAATCTTCGGGCTCGCGCCTCTGTCGAGAAGGTGCTCGACCATCGTGGGCCTGTGGGACTGAAACGCGAGGTGCAGCCCTGTGGTGTGCGGTAAAGGCTGGCACCTTGCAGCGCTCCAAGGATCCGGGACCCCTCCGATCCGCGGGCGTTGCCCTCATGCTCGGAGGCCTGGTGGGCACGCTGGTCGCGCAGGGAGACCTTGGCCGTTTGTGGCGGATCGGCGTGGATCCAGACGAACGGACGGATCCGGTGACCCTCGGGTGCGTTCTCCATCGTCGCAACCCGATCTTCACGGCCATGGCCACCTTCAGCATCGGGGCGGCGCTGGCCCAGAGAAGTCGGACTGTCTCACTCGCGGCCCTCTCCATGGTCGCAGCAGTCGAGGCCCAGGTCCGCCTGGTGGAGGAGCCGCACCTTCGGACCGTCCACGGCGCGGCCTTCGCTGACTACTGCGAACGCGTCGGCCGTTTCCTGCCGCGCCTCGGACGACG
>JBBSME010000057.1:0-18673 GCA_038233335.1 Acidimicrobiales bacterium | reverse complement strand
GGCGATCACCCGGGCCTCGGCCTCCACCCCGAACGGGGTGGTTAGGTCGCCCACGGCCTCACCCGCTGGCGTGATCGGTCCGTCGTCGCCGTCGGCCAGCAGCGCCGCACCGGTGACGCCGGCCGCGACACCGCCGGCCGCGGCGGCCCCCATCCACAACACCCGACGCCGCGACGGCTGCGACGGGCCCGATAGCGCCGGGACGGTGGCCTCGGTGGCCTGGGCCGACACGCGCCGCACCCGGACGTGGTCGATCGGAGGAACCGGACCGCTGAGCGCCTGGCCCAGGCGGTCGAGGATCTGGTCGTCGTCGGAGTCGGTCATGGTCGCTGCCGCCCAGTCTGGGGCAGGAACACCGCGGGCCGTCGTCGGCACCGGGTCACTGGTCCTCCTCCATCAGCTCGCGGAGGCGCTCAAGGGCCCGCGACTGCGCCATGCGGACGGCCCCGACCTTCTTGCCAAGGGCCTCGGCCACCTCTTCGGTGGCCAGCCCGGCCACCACCCGGAGGGAGAGGACGTCCTGGTCATCGTCCTTGAGCCGGACGAAGGCGGCCCGGAGGGTGGCCTCCTCCGATCGGGCCACCGCCACCTCGGCCGGACCGGGATCTTCGGTCAGCCCCACCCGGCGGGCCAGGTGCTCGGGGTCGACCGGGCGCTGCTTGCCCCCGGCCCGATAGGTCTCGAACACCACGTTGCGACAGATCCCCACCAGCCAGGCCGCCGGCCCTGCCCCCGGCCGGTAGTTGGCCGCCGAGGCGATGGCTCGGGCCATGGTCTCGCTGACGGCATCCTCGGCCTGATCGTCGGTGGCGAGGCGCAGCCGGGCGTAGCGGAAGAGGCGCGGGCGCAGCAGGGCGTAGAGCTCGGCCCACGCCGAGGCCGAGCCTCCGCGAGCCGCCGTGAACAGCTCCTCGACCTTGTCGCGCTCCTTCACTGCCGACACCATGGCAGACGCAGCCCTCCGCACGACGCGCGGCGCCCGCGCGACGGGCGGTGGCTTCCGAGGTTCGACGAGGACGCGATCACCCATGCGGACGGCTGACGGGCCGCGGGGCATGGGCCGAGGGGTCGGGGGCCTCGATCGGGCGAGCGGCGATGCGCATGGTGTCCGGGCCTCCCTCGGGTCGGCGCGGGCGGGGTTCCACCTCTCCATGGCGCGGCCCGTGTCCGTGTCACACTGGACCCCATCTGGACCCGGCGCGGCCCCGAACGATCGAGCACGGATCCCCCGCTTCACCCCCTCGACGACACGAAGGTGAGCCATGACCACCCTGCACGACTTCTCCGCTGATTCGATCGCCGGCGAGGAGGTCGACCTCTCGGCCTACGAGGGCAAGGCCGTCCTGGTGGTCAACACCGCCTCCAAGTGCGGCTTCACCCCGCAGTACGAGGGCCTGGAGGAGCTGTACACGACCTACGCCGACCAGGGCCTGGTCATCCTCGGCTTCCCCTGCGACCAGTTCGGTCACCAGGAGCCCGGCGACGAGGGCGAGATCCAGGAGTTCTGCCAGGTCAACTACTGGGTGTCGTTCCCGATGTTCTCCAAGGTCGAGGTCAACGGCGACGAGGCCCACCCGCTCTACAAGTGGCTCCGCGACGAGAAGAGCGGCCTGCTCGGGAGCAAGATCAAGTGGAACTTCACCAAATTCCTGGTGGGCAAGGACGGCACGCCGATCAAGCGCTACGGCTCCACCACCAAGCCCGAAAAGCTGAAGGGCGACATCGAGAAGGCCCTGGCCTAGGCCGCCAGCCGGCCGGGCCGACGAGCCCTGGTCCCGTGAGGCGTCGGGGTCGATCGTGTCACCCTCGAGGTGGACCCGTCCGCGAGTGGGATGGAGACCCCTACTCTGCAGAGGTGAACCCCCCCATCCCTCCCGTCCGTCCTCGGCCCACGTTCCGGCGGCGCGGGCCCCTCGCCCTGGCCCTGGCCGCCGCCCTCCTGGTCGCGGCCTGCGGCAGCGGCGGCGACTCGGCGGACGCCACCACCACGACCGCAGCCGACGCGGCCACCACCACCGAGGCCCCCTCGTCGGAGTCGACCACCACGACCGAGGCCGAGGCCCTCACGGTGGCCGAGCCGGGCACCTACGCGGTGGGCTCCGACGAGGCCACCGTCGTCGACGACAGCCGGGTCACCGACGCCAAGGGCGGCGAGCCGGAGCTGCCGGAGCGCACGCTGGAGACCCTGGTGCTGTACCCCACCGACGGAGAGTTCGCGACCGGTGACGTCACCCCCGACGCCGAGCCCGCCGACGGGCCCTGGCCGATGGTGCTGTTCTCGCACGGCAACGGGGGCAGCGGGCCCGCCTACGCGGCGACCCTCGAGCAGTGGGCCTCGGCCGGGTACGTGGTGGTGGCCCCGACCTACCCCCTCACCAGCCTCGAGACCCCGAACGGCCCCTTCGCCGAGGACCTGGTGAACCAGCCCGCTGACGTATCGGTCCTCCTCGACTGGGCCACCGGCCCGGCCGACGGCGCGGCCTGGACGGAGACGGTCGACACCGAGCGCATCGGCCTCTCCGGCCACTCCCTCGGCGGCTTCACCTCCCTGGCCGTGGGCTACAACCCCTGCTGTGCCGACGACCGCGTCGACGCGGTGGCCGAGTGGGCCGGGGCCTACCTGCCGGACCTCGCCATCCGGGACGCGGGTGGCGACTCCGACGGCGGTCCGCCGATCGACGACGGGCCGCCGCTGCTGATCATCCACGGCGACGCCGACGAGACGGTCCCCTACGAGAACGCGACCCAGCTGGCCGAGGACGTGGGGGCGCCCTCCTGGCTGGTGACCCTGGTCGACGGCCCGCACACCCCGCCCTACGTCCAGGGCTTCGGCTCCGACGCCTCCACCGTCGTCACGTCCGCCACCCTGGACTTCTTCGACCAGTTCCTGAAGGGCGACCCCGAGGGCACCGACCGCCTGGCCCAGGTGGTCACCGACGCCGGTCCTGACGTGGCCACCCTCGAGGTCGACGAGGGATGACCGCCCTGGAGGCGGAGGTCGACCCGGCCGAGGTCGGCCTCGACGCCGAGCGGCTGGGTCGACTCGACCGGCACTTCCAGGGCTATGTCGACGACGGCCGGCTGCCGGGCTGGCTGTTCGCCCTGTCCCGTCGCGGCCGACTGGCCCACGTGGCCCGAGCCGGGCAGCGCGACGTGGAGGCCGGGCTGGCGATCGAGGACGACACCATCTTCCGGATCTACTCGATGACCAAGCCGATCACGGCGGTGGCCGCGCTGATGCTCTACGAGGAGGGGGCCTTCGCCCTGCGCGACCCGGTGTCGCGCTGGATCCCCTGCTTCGAGGACCTCGTCGTCTACCGCTCGGGGTCGGGCACGACCATGGAGACGGAGCCGGCCACCGAGCCCATCCGGATCTGGCACCTGTTCACCCACACCGCTGGGCTCACCTACGGGTTCCACCGGGCCGATCCGGTCGACGCGCTCTACCGGGACCACGGCTTCGACTTCGGCCAGCCCCCCGGGGTCGACATGGCCGCGGCCTGCCAGACCTGGGCCTCGCTCCCCCTGCTCTTCCAGCCCGGCTCGGAGTGGACCTACTCGGTGGCCACCGACGTCCTCGGCCACCTGGTCGAGGTCATCTCCGGCCAGAGCCTCGATGCCTTCTTCGCCGAGCGGATCCTCGGCCCGCTGGGCATGGTCGACACCAGCTTCGGCCTGCCCGAGGACCAGCGCCACCGACTGGCCGGGCTCTACATCCCGGGTCAGGGCGGCAAGGCAAACCGCTTCGACGCCATCGGCCCGGTGGCCAAGAAGACCCCCACCTACCTCTCAGGCGGTGGCGGGCTGGTGTCCACGGCCGCCGACTACCTGCGGTTCGCGGACATGCTGCGCCGGGGCGGCGAGCTCGACGGGGTGCGCCTGCTCTCGGACCGGACCGTGCGCTACATGACCCGCAACCACCTGCCCGGTGGGGCCGACCTCGAGCAGTACGGCCGGCCCCTGTTCGCAGAGACGTCGTCGGAGGGGGTCGGCTTCGGTCTGGGGCTGGCGGTGACCCTCGACCCGGTGGCCAACCGGGTCATGGGCTCACCCGGCAGCTTCACCTGGGGCGGGGCGGCCAGCACCACCTTCTGGGTCGACCCGGTGGAGGACATCACCGCCGTGTTCCTCACCCAGCTGCTCCCCTCCAGCACCCATCCCATCCGCGACACGCTCGGCCCGCTGGTGGCGCAGGCGATCGTCGACTGAACGATGACCACCGCCGCGGCACTGGCCGATCGCCTCACCACCTGGACCGTGTCGACCCTGGAGGCGGTCCAGCACCGCCACCTCCCGGGATGGCGGATCCCCCGGACCTTCGCCGGCCACGAGGTGGGAGCCGACGTCCGGGCCGACATCTGCTTCACCCTCACCCACCTGGCCGACGCCGGGGTGACCCGCGTCGGGGGTGACGAGATCGACGGGCTGCTGGCCCACCTGTTGGGACAGGTGGACGGCGCGTCGACCCACACCTTCTTCTCCTACCGCATCGCCGAGACGCTCGGTCGGCGCGGCCCCTTCGCCGACAACCCGCTGGTCGCGACGATGGACGAGGCCCAGCGGGCCGAGCTGGAGCGCGCCGTCGACAGCTCCGACTGGCTCGAGCTCCTCGACGGCGGGCACCTGCCCCGGAACTACGCGGCGGTGCTGGCCCGGTGCGAGAAGGGGCGGGTCGACCTCGGCCTCACCGACGACGACCGTCTCTCGTCGCTCGTGGACCGGGTGCGGGAGGTGCTCGACGAGAACCCTCGGCGAGCCCTGGACGACTCCAACGACCGGGTCGGCCGCTACGACATCTACACCGCCGACGTCTGGCTCTTCTGCGAACCGCTGGCCCCCCGGATCGGCCCGGTGTGGGAGGACGGGCTCCTCCGGGCCCTCGACCTGGTGGCCGTGGCCGGGGCCCGCGACGGCTCCGCGGTGGCCTGGGGTCGCTCGGTGGGCGACCTGGCCGCCGCGCTCACCCTGGAGCTGGCCGCCCTCAGCCTGGCCGACGGCCACGACCCGGAGCGGGCCGGGCTCTGGCTGCGCCGGGCGGCCGACGCGACCCAGACGGTCATGGCCGGCTTCGACGACGACGGGGTCAGCACCGCGCACCGCGGCCGGGCGCAGGACGGCTACCGCGGTCCGGCCCGGCGCCTCCAGCTCACCTTCGACCTGCTGGGCAAGGTGGCGTGGGCGGCCGGCGCGCTCCGACGGGCTCCGGCCGGGGTCGTGGCCGCCCCCGCGACCGAGGCCTACCCCGACGGCGACGACTGGATCCGGTTCGAGGACGCCCGTCCGGCCGGGGTCTGGGCCCACCGCTCGACCGGCGCCGACTTCGTCCTCCCGTTCGTGGGCATCACCCGCAGCCACTACCTCCCGGCCCTGCACCAACCCGGGACCTGGGAGGTGCCCATCGACCGCGACCTCCCCACCTGGACGCCGCTGGTCACCGCCGGGCTCGGCCGCCACACCGCCGGCGGCCTCCCCACCACCATCGAGCAGGGACCCCACTCGCTCACCGCCACCTGGGACGGGTTCCCGATCTCGGGCCGGGGCTTCGACGGGGACGACGCCACACCGCCGCTGGAGGGAGCCCGCCGCGCCCAGCTCAGCGTCGAGGGTCGCACCGTGGTGCTCGACGACCAGCTCACCTTCGCTCGCGCCCCTCGGACCGTCAGCATGGCCATCCCCGAGGTCGCCGGTCGCCCGCTCCGAGTCGAGTGGGAGTGCAACTCGCCCCACGCCACGACCGCGATCGACGTCTCCGGGCTGGCCGAGTGGCGCACGCCGACCTCCGAGATCGCCCGGATCCACCAGATCGACCTGGACCCGGCGACCGCGCTCTCCTACCGGGCCCGGGTCACGCCGCTGCTGCGGGTGGCGTCGACCGAGGTCGGCCACCACTACAGCCGCTCCCTCTACGGTCCGATGGCCGACCGGGTGGTCGCCGGGCCGTCACCGGTCGGGTGGAACGCGGTGCCCGACCCTGGGTTCCGCCGCTGCGACCTGCTCCACCTGCATTGGCCCGAGTGGCTGGCCTTCGACGACCTCGACGCCCACCGGGCGATCATCGCGGAGCTGGCCGACCACGACGTCCCGGTGGTGTGGACGGCGCACAACCTCACCCCCCACCAGAAGCAGCCCGACGCCTTCGACCCGATCTACGCCCTCTGGGCCGAGGCGGCAGGCGGCGTCATCCACCACAGCGCCTGGGGCGAGGAGCGCATGCGGGCCCGCTACCGCTTCGGCGAGCACTGCCTCCACGAGGTGGTCCCCCACGGCCACTTCGGCGGGCTCTGGGCCGAGGCCGGCCTGCCCGACCGGGCCGAGGCGGAGCAGCGGCTCGGCCTCAACCCCGCGGCCCTGCGCATCGGCATCGTGGGCGCGCCCCGGACCGAGAAGCTGGTGCAGGTCGTGATGGAGGCGGTGGCGGCGTGCGGGCGAGAGGACGTGCAGCTGGCCTGCTGGTCGGTGGGTCCCGACGACGTGGTGCCCGACGATCCCCGCATCGTGGCTGCGTCCGACTACCGGATGGTGGCGCCGGAGGCCTACGCCACTCGGCTGGCGGCCTGCGACGTGCTGGCCCTGGTGTTCGACCCTGACGGAGAGATGTTGGCGACCGGCGCGGCGGCCGACGCAATCGGCCTGGGCCTCCCCGTGCTCCGCAGCGACTGGGGCTACCTGGTCGAGGCCCTGGGCAACGCCGGGATCCCGTGCGGCCACACCGTGGAGTCCGTGGCCTCGGCCATCGACGCGCTGTCACCCGAGGTGCTGGCCACGGCCGCGGCGGCAGCGCGAGACCGCCGCGAGCAGCTGGACTGGGCAGTTTTGGCCCCCCGGACCGCAGACCTCTTCGAGAGGGTCGTCCTCCGCCGCCACGACCGCCGCTGAGGCGGAGGCGGGAGCACCGGGACGTCAGGGCGAGGCCATCGCCGAGCCGAGGAGGCCCTCGTCACTCCTCGGTGAGGTCGACCCGCTCGACGTGGGGCCAGTAGGCATCGGCGTTCCGACGTCGCTCCGGGCTCTGGACCCACGTGACGGTCAGGGTGTCGGCGGTGGAGTAGGGCTCCTGCACCCGTCCCGCGTAGCACAGGGCCCCATCGTCGGTGTCGGGGGCCAGCACCGTCTCGGTCCACCACTCGTCATCGATGAAGCGAGCCACCTGCAGGCGGCAGGCCAGACCCGGCATCGACGAGACCTGCCAGACCTGTCGCCCGCCGACGTCGACGCGACCCAGCCCCATCTCCGCCGCGGACAGGTCGATGGGTGGTCCGGGAAGGGCCTCGCCGATCTCGGTGGCGTCGGTGTCCACCTCCCGCAGCCGGCAATCCCGGTCGTCGCCCCCGACGCACACCAGCGCCACCAGGCGCCCGTCATGCTCGCGCAGGCTCGACGGCACCGGGACGCCACCGACCACCAGCAACCGGTCTGCCGGCGTGAACTCCAGCTCGTCGGGGTCGGCCACGGCCAGGCCCGTCCCGAGCGTGCCGATGTCGAGGCGGCCGTCCCCGGTGCGCTCGACCCACCGGTAGAGCATCCAGACCCGGCCGTCGTGCACCGCCAGGTCGACCGGCCAGAAGGCGGTGGCCTCTCGAGGCGGGTCGGGCAGCAGAGCCCGAGGCTCGCCATCATCACCGGTGAGGTACCGGATCCGATCCGAGCAGACGTCGTCGCCGGCCGGGATGACCGCACCCGTCGAGTTGAGGAGGCCGGTCGCGACCCGCTCGCCCCCGGTGATGCGGCCCAGGTAGGTGTCGCCGAAGGCGAACAGCACCCGCCCGTCGGGAAGGGCGGCCGAGGCCGCGAGGTCGTGGCCGACCACACCCTGGTCGTTGTTGCGACCAAGGTCGCACAGCGGGGTGGCCTCGGGCAGGTCGTCTCGACTACAGGCCGCGGCCAGCAGGACCGCGACCAGGGCCGCGACCACCAGCGGGCGACGGCCTGACATCCCCCTTTCCTACCCGACGGGGGCTCGACGAGGGCCTCACCCGCCCGCGGCGCCGTGGATCGGTCAAGATCCACGGCCATGGACCTGCGGCCCACCCTCCTCACCGCGGCCACGACCAGACCCCCGGTCGCCGGCCTGACACCATGCCGGTCACCGGCGCGGCGGACCGGGCTCGGGCTCAGACCCGGCTCGCCTGATGGGCACCGACTCCCCCGCCGACGGGCCCGCGACCGGCGGCGCCGGTCCGCGTTGAGGGCGTCTCGGGCCCGGGTCATCTCCTTCTCCCGGACCAGCAGGTCCTTGCGGGCCTCCAGCCACTCGTCTCGGGTCGCGATCTCGGGAACGCTCACTGCTCTGCTCCTCGTTCGTCCTTGGCCCGCACCAGGGGAGACGGATCGTGGGCCCCGCACTCATCGGTACCCGACGATGCCCCCGGTCACTCGGAGGTGGGACCGGTGAAGCGCGGGTCGCGCTTCTCGGTGAGCGAGGCCAGGCCCTCGCGGGCGTCGGGTCCGCCGAAGCCGAACATCTCATAGGCCAGCGATGCGTCGAAGGTGGCCGACTGGGCCCGGTACCAGTGGTTGAGCGTGTGCTTGGTGGCGCGGATGGCGGACTGGGCTCCCCCGGCCAGCTGGCTGGCGATGGCCAGGGCCCGGTCCTGCACCTGGTCGTCGTCGACGCAGACGGAGACCAGCCCGATGCGCTCGGCCTCCTCGCCGGTCAGCGGGTCGCAGGTCAACAGGAGGTACTTGGCCTTGGCCATGCCGCAGAGCAGCGGCCAGCAGATCGCGGCGTGGTCCCCCGCGGCCACGCCCAGCCGGGTGTGGCCGTCGATGATCTTGGCCGTGCGACCCACCACCGACACGTCAGCGAGGATCCCCGCCGCCAACCCGGCACCGACCGCCGGACCGTGGATGGCCGACACGATGGGCTTCGCGCACTCGATCACGTTGAACACCAGATCCCGCGCCTCGCGGAGCACCCGGGTGCGGACCGCGAAGTCGTCGATCATCTGGTGGAGTAGCTCGAAGCTGCCCCCGGCCGAGAACCCCTTGCCCGCGCCGCAGAGCAGGGCCACGTTGGTATCGGGATCACGGTCGACGGCCAACCAGACGTCGGCCAGCTGGCGGTGGACGGCCGGGCCCACCGCGTTGAGGCCCGGGGCGTCGAGGGTGATCCGCAGCACGGCGTCGGCCGGTCGGTCGAACGTGAGGTCGGGGAACTTGGCGTAGGGGTCGGTCACGGATCTCTCCTCGTCGCAGTGCCACCAGGCTGGCCTCCCCGGCCCGGTCTCGGGCCATCCGACCGGCATCCGGCCGAGCCCGTCGCCGCCGGTCGTCCGGGGACCAGATTCGGGCCGTCGCCGATCACCAACCGGCGCATCTTCGAGGTGCCGACGCCGCGGGCCGAGCGAGCCGGTGACAGCACCGCCTCAGGTCAGGAGCTCGATCTCGCAGCGCGGGCCGGGCGCCGCCGCGACGCGGCCGTCGGCGGTCAGCAGGACGGAGTCGGTCAGCTCGGCCAGGGCGACGTAGACGGCGTCGTAGGCCGTGATGTTGGTCCGCAGGGCCCAGGCCCGGTCGAGCAGCAGACCGTGCGGGACCCGGTGGAGCCGAAGGTCCCGCAGGTCGGCGCGGGCCAGGTCGACCCGACGCTCGTCGACGTCCCCGGCCGCGACCAGTCGACGCCACGCCGAGGTCACCTCCACGTCGATCAGGTGAGGCGCCATCATGGCGCCACAACATGCAGTCCAGCGCCAACGGCCGCTGCACGTCCGAGGGTCAGACGTTGGCGCGGCCCAGGCTGACCGCGGCCTCCCGGTGGAGCCGGCCGAAGTTGTAGTAGGCGGCACAGGCCCCCTCGGAGGAGACCATGCACGTGCCGATGGGGGTCTCGGGGGTGCAGGCGGTGCCGAACACCTTGCACTCCCAGGGCTTGATGACGCCCTTGAGGACCTCACCGCACTGGCAGGCCTTGGGGTCCGCCACCCGGATGTTGGGCAGGTCGTAGTGGCGCTCGACGTCGAAGGCGGCGAACTCCTCCCGCAGCCGGAGCCCGCTCTGGGCGATGAAGCCCAGCCCCCGCCACTCGAAGTGCGGCCGGAGCTCGAAGACCTCGCCGATGGCCCGCATGGCCACCGGGTTGCCCTCGTGGCGGACCACCCGGGTGTACTGGTTCTCAACCTCGCAGCGACCCTGGCGGATCTGCTCCAGCAGCATGGCGATGGCCTGGAGGACGTCGAGGGGCTCGAACCCGGCGGTGACCACCGGCTTGCCGTACTCGGCCGGCACGAAGCGGTACGGGTGGTTGCCGACCACGGTGGACACGTGCCCCGGTCCGAGGAAGCCGTCGAGGCGGAGGTCGGGGGACTCGAGGATGGCCTTCATGGGCGGGACGATGGTGACGTGGTTGCTGAAGACCCGGAAGTTCGTGATCCCCTGGTCGCGGGCCCGCATGAGGGTGATGGCGGTCGACGGCGCGGTCGTCTCGAAGCCGACCGCGAAGAAGACCACCTCCCGGTCGGGGTTGTCCTCGGCCACCTTGAGCGCGTCGAGCGGTGAGTAGACGAACCTGACGTCCGCGCCCCGGGCCTTGGCTTCCAGCAGGTTCCCGTTGCTGCCCGGGACGCGCATCATGTCGCCGAACGAGGTGAAGATCACGCCCGGCGTCTCGGCCACCGCGATGGCGTCGTCGACCCTGCCCATGGGGATCACGCACACCGGGCACCCCGGGCCGTGCACCAGCTCCACGTTGGACGGCAGCACGTGCTCGATGCCGTGGCGGTAGATGGTGTGGGTGTGGCCGCCGCAGACCTCCATGAACTTGAGCTCGTCGTCGCCGGCCAGCTCGGTGATGTGGCGCACCACCTGACGGGCGGCCACCGGATCGCGGTACTCGTCGACGAACCGCATCAGTCGTTGTCCCAGGCCAGGACCTCGGCCGGTGGCTTCATCTGGTCCTCGGTGACGGTCTGGGAGGCGAGCATGGCCTCCATCTCCTCGGTGTAGGCGTCGCCCATCATCTGCAACGAGGCCAGGGCCAGCTCGGCCTCCTTCTCGTCGATCTTCGACATGGCGAAGCCGACGTGGATGAGGACCCAGTCACCGGGCTGGATGCCCTCGTCCTCGAGCAGTCCGATGTTGATGACCCGACCGACGCCGGTGACGTCGACGCGGGCGAGGTGCTCGTGGGAGTCGAGCAGCTCTGCGACCTGTCCGGGGATGCCGAGGCACATGGGTTCAACCCTCCTGTGAGGGGTCGGGGGCGAGGAACATGGGGATCACATCCGCTTCAGGCGACGGTAGCGAGCGATGTCCGGGAGGGAGAACAGCAAGACGACGAGTACGGCCAGCACGAAGAGGGCCACGACCACCAGGGCGATGATGCCGACGATCTCCATCACATGTCCCGGATCTTGAGGTAGCGCTGGATGTCAGGCCACATCGTGACGGCGACAGCACCGATGCCAGCGACGAGTGCGAGGCTCAACAGCTTCTTCATGCGGGGGACTCCCTTGTGGCGGGCTGGGTGATGTCGGCAACGACTTCGTGGACCATGGCGACAGCGCGGTCGACCGCCTCGGCGACCACCGGGGTGAGCCCGATGCCCTCGGCCACGGACTCGGGCTGGCACCCCACCACCAGCACCCGGTCGAGCGTGCCGCCCAGGCTGGCCAGCGACGACAGGACGACTGCCGGGCTCATGGAGTGGGCGTCGACGGTGGGCTCGGGATCGCCGTCGGGCGGGGCGTCGTCGGGCCCGGGCGGTTCCGGCACCTCGGCCTCGACCAGGGCCACCACTCCGGGCTGCTCGCCGAGGGGCAGGGCATCGATCAGGACCAGCACGTCGACGTCGTCGACCAGGTCGTAGGCCAGGTGCAGGCCCCGGATGCCGTACTCAGCCAGTCGCACGCCCTCGGGCAGCGGGGAGCCGGCCAGGCGGTTGGCCACCTCGACCCCGAACCCGTCGTCGGAGAAGAAGATGTTGCCCACACCCGCCACCAGCACCCGTCGCGCGGTCACGTGATCACCTCGACCTCGTCGGGGAAGAAGAAGAGGTAGCGGCCCTGCCAGGCCAGCTCCTCGGTGGCCGGATCGTCGTCGAGACTGACCGCGACCTGCTGGCTGCCGTCGACGTCGGAGAAGATGCCGGCCACGGTGGCGTCCATGCCGTCGACGAAGAAGTCGTGGGCATCGGAGCGTCGGTTGGGCCGGAGCCGCACCTTGGTGCCCTTGCCCACGTCCTCGTCGCCGATGCGGAGCGTGTCGGTCCAGGGGTCGACCGAGGCGTCGGCCGCGGGATCCCACCACGGGACCTTCTCCTCGGCCTCGGCCACCGCGCCGACCGAAGGCCCGATGGAGCGGACCGCCCCGTGGAGCCGGTCCCAGATCTCGGGGGGCATGTCGTCGCAGCGGTCGACGATGGCGGCGGCACGGGGGTCGGTGCCCCGGGCCTCGGCCTTCTCCTCGTCGGTGAGGGTGAGGACGCGCAGGGCCAAGATCTCGTCGATCTCGCAGGCGTCGAACAGGTCGCCCTGGCTCTCGGGGGCCACCACCGGGTTGTCGTAGAGGGTGATGGGCGACGACAGCACGACGTCGGCCCACTGGTCGTCCTCGTCGGCGTCGGGGCCACCGATGAGCACCGGGAAGGTGCCGTCCTGGGTGCAGTCGGCCACCGCCTCGACCGCCCCGTCGGGAGGGTCGATCACCGAGGTGAACTTGCCGTCGTCGATGGCCAGCAGCGTGTGGACGCCGAGCAGGGACGGGCCCAGGTTGGCGTCGCGCCCTCCGGCCAGGGTCGAGCCATCGGCGCCCCAGGTCGAGGTGTTGCGGACCTCGATGGTGAGCTTCAGCAGTGCGTTGCTCCCCGCGGCCCAGTCCACCGCGAGGTGGATCTCGCCCTCGGCCGCCTCGCGTCGACGCACGATGCGCCCCACCACCACGGTGCCCTCGGCGTCGGCCAGCTCCTCGACCTCGTCGCCGGGCTCGAAGCGGAAGGCCTCCACCGTGCCGGCCTGGGCCAGGGGCAGGAGGGTCTGCAAGGGCACGTCGACGATCCGCTCGACGGCCTCGTCCCACGGCACCCAGCGCACCCCCTCGACGGCCAGCTCCTCGGCCGGCGCGAACCGTCCATCGGCGTCGACCGCCTCGACCGTGCGGTGCACCAGCTGCAGGAACCGGGCCCGGAGGTGCAACACCGGGACCTGGCCCGGCTCGACCAGGCACTCGGTGCGGCTCCGCCAGCGCTCGGAGCCGTCGGCCTCGGCGAAGGCGCGCGGCGCGAGCACGCCGAACTGCCAGCGGACCCGGTTCTTGGCCGAGCTGGCCCGGTACGGGTACAGCACGTAGCCCTCGTAGAGCGTGGCGTCGGCCACCGCCCGGGCCGTCGCCCACCGGTCGGTGTCGGCCGGGTTCGGTGTCTGGTCGGTCCCGGTGATGGTCACGGGTCGCCCGCCTCCTTGAGCAGGTGCTCGAGGGTCTGGTCGAAGGTGGGCAGGGCCCGCTCGGTCTTGAACTTGGCCAGGTCGTCGAGCACCTGGTGGGAGACCTTGATCCAGCCCACGCCCGGGAAGTAGCGGTCGATCGTGGCCCGCCAGATCTCCACGGGCAGGCGGTGGTTGGCCTCCGCGCTCCAGGCCACGGGCCGGGCGGTGAAGCCCGCGCCGCTGGGCGAGGACCCGGCGCCGAACACCGAGCCCGAGAACAGCAGGACGATCGGGATCTCACCTCCGGTCAGGGCGTGGAGGTACTTCGCCCCCGCCACCTCCATGTCATAGCTGCACGGCACGTGAAGGTCGACCTCGGTGGAATCGTCGAACCCCGTGACCATGGTCGAGATGTGGGTCCACAGGAAGGGGTGGAGCGAGCTGCCCCACTGGGGTGCTTCCCCGAACAGGTCGTAGAGGCGTTCCTTCTCGGTCGCGTCGTACTGGCGGCGCTGGGGCTCGATGCGGATCTGGCACTTGAGGGCCAGGGCGTGGACCGGTGCCCCCGAGGTGTTGGTGATCCGGAGGCGCAGCACGAGGGTGGGCTCGGCCGCGTAGTCCTCGGCGCGGGACTCGATGACCTCGAAGGCCAGGTCAGTCACCAGCACCTCCCTGGGCCTGTGCGCTCGGGACGGCCGGTCGGGCCTTCGACTGCACCTTGTCGAAGAAGGCGCGGAGCGCAGCCTGGGCCTCCTGGCCGCCGTCGAAGCCGCGCCACCCCTGGCGCAGCTCCCCGACCAGCTCGTAGCACCAGTCGATGGGCACCAGGTAGCACTCGGGGGCGCCGCCGGCGCGCTTGTCAGCTCGAACCAGGACGGCCTCCACGTCAGATTCCAGCTCGCCCAGCACTGGGTGGTCGGCGACCAGCTCGGCCCAGGTGTCGAGGGAGAGCAGCGACTCGGTGGCTCCAGCGGGACCTGGATAGAAGGCGCACATCCGCTCGAGGTTGGAGTTCACGAAGAAGAAGGCCACGCTCACCGGGATCTGGAGCGCGTCCCACTGGGCCGGGGACAGGCCCACGTCGAGGGAGAGGCATCGCTCGGGCACGGCCTTGAAGTGGCCGCCACCGGCGCCCCCAGGAGCGAAGAGCAGATAGCAGCCCCGGCAGGTGCACATGAGGTTGCGGGCGTGGGTGTCCACCACGTGGCCGTGGCGGTCGTCCAGCACCTCCATGCACATCTCGCAGCGCTCGCCGGGGACGGGCTTGGGCTTGGGCGGCGAGCGCCGGATGCGCTCGAGCACGTCCAGCGGGCGACCGACGGTCGCGGCCCGGTCGCGAAGGGTGGCCGAGTCGTCGACGTCGGCCGGGAGGTCGAGCAGCTCGGCGTGTCGGCTGGTCCGCTCGCTCATTGGGCGACGGGCTCCGCCGGGCAGCTGTCGAACTGCGGCTTCTGGCCCAGGGCGATCGGCACCGGAGCGGCCGGCTCCGGGGTTGGCTCCTCGACGTCGATGATGCCGACCTCGGGGGCGTGGGTGTGGATGGCGACCTCGACCGCGTGCTGCAGGGTCGAGGCTGACGACGCGCAGCCGTCGCAGCTGCCCAGGAGGCGGATGAGCACCGCCCCCACCCCCTCGTCGACGTCGAGCAGCTCCACGTCGCCGCCGTGCTCGGCCAGCATGGGCCGGACCGAGGCCAGCGCGGCCTCGACCCGGGCGCGCACCCCCTCGGGATGGAGGTCGTGCAGCGACAGCAGGCTGGAGACCAGGTCGTCGGCGGCAAGGTGGTCGACCAGCTCCGGGCTGTGCTCGCCGGCCACGGCCATGACCCGCGCCAGGCCGGCGCCGTAGAGGTCGGTGAGCAGGCGGACCAGCTCCTCGGCCCGATCGGACGCCCGGGGATCGGGCGACGCTCGCAGCGCGTCGAGCAACCCTTCGATCCGTTCGCCGACGGTGGCCAGGTCGTCGGGCGGGGCCTCCTCGTGGGTGGTGATCTCGGCGGCGCTCAGTGACCCATCTCCGGGTTCGCGAGGTGGGCCGGCGAGTGCGACTTGCGGAGCACCTTGCCCTTGCCCAGATACATGTGGACACCGCACGGCAGGCACGGGTCGAAGCTCCGCACCGTCCGCATGATATCGATGCCCTTGAACTTGTCGGGCCCGTTCTCCTCGAAGATCGGGGTGTTCATCACCGCGTCCTCGTAGGGGCCGGGGGTGCCGTAGCTGTCCCGGGGGTTCGCGTTCCACGGCGTGGGCGGGTACGGGTGGTAGTTGGCGATCTTGCCCTCCTTGATCACCATGTGGTGGCTGAGCACCCCACGGACGGCCTCGGTGAAGCCAACGCCGATGCCCTCCTCGGGCACCTCGAAGGACGCCCACGTCTTGGTGTTGCCCGCCTTGACCTCGTCGAGGGCCAGCTCGATGGAGTCGAGCGCGGCCGCCGCGGCATAGGCCTGGAAGTAGGTGCGGGCCCGGTCCCGCTCGAGGGCGTTGGACCACTGCGGGATCTTCCACTCGAGGGTGACCTCGGGCTTGAGGGCGGTGCGGGGGAGGTGGATCTCCACCGTCTGCCCGGTGGCCTTGATGTGGTCGGTGTTCACCAGGCCCGAGAGGGCGGTGGACCACAGGCGTGCGATGGGGCCACCGCCGGTGTCGAGGGCCAGGTGTTCGGTGCCGTCGAACCAGCGGGGCGACATGACCCAGCTGTAGTTGGAGTCAAAGTCACGCTTCTGGGGCTTTGGGTTGGTGTGCTGGTTCCAGGGGTGGCGCTTGTCGACCGGGTTGCCCAGCGGGTCCTTGGTCACGAACACCGGCTGGTCCTCCCAGTCGTCGTAGAACGACGAGCCCAGGAGGATGCGGATGCCCAGGTTGATGTCGACCAGGTCGTTGGTGACCAGCTTCCCGTCGACGATGATGCCGGGGGTGACGCCCATGGCCCGACCCCACTGGCTCATGTCCTTGTAGTCGAAGTTGCAGACGTCGGGGTCCTGGAAGGCGCCCCAGCAGCCGAGCAGGATGCGCCGGTTGCCGACCTGCTCGTAGCCCGGCAGCGCCTCGTAGAAGAAGTCGAACAGGTCGTCGTGCATCGGCACGACCTTCTTCATGAACTCCACGTAGCGCATCAGCCGGGTCAGGTAGTCGGTCATCAGCTGGACGGTGGCCACGGTGCCGATGCCGCCCGGGTAGAGCGTGGAGGGGTGCACGTGGCGGCCCTCCATCAGGCAGAACATCTCCCGGGCGGAGCGGCTGACCTGCAGCGCCTCCCGGTAGAACTCCCCGGTGAACGGGTTGAGCGAGCGCATGATGTCGGCGATGGTCCGGTAGCCGTGGGCATCGAAGCCGGCCGCCCGGGTGTTCTCCGCCTTGGCGAGCACCCCGGGGTTGGTCTCGCGGACCATCTTCTCGCAGTAGTCCACCCCGACCAGGTTCTCCTGGAAGATGTTGTGGTCGAACAGGAACTCCGCGGCCTCGCCGAGGTTGATCAGCCACTCACCGAGGGCCGGGGGCTTCACGCCGTAGGCCATGTTCTGGGCGTAGCAGGAGCAGGTCGCGTGGTTGTCCCCGCAGATGCCGCAGATGCGGCTGGTGATGAAGTGCGCGTCGCGCGGGTCCTTGCCCTTCATGAAGATGCTGTAGCCGCGGAAGATCGAGGAGGTGCTCTTGCACTCCGCCACGGTCTGGTTGGCGAAGTCGATCTTCGTGTAGATGCCGAGGCTGCCGACGATGCGGGTGATCGGGTCCCAGTTCATCTCGACCAGGTCCGGCTTGGTGGTGCTCGTCTCTTCGCGCGCGGGCATTGTCGTGGTCATGCGTACGTCTCCCTGAGTTGGGTGGAAACGATGCGCCCCCGTCGGGTCATAGACCGCGAGCGCCGTCGTGAGCGGGTCCGGCGACTACCGCGGCTACCAGGTGCGCCGGGCGCCGGTGGTGAGCTTCTTGCCGCGGTGGCGCCACTTGGGCTCCTTGTCCACGGTCTTGCCGGTGATGTGGCGCAGGTTGCGCACGGCAACGCCGTAGGCACCGACCGCCGTCGTGGACAGCTTGCCGCCGGGCGGCTCGTCCATGAACGGCATGAACTTGTCGGGGAAGCCCGGCATCGTGCAGCCGATGCAGATGCCGCCCACGTTGGGGCAGCCGCCGATGCCGTTCATCCAGCCCCGCTTGGGCACGTTGCACTTGACCACCGGACCCCAGCAGCCCAGCTTGACGATGCACTTGGGCGAGCCGTACTCCGTCGCGAAGTCGCCCTGCTCGTAGTAGCCGGCCCGGTCACAGCCCTCGTGCACGGTCGCGCCGAAGAGCCAGGTCGGGCGCAGCGCGTCGTCGAGCGGGATCATCGGCGCCTGCCCGCTGGCCTGGTAGAGCAGGTAGGTGATCGTCTCGGACAGGTTGTCCGGCTGGATCGGGCAGCCGGGCACGCACACGATCGGGATGCCCGCCTTGGACTTCCAGTCCCAGCCGAGGTAGTCGGGCACGCCCATCGCGCCGGTCGGGTTGCCCGCCATGGCGTGGATGCCGCCGTAGGTGGCGCAGGTGCCGGCAGCGAGCACGGCGAGGGCCTTGGGGGCGAGCTTGTCCAACCACTCGCTGGTGGTGACCGGCTGACCGGTGAGCGGGTTGTTGCCGAACCCGGACCAGTAGCCCTCGTCCTTGAGCGCCTCGTTGGGGATCGAGCCTTCGACCACGAGCACGAACGGCTCGAGCTCGCCGCGGTCGGCCTTCCAGAACCACTCGAGGAAGTCGTCGGCCCCGCCCTGCGGTCCGCACTCGAAGTCGATCAGCGGCCAGTGCACGGCCACCTTGGGCAAACCGGGCAGGGCACCGAGGGCGATCTCCTCGATGCTCGGCTGGGTGGCTGCGGTCAGCGCGACGGAGTCGCCGTCGCAGCTGAGCCCCGCGTTGATCCACAGTACGTGGATGACCGGGTCCTCCACCGGGTCCTGAGCGTCTGCTGTCGGCGCCTGAGCTTCTGCTGTCATGGCGACACTCCCTGAGGGTTGAGCCTGCGTCTCGAAACCCACCACGCCGGAACGACGCTACGAAACGCACGGCGGTCTGGTAAGTGCGACGCGCAAGTACCGAGAGCGCGGGTCCCTTCTCCCGCTCTGCCCCGCCTCACTGCCTACTGCAGGCACGGGTCCACGGCGTGCGGTTGTGCCGGACGAGGTATCGACGCACACTGTCGGGATGTCGTGCACCAGGCGCCGGTCCCGCCACCGCCGGAACGGCTGGGCCGGCCGACCCTTTGTCGCGGCGCTGGTTGCCGTTGCCGTGCTCACCGCAGGATGCGGCACGGGGACGTTCACGGGCGAGGGCGAG
>JBBSME010000056.1:0-18813 GCA_038233335.1 Acidimicrobiales bacterium | reverse complement strand
CCCTGGTGTTCCTCACCTCCAACGCCACCCGTGAGCTGTCCGAGGCCCTCAAGCGCCGTTGCCTCTACCTCCACGTCGACTACCCGGACCTCGATCGCGAGCGCGAGATCGTCCTCACCAAGGTGCCCGACATCTCCGAGGCCCTGGCCGACCAGGTGGCCCGCATCGTCCGGTCGCTGCGCCAGCTGGAGCTGAAGAAGGCGCCGTCGGTGTCCGAGACCCTCGACTGGGCCCGGACCCTGCTGCTGCTCGGCGTCACCGAGGTCGACTCCGAGACGGCCACCAGCACGGCCAACATCCTGCTCAAGTACCAGACCGACATCGCCAAGGCGGTCCGCGAGCTGTCCAACGACCAGTCGGGCGTGAAGGCGTTCGCTCCGGGACCGAAGTAGCGGGCCGGTGCCGGCCGTCGACGCCCACCAGGCCTCGGGTGAGGCCCTGCTCGAGTTGCTGTCGGGCTTCATCGTCGAGCTGCGCGAGGCCAGCCTGCCGGTCAGCCTGACCGAGAACCTCGACGCCCTCGAAGCCGTCAAGCACATCCCCCTCGAGGACCGCGACGCCTTCAAGTACGCCCTCGGCGCCACGCTGGTGAAGTCGAGCGCCCACTGGCGCGCCTTCGAGACGGTGTTCGAGGTCTACTTCTCCCTTCGGGGCACCTCTCACGCCATCGACGACGACGAGGCCGCGCTCGAGCCCGACGAGCTCGACCCCGAGGGCATGGACGGCCAGCTGCCGGGCCAGGGTGACGGAGAGGGGCGCGGCGGCGGGGGCGGGGCCGAGGCGCTCAGCCCCGAGGAGCTGGCCCAGATGCTGTACCAGGCGCTGCTGCAGGGCAACGACGCCATGCTGCGCGCCCTCGCCCGCCAGGCCGTCAAGCGCTTCGCCGGCATGGAGCCGGGCCGGCCCGTCGGCGGCACGTACTACCTGTACCGCACCCTGCGGAACCTCGACCTCGACGACGTGCTCGAGAAGCTGATGGACCAGGCCCGCCAGCAGGTGGCCGAGGACGGTGGGGAGCTGAGCCCCCTGGAGGAGCGCCTGGAGCGCGACGAGTACGAGCACCGCATCGACGGCCTCAGGCGCGAGGTCGAGGCCGAGATCCGACGGCGGCTGGTGGCCGACCGGGGCGTCGAGGCCATGTCCCGCACGCTGCGCAAGCCCCTGCCCGAGGACGTCGACTTCATGCACGCCAGCCGGGAGGAGATGGCCAACCTCCGCAAGGCGCTCTACCCGCTGACCCGGCGCCTGGCCGTCCGCCTGGCCCGCAAGCGCCGGCACGGCCGCAAGGGCGCCCTCGACTTCCGGGCCACGGTCCGCAGCTCGCTCAGCTACGGCGGGGTGCCCGCGGACCCCAAGTTCCGCTACCCGCGGCCCCACAAGCCCGAGATCTTCGTGGTGGCCGACATCTCCGGCTCGGTCGCCGCCTTCGCCCGCTTCACCCTCATGTTGGTGTACGCCATCAGCCACCAGTTCTCCCGGGTGCGGGCCTTCACCTTCATCGACGGCATCGACGAGGTGACCAGCTTCTTCGAGGGCACCGAGGACATCAACCAGGCCATCCACCGGGTGAACACCGAGGCCGACGTGGTCTGGGTCGACGGGCACTCCGACTACGGCCACGCCTTCGAGGTCTTCTGGCAGCGCTGGGGCAAGGAGATCGGTCCCAAGACCACGGTCATCCTCCTGGGCGACGCCCGGAACAACTACCACGCCTCCCAGTCCTGGGTGGTCAAGGAGATGCGCCAGCGGGCCCGCCACGTGTACTGGTTGAACCCCGAGCCCAAGAACTACTGGGACACCGGCGACAGCATCGTGGGGGAGTACGCCACCCACTGCGACGGCACCTTCGAGTGCCGCAACCTGCGCCAGCTCGAACGCTTCATCGATCATCTGGCGTAGCGGTTTCGAGCTCACTCGCTCGGCTGCGCCTCGCTCCGTTCTCTCGAGCCTTGGCGTGCTCGCTGCGCTCGCGCTGAGGGATCCCAGCGGACGGGGCTCGTCCCTCGCGCCCGATCCGCTTCGTGCGGGGGAGACCCCCGCCACCCCCAGCGGCAGAGCCGGCCACCAGACGCCGGCTCAGCGAACCGTGTGTGCCACGCGATCTGGTTGCCTGCTGGTGCGTCGTCCGGCGCAGCCGCTGGGGTGTGGGGCGGAGCCCCACGGGAAGCGAACCGATCCAGCTTGCTGGTCGGTGAGCATGGGTGCGAGCGGAGCGAGTTCCGCTAGTTCGGGCGAAGAGCTCTGCTCTGAGCCCGAGAGCTGCCGCTCAGGAGCATGGCGCACTCGACGAGGCCGATGTGGGAGAAGGCCTGGGGGAAGTTGCCCAGCATGCGCCCGGCGTGGGGGTCCCACTCCTCGGCCAGCAGGCCCACGTCGTTGCGCAGCCCCACCAGTCGCTCGTACAGCGCCTCGGCCTCGTCGACCCGGCCGTTGAGGGCCAGGGCCTGCACCATCCAGAACGAGCACAGCAGGAACACGCCCTCGGTCCCCTCCAGGCCGTCGTCGGTGTGGTCCTGGCGGTAGCGCAGGACCAGGCCGTCCTCGGTGAGCTCGTCGGCGATGGCGTCGATGGTGGCCGTCACCCGGGGGTCGTCGGGCGGCAGGAAGCCCACGATCGGCACCAGCAGCACGCTGGCGTCCAGCGCGGGGCTGTCGTAGGTCTGGGTGAACACCCCCCGCTCGTCGACGCCCCGGGCCAGCACCTCGGCGTGGATCTCATGGCGGAGCGCCTCCCATCGCTCGACCGGAGCCTCGAGGTCGAACGCCTCGGCCCAGCGCAGGGCCCGGTCCACCGCGACCCAGGCCATGACCTTGGAGTGGGTGAAGTGGCGGCGGCCGCCGCGCACCTCCCAGATCCCGTCGTCGGGCTCGGACCAGACCTCGGCCAGCCGCTCCACGAGGGCGGTGGCGAGTGGCCACGTGTGGCCGTCGGGGTCGCCGATGCCGGCCACCGCGGCTTGGTGGAGGGCGTCGAGGACCTCGCCGAACACGTCGATCTGGAGCTGGCCGTGGGCCGCGTTGCCGATCCGCACCGGCGACGATCCCTCGTAGCCGGGCAACCAGGGGAGCTCCATCTCCGGGAGGCGCCGCTCGCCCGCCGGCCCGTACATGATCTGGACCTGGTCGGGCCGCCCGGCGACCGCCCGCAGCAGCCATCGCCGCCAGGCCGCGGCCTCGTCGGTATAGCCGGCATCGATGAAGGCCAGCAGGGTGAAGGTGGCGTCGCGCAGCCAGCAGTACCGGTAGTCCCAGTTGCGCTCACCGCCGAGAGTCTCGGGCAGCGAGGTCGTGGGCGCGGCCACGATCCCCCCGGTGGGGTCGTAGGTGAGGCCCTTCAGGACGGTCAGCGACGACCGCACCACCTCCCCCCAGCGCTCCGGGATCCGGCAGCTGGCGCTCCAGCACTCCCACCAGTCGGTGGTGCGGGCGATGCTCTCGCCCACGTCCTCGGGCTCGGGGGCCGGCTCTGAGGACGGGTACCACGCCATCTCGAAGTCGAAGGTGTCACCGGCGGCCACCGTCACCTCGGCCACGTGGCGCCATCCGTCGGGCTCCAGCCGCACCGGTGAGCTCAGCATCAGGGCGTCGGGGCCGGCGACAAAGCGCTGGCGATCGCCCTCGCGCCGCACCCAGGGGACGATCGAGCCGTAGTCGGGCCGCACGACCAGCTCGATCCGCATGGTCACCGACCCGCTCACCCCCTCGATCCGCCGCACGACCTGCAGCGTCTCGTCGCGGACGGGCATGCAGTCGACGAGGCGCACCACCCCCTCGGAGGTGTGGGACGTGGTCTCCAGCACCAGCGTCCCGGGTCGGTAGGCCCGCTCGACCCGATCGACGTTGTGGGCGGGTGCGATCATCCACCGACCGTGCTCGGGCGTACCCAGCAGGGCTGAGAAGCAGGCCGGCGAGTCGAACCGGGGGAAGGTGAGCCAGTCGATCGACCCGTCCCGGCCGACCAGAGCCGCCGACTCGGTGTCGGAGAGCAGGGCGTAGTCCTCGATCGGTGATGCCACGGGTCATTGGTAGCCGGTCGAACCCCGGTCCGGGAGACGTCGGTGGTACATTTCGCGAACCGAAACCCTCCGGATCGTCACCCGGAGGCCGATCGGGGCCCTTCCTCTGCCCACCCGGGCGGCGGCGTCGCCTCAGGAGTTGACGATGTCCAGGTCCCCCCGCCCTCTGTCCCGTCGCCGGCTGGCCGTCGCCGCGGCGCTCCTCCTCGCCTTGGGCATGGGCGCCTTCTCACCGGCGGCTGGGGCCCAGGAGCCCTCGCCCGAGCCCGAGCCCAAGGCCTCCCCGCGCGTCGTGGGCGGGATCCAGTCGCCGCCCGGCGCCTGGCCCTCCCAGGCGGCGCTGCTGTACCGAGGCCAGTCCCTGCCCGACGCCCAGTTCTGCGGCGGGACGGTCATCAACCGGAGCTGGATCCTCACCGCCGCCCACTGCGTGACCTACGTCGGGTCCGAGACGACGGTCCCGGCCTCCTTCATCGACATCCTCACCGGCACGCAGTCGCTCGTGGCCGGGAGTGGGGATCGCATCCCGGCGGTCGAGATCCGCCTCCTCTCGGGCTACGTGGACGAGTCCTACATCCGGGACCTGGCCCTGATCCGCATCGACCGACCGACGTTCGCACCCAACCAGGCCTTCGCCACCCAGGGAGCGACCGTCCCGGGCGGCACGGTGGCCACCGCCACCGGCTGGGGGGCCACGGCCACGGACGGCGGGCGACAGGTCGAGCTCCGCCAGGTCTCGGTCCCGATGCGCACCGACGAGCAGTGCGCTTACGGCATCCCCGGCGGCCAGGCCGGATACGGCAGCTCCTTCGACACGAGCTCCATGATCTGCGCCGGCGAGTTCGGCAAGGACACCTGCCAGGGTGACAGCGGTGGCCCTCTCGTGGTCGAGGGGGGCGGGGGCACCACCCAGTACGGCATCACCAGCTGGGGCATCGGTTGCGGGGGCGCCTACCCGGGCGTCTATTCCGACGTCGCCGCCTTCAGCACCTGGATCAAGCAGCAGATCCGCTACGGCGCCCACGCCCACGCGGTCGCTTTCGTCCGCCAGATGTACCTCGACCTGTACAACCGCCAGCCGTCGAACATCGAGCTCTACTTCGGCGTCGCCGGACTGGAGGACACGGCCAGCTCGGCCTACTCCCGGGACCTGATCCAGGGCGCGACCTACCAGTTCCGCACCGGTGGCGTGGCCCGCCTCTACTCGGCCCTCTTCCTGCGCAACCCCGACTCGCCGGGGATGAACTACTGGTGGGGCCAGATCAACGGCGGCGGCCGGTCGCTCCAGCGGATCGCCAACATCATGGCCGCCTCCTCGGAGTTCAAGGCCCGCTACGGCACCCTCACCAACGCCCAGTACGTCGACCTCGTCTACGACAACGTGCTCGGTCGTCCCGGCGACCCGTCGGGTCGCGCCTTCTGGATCAGCGAGCTCGACTCCGGCCGCCGCACCCGGGGCGAGGTCATGGTCGGGTTCTCCGAGTCCTCCGAGTACAAGAACGCCAACAAGGCCCGGATCGACGTCATCATCACCTTCTTCGCCCTGCTGCGCCGGGTGCCGTCGTCGGCTGAGCTGAGCGGGTGGCTCCCGCAGCCGAACCTGAACCTGAACAGCTTCCTGCTCAGCTCCTTCTCCTACGCGGCCCGCTTCTGAGGTCGACGTCGGCGTCGGACGGCGATCAGCGCCGCTGGTCGGCGCCCGGCCCGCCGTGGGCGTGGACCGCGTCCCGCCCGACCTGCACCAACCGCAGCACGGTGACCAGGCCGATGCCCCCCACCGCGTTCCCGAGACCGGCGAAGGCGGCGGCGCCGGCCAGGGCGCCGTAGCCGAATGGGGCGCCGAAGATCAGCGCCCCGAACATCTCCAGCGACCCGAGGATCACGTGGTTCATGGGACCGGCGGCGAGCAGGAAGGCCGCCGCCACCGCCGCCACCAGGCGGGCCACCATGGAGTCGGTGGCCTGCTGCATCCACGTCATCAGGGTCATGGTCATGCCGGCCAGGACCGCTGCTGCGAACGCCTCCCGCCCGATGCCCATGTCCGGGTAGTGCCGACCGACCTCGATCGCCGTGGCGCGCAGCTGCGGGAAGGCGGCCACGACGAGGGCCATGGCCACCCAGCCCGCGATCAGGTTGGTCACCAGGTTCCCGCCCCAGAGCCGCAGCACCGCGATCTTGCGGTCGTTGCGGCCGGCCACGCGGGCCACCACCGGGAGGAGGAAGTGCTCGGTGAACAGCTCGCTCTGGCCCAGCGTGAGAGCGATGAAGCCGATCCCGAAGGCCAGGGCTCCGAGCAGCTCGCTCCCGGTGGCGTCGCGGACGAGGAGGAGGGCGAGGACGCCGGTGGCCACATCGAGGCCGCCGACGGCACCGGTGGCGAAGAGGGAGGGCCAGGAACGGGTGAGGCGCCGCTCGCCCTCGTCGATGACCCGTTGGAGCGTCCGGGCCAGGTCGTCGTCGCTGTCACCGCCCTGGGCGACCACCTCGTGCTCGGTGGACCCGTGGTCGGAGGATGTGCGTGCAGAGGCCAAGCACGCACGCTACCCACGCGGTCCGCGGCGAAGCGTGGGAGGGGATCACGGCGGGCCCGGGTTCGCCCCGGCGGCCGCACTGCTCATCAGCCTCGAAGGGGTCGACCCGCCGTCACTTCCGGCGACCGGCGAAGAGCCAGCCCTTCCGGGGCCCGGGCTCAGGGGGCTCGTCGGGCGCGGGTGCATCATCGGCGCCCTCGTCCACCGGCTCGGCCGGCGCCGGGTCGGGAACGGTGACGGGCACGCCGCCCAGGGCGTCGAGGACCAGGTTCAGGCTGACGAAGGGGTCACGGGCCAGCTCGGCGGCATCGACGGGGTCCGGCTCGCTGATCGCACCCGAGCCGTCGAAGGACAGCGCCTCACCGGCCCGGGCGATCCGCGGCTCCTGGCCGCTCATGGTGATCTCGACCTCGCCCCGCATCACGATCATGAGGCCGGCGCCGCCCTGGGCGTCGAGGAGGACCGTGCCCGCCCGGACCACGACGTTGAGCCCCCCGTGGCCCAGGTCGACCCCGGGGGTGGACGGCTCGGCCCGAGCCCACACCGGGCCATGGGTCAGGCCGACGAGCGGGGCCCCCGGCGTCACCGTGGCCGATGTCGACGGTGGTGTCCGAGGCCCGACGCACCACGACGTCAGGGGCGAGGACGTCCTCGGTCAGATCGGTCACGGCAGCCTCCCTCGTCGTCGGCCGCAGGTTTGTCGACGCCGCTCAGAACCTACCGGCCCGGGGTGCCCGCAGGGGCTGATCCCCCGACCTGGCCGTCGACCCTCCTGGTCAGACCCGCACGGCGGCGCCGACCACGTCGTCGACCGGTCCGGTGCGGGCCGCGTCCCTTCGGGCCCGCACCGCCTCGAGGTCCGGGGCCAGCCTCTCGCACCCGGCCGCCTCCCGGTTGCGGGAGGATGGGACGATGAGCCCTCGATCGTTCCTCCTGTCCGACGCCTTGGCCGCCTACGTCACCGGGCACTCCGAGGCGCTCGACCCGGTGGCCCAGAAGCTGGTCGAGCGCACCGCAGCGCTGGGGGACGTGGCCGGCATGCAGATCGGCCCCGAGCAGAGCGCCCTGATGGGCGTGCTGGCCCGCATCACCGGGGCCCGTCGAGCGGTGGAGGTGGGGACCTTCACGGGGATGTCGGCCCTGGCCGTGGCCCGCAACCTCGCCCCCGGCGGCCGCTTGGTGTGCTGCGACGTGAGCGAGGAGTGGACCGCCCTCGCTCGGGAGGCGTGGGCCGAGGCCGGGGTGGCCGACCTCATCGACCTCCGTATCGGACCCGCCGCCGAGACCCTGGCCGGCGACCTGTTCGGCGACGACGAGCCCATCGACATGGCCTTCATCGACGCCGACAAGGGCGGTTACGTCACCTATCACGACCTCCTGGTGCCCCGCCTGCGACCCGGTGGGCTGCTGGCGGTGGACAACACCCTCTGGAGCGGCACCGTCGTCGAGGCCGACGAGTCCGACGAGAACCGCACCGCGCTGCGGGCCTACAACGACCACGCCGTGGCCGACGACCGCGTCGACACCGTGATGCTCACCGTCGGCGACGGCCTCACCCTCAACGTCCGCCGCTGAGGCCCACTCGTGTTGCCAACTTCGGACGGGAGTTGTCCTCACCGGCACACTTCCGTACGAAGTTGGGCGGCGCCAGCCCTGGGCCTGTCGGACCCCTGGCGTAGCCTGGGGACATGCGGACCGTCGTCACGGGGCCAACCGACGGTGAGCTCGCGGCACTGATCGAGCGCCGCCGTGCAACCGGCGCCGACCTCTTCGACGAGGTCTGGGAAGGCGACTACCACATGGCTCCCGCGCCCCATCCCGCGCACGGGCAGCTCGACCAGCAGCTGGCCGAGCTCCTTGGCCCTCCCGCCCGAGCCCGTGGCCTGGTCGGCACGGGGCCCTTCAACCTCGGCACTCCCGACGACTACCGGGTGCCCGACCGGGGAATCCACCGCGAGGCACCGTCGGCGACCTTCGTGCGCACCGCGGCGCTCGTGATCGAGATCGTGTCCCCCGACGATGAGTCGTGGGCCAAGCTCGTCTTCTTCGCCGCTCGGGATGTCGACGAGGTCCTGATCGTCGACCCGTCGACACGATCGGTGACATGGCTGGCACGGACAGGTGACACCTACGAGCCGGTGGCGCGCAGCGAGGTGCTGGCCCTCGAGGTCGACGAGCTGCGCAACGCCCTCGAGTGGCCGGGCGGAGCGGGAACCTGACGCCACGTCGCGTCGGTCGACGAGGCGGTGTTCGCTGGCGAGGACCGGTCCCCACGGTGTGCTGCGGGTCCGACGGTCGGGGGTGAATCGGGTGAGGGCGACCGGACGGGGTCCGGGCTGATGGAACCGTCTCGCGGGTCCCGTCGTCGGGAGGGGTGATGGAGAGCTTCGAGGACGCCTACCGGCGCCGGCGCGACCACCTCCTACGGGTGGCCTGGCTGGTCTGCGGCGACCTCGACCTGGCCGAGGACGTGGTGGCCGCGGAGATGGCCCGCTGCTGGCGAGGCCGGGAACGACGGGGCGTGGACGATCCTGACGCCTACCTGCGTCGAGCCGTGGCCAACGAGGCCACCGACCGATTCCGCCGTCGCGGCCGACACCGGACGGGCGCCGCTCGCCACTTCGGCGACGGTCGGGGCGTCCCGCCCTGGCCCAGGTGGTGGCGGACCGCTCGGACCTGGTCGATGCGCTGGGTGCGCTGCCGGTCGTGACGTACTTGCGCTCAAAGTTCACCGGCACCGTCGCAACTTTGAGCAGAGTCCGCCGTATGTGACGTACTTGCGCTCAAAGTTCGTTGGCTGCACCCACCTCACATGCCGTGGAGGCCGCACTCCGTCTTGTCCTGGCCCCGCCAGCGGCCGGCGCGAACGTCCTCACCGTCGCCGACGGGGGAGGTGCAGGGCATGCAGCCGATGGACGGGTAGCCCTGCCGGGTGAGGGGGTTCACCGGCACGTCGTTTCCGGCGATGTAGCCCTGGACCTGGGCGTCGGTCCAGGTGGCGATGGGGTTGATCTTCACCAGGCCCCGCAGGTCGCGCACCACGATCGGCGCCGTCTCGCGGGTGCCGGCCTCCGAGCGGCGCAGTCCGCTCATCCAGGCCGCCTTGCCGGCCAGGGCCCGGTCGAGCTGGCCCACCTTCACCGCCGAGCAACAGTTCTCCGGGTCCTTGGCCCACAGCTCCTCGGCCTGGCGGGCCACGGTCATCATCCGCAGGTTGAGCCCGTAGCGGCGGCGGACCTCCTCCACCGTCTCCAGGGTCTCGGGGAAGTGGTAGCCGGTGTCGATGAACACGACCTCGATGCCGGGGTCGGCCTTCACGGCCAGGTCGATCAGCACGGCGTCGGTGAACGAGGCGGTCATGCACAGGTGGGGGGCGAAGGTGTCGACGACCCAGCCGATGATCTGCGAGGCCGAGCGGTGCTCGAAGTCCCGGTTCAGGTCGGCCAGGTCCTCGTCGCTCAGCTCGGGGATGTCCAGGGATCCGAGGCCGGGTCCGGTGATGGCGCTCATGGGTGGGTCCTCGTCGGTGCAGGGGTGCGGTGGGTGGCTCGGGCGATCAGGTGGCCGCGCACTCGCCCTCGCCCACCTCGGCCACGTAGGGCCCGGTCTCGCCGTAGTCGACGTAGAACTCGGGGGCCTCATCCGGTTCGGGGAACACGCTGTACTCCTTGAGACCCTCGGCCACGCCCTTGGCGCCACCGGAGCGCTCCAGCCAGCTGCGGAAGGCCTCGCCCGCCTCCCGCTCCTCGCTGAATCGCCGGACCACGGCCGTCGCGGCCTGGGGGGCGGCCTTGGCCGGCAGCCGCAGGGCGCGGGCCCCGAACTCGGCCTGGGCCTGTCCCACGTAGCCGCCGAGGAGCATCTGGTAGCCGGGGGCGGCCTGGCCGTGGGCCCGGCGCTCGGCCCCGTAGAAGCCGATGTCGGCGGTGTGGTGCTGGCCGCAGGAGTTGGTGCAGCCGGAGATGTTGATGCGGATGCCGCCGATGGTCGCCAGGCCCTCCTCCTCCAGCGCCTCGCCGATGGCCGAGGCCAGGCCCCGGCTCTGGGTGACGGCCAGGTTGCAGGTGTCGGCGCCGGGGCAGGCGACCACGTCGCGCACCAGCTCGGCCCCGGGCTGGGCCATGCCGATCGCGGCCAGGCCTTCGTAGAGGCGGGGCAGCTGGGACTCATCGAGCGCCCGGAACACGATGTTCTGCCGGTTGGTGACCCGGACGTCGGCCCCCATCTCCCGCTGGAGGGCGGCCAGGGCCCGCCACTGCTCGGAGGTCACGTCGCCCAGTCGGCTCCAGGCGTAGGCCGAGACGGTGCCCTTGGCCTCGCCCCGGACCACGTTGGCGCTCTCCCAGGCCTCGTAGGCCCCGGAGCGGATGGCGACCTGGGTGCCGTGGCCCATGGGGGTGGCCTCGACCGTCTCCGAGCGCCCGGCGGGGGCGTCGCCGTGGTCGAGCACCTGCTGGGGGATGCCGCCGGGCCAGGTGGCCGAGGCGGGTAGCAGCCGGCGCTCCTTGAGGATCCGCTCCTGCAGCTCCTCCCACCCCATGGTGTCGACCAGCCACTTCATGCGGGCCCGGATCTTGTTGTCGCGGTTGCCGTGGTTGCTGAACACCCGGAGGATCGCCTCCAGGGTGGCCATGAGCTCCTCACGGGGCGTGAACTCCTCCAGGGCCAGGGCTGGGTGGGGGTTGGCCCCGAGGCCCCCGGCCACGAACACCCGGAACCCGTCCTCGACGGTGCCGTCGTCGAGGGTGCGGCGCACGCCGATGACCCCGGCGTCGTTGAACATGGCCTGGCCGCAGTCGGTGTCGCAGCCCGAGAAGTTGATCTTGAACTTGCGGGGCAGGCGCTGGGCCAGCGGGTGACGCAGGAAGTGCTGGGTCGCGGCCTCGGCCCACGGGCTGATGTCGAGCACCTCGAACGGGCAGGCACCGGCCAGGTGGCAGCCCTGCACGGTGCGGACGGTGTCGCCGCAGGCCTCCCGGGTGGTGAGGCCGACCTCGCTGAGGCGGCGCAGCACGTCGGGCACCCGCTCCAGCTGCACGAAGTGGAACTGGACGTTCTGGCGGGTGGTGATGTGGCCCCACCCTCGGGAGAACTCATCGGCGATGTCGCCCATCACCTCGAGCTGCTCGGGTCGGAGGGAGCCGTAGGGGATCTTCACCCGGACCATCTGGTTGTGGCCGCCCTGGCGCTGGCCGTAGATGCCGTTGTTGAGGCGGAAGACGCGGAAGGCGTCCTCGTCGATCGTGCCTTCCAGGTGGCGGGCCAGCATGGCCTCGAACTTGTCGATGTCGGCCTGGTGGGCCGGGTCGATCGGGCTCTGCTGCGGGTCGATCGTGACGGTGGGCATGGGGCCTCTCGAAGGGGTCCGGATCGCCGGGACGGCTCTCGGGTCGCTAAATGGTGACAAACCTGATCCGGTAGGTCAACATTCCCCAAAGGGCGGACAACTTACGAGAAGTGTCCGGACGCGAGAGCTCGTCGTCGGCGGGCTGCGGCCCGAGCCGGGGATCGTCAGCTGGCGGCGGCGCGGGTCCGGAGGCGCTCGGCCACCCGGAAGGCCAGATCCAGGGACTGGCGACCGTTGAGGCGGGGGTCGCAGACCGTCTCGTAGCGGGTGTCGAGGTCGCTGTCGAAGATCTCGTGGGAGCCGCCGAGGCACTCGGTGACGTCCTCGCTGGTGAGCTCGACGTGCACGCCGCCGGCCCAGGTGCCTTCGGCCTCGTGGGCCCGGAAGAACCCGGCGATCTCGTCGAGGATGTCGTCGACCCGGCGGGTCTTGCGGCCGCTGTCGGAGGTGAAGGTGTTGCCGTGCATGGGATCGCAGGCCCAGACCACGGGATGGCCGGCGTCGCGCACGGCGGCCAGCAGGGGGCGGAGCCCGTCCTCGATCTGGCCGGCGCCCATCCGGGTGATGAGGGTGAGGCGCCCGGGGACCCGATCCGGGTTGAGGGATTGGCACAGCTCCAGCACCTCGTCCGCGGTGGCGGCGGGGCCGACCTTGCAGCCGATGGGGTTGGCGACGCTGGCGAAGTAGGCCACGTGGGCGCCGTCGAGCTGGCGGGTGCGCTCACCGATCCAGATGGTGTGGGCCGAGCTGGCGTAGCGGTCGCCGGTGAGGGGGTCGACGCGGGTGAGGGCCTCCTCGTAGGTCAGTAGCAGGGCCTCGTGGCTGGTGAAGAAGTCGGTCTGGTGCAGGGTGGGCAGCGACCCGGTGTCGACGCCGCAGGCGGTCATGAAGCGCAGGGCCCGTCCGATCTCGTCGGCCAGCTCGCGGTACTCCTGGCCCTGGGGCGTGCCGGTGACGAAGCCCTGCGTCCACGAGTGGACCTGGTTGAGGTCGGCGAAGCCGCCCCGGGTGAGGGACCGGAGGAGGTTGAGGGTGGCTGCCGACTGGTGGTAGGCCCGCATCAGGCGGTCGGCGTCGGGCAGGCGGGAGGCGTCGTCGAAGGCATCGCCGTTGACGATGTGGCCTCGGAACGAGGGCAGCGTGACCTCGCCGACGGTCTCGCTTCCCGAGGAGCGGGGCTTGGCGAACTGGCCGGCGATGCGGCCGATCTTCACCGTGGGCACGCCCGAGGAGTAGGTCAGCACGACGGCCATCTGCAGGATGACCTGGAGGCGGCGGCGGACCGACTCGGCCGAGAACGACGAGAACGACTCGGCGCAGTCGCCCGCCTGGAGCAGGAAGGCGCCGCCCTCGGCCACCCGGGCCAGGGCCGAGGTCAGGTCGCGGCTCTCGGCTGCCACCACGAGCGGCGGGAGCTTGGACAGCTCGTCGGTGACCTGTCCCAGGTGGTCGGCGTCGGGCCACTCGGGCTGCTGGGCGGCAGGTCGGGCGCGCCAGTCGGGGGTGGGGGCGGGGTCGCGCTCAGCGGTGAGCATGGAGCAAGCGTGCCTTCCGGGGCCGTCCGGCGCAAAGCGCGATTCGCGCTCTGCACTGGGGTGTGACGGGTGTCGCTCTGGGCAGATCGCGCATTACAAGGGACAGATGCTCCCAGGATGGCGACAGATCGACCAGTCCGCACCCGGCGGCCCCGCCCCCGGGGGAGGGGGGTGGAGGCGGAGCCGCAGGGGTGGATCAGAGCCTGGGCGGGACGCTCAGGCCGCGGAGTGGGCCTCGGCCTCGGAGCGGACGGTGTGCACGGCCCGCTTGACCAGGCGGCGGGCGGCCTCGGCGGTGACGCCCAGCTCGTCGCCCACCTCGCGGTAGGAGCGCTTGCGACCGTCGTTGATGCCGAAGCGCTGCTCGACCGCGTAGCGGGCTCGGGGCTCGAGTACCTCCAACAGACCGGTGGCGTAGTCTTCCTCGGCCCGAGCCATCACGATGGTCTCGGGGCCGACGGTGTCGTCGGCCAGGAGGTCGACCAGCTCGTTGCCGTCGTCGTCGCCGACGGTGCGGTCGAGCGAGGTCGGGGTGGTGAGCCGGTGGAGGGTGGAGTGCTCGTCGTCGAGCTCGTCGCCGTCGCCCGAGACCTGGCGCAGGGCCGAGCGGAGGCTGGCCGAGCGGTCACCCGGGAGCCGGATGAGGCTGGCCTTCTGGTCGAGGGCCCGGCCGATGGCCTGGCGGATCCAGAAGGTGGCGTAGGTGGAGAACTTGAATCCCTTGCGCCAGTCGAACTTGTCGACGGCGTGCTCGAGGCCGATGTTGCCCTCCTGGACGAGGTCCAGGAGCTCCATGCCGGGAGGCAGGGGGTAGCGGCGGGCCACGCTGACCACGAGCCGGAGGTTGGCCCGGATGAACCGGTCCTTGGCTCGGGCCGCGGCCCGGTCGGCGCGTCGGAGCTCCGCACTGTCCTCGCCGGTGGCGAGCGTGTCGCGGGCCGTGACGCCCTTCTCTATGACCTGGGCCAGCTCCCGCTCTTCATCTGCGGTGAGCAGGGGGACCAGCCCGATCTCGTTGAGGTACTGTCCAACTGAATCGCTCATTGCCACCTGTCCAACTCGGTTCCCCCGTCCAATATTCCGAGGTCGGCGACCTGGGAGCCGTCCGTGGAGGGGGTGGATACGGTTCAACCGTGACCCTTCCCCCGTCCTTCCGCCCCAACCGGTGACGTCGGTCACCGGCCTTGGAGGTCGGACCGTCGGGGTCCTGGGCGGCACCTTCGATCCGCCCCACATCGGGCACCTGCGGGCCGCGGTCGCGGTCCGTCACGCGCTGGCCCTCGACCGGGTGCTCCTGGTGCCCAACGGCGACCCGTGGCAGAAGCGGGGCGTGCGCCCCATCACCCCCGCCCCGCTCCGCCTGGAGATGGTCCGGGCCGCCCAGGCCGTCCTGGCCTCGGGGTCGGGGGTCGAGGTGAGCGACCGGGAGGTCCGGCGGGACGGCCCGTCGTTCACCATCGACACCGTGGTCGCCCTCCAGGAGGCCGATCCCGACCTCGAGGTCACCCTGATCCTGGGACGGGATGCGGCCGCCCTGCTCCCCACGTGGGAGCGCCATGACGACCTCCTGCGGCGGGCCCACCTGGCCGTCGTCGACCGGCCGGGATCGGCGCCCGGGCCGCCTCTGCACCTGGAAGGTGCGCGGCTGCAGGAGGTGGCGATCGAGCAGCTCGACGTGTCCAGCTCGGCCATCCGGGACCTCGTCGACCAGGGGGACCCGATCGACGTCCTGGTGGCCCCGGGGGTGGCCGCGGTGATCGATCGCGAGGGCCTGTATCGGGCCTGAAGACGGGCCGACGATCCCCGGCTCGCCCGGGGTGGCTCTTCCGGCCGGGGGGTGGGCCTCTATCGTGGTCCCGATGACCGACCGGCCGTCCGACGATGGCAACCGGACCCGCTCCGATGCCGCCTCCCGGCTGGCTGCCCTCTTCGCCGATGTGACCGAGGAGACGCCGCCGGCCTCGCCCGAGGCTCCCACCGAGGCCCCGGCCTCGGACGAGGGTCCGGCGCGCCGGCGCGTGGTCCGTGGTCGCAGCCACGTCGCCCCGGTTGCTGAGGGCACCGGCGATGGTGGGTCGGTCCCGGAGTCCTCGGGCGCCGAGGCCGAGGGCTCCGAGGCGTCCGACCCGTCGGCCGCCTCGACCCGCAGCGGGGCGCCGGGGGCGGAGGCCACCGTGGCGTTCGACATGAGCGACATGGTCGGCGGTGACCCCGAGGGGCCGGCCGGACCCGACGCCGCTGAGGCGGTGCCTGACGCCGAGGTGGAGGCTCCCGATGCCGGTGGCGAGCCCGACGAAGCGTCCACCGTTGCGGCCACCGCGCCTGACGATGAGTCCCGGCCCGACCGCGCCTCCGCCGGGGCCGAGCCGTCCAAGGTGTCGGGCCGCGTCAACGAGAAGGGAACCGGGCCCGACGGCCCCTCCGCCCGGGCCGAGCCGTCCGCGGCATCGGCCCGCGTCCACGAGGGCCGTGGGGGTCCCGACCGCGAAGCCGCGGCCGCGCCCGGTCCGGCCCCCGACGCGCCCGGTCCGGCCGACGCCGACGACGGGGAGTCCTCCGCGCTCCTGGCCCTGTCTCGGGCCACGGCCGGGAGCGCGAGGACCGGCCGACCGACCGACCGACCGGACCCGCGCCTGATGCCGCGGCGGGGGTCGGGCGCACCGGCGCCGGCGGCGGCGCGCGCTGGCGCGGCCGCCGCCGCCGCCGCCCCGGCCGCCCTCGCGCCGGACCCCGAGGTCGACGCCCCCCGGCTGCGCCGGGTCACGTTGCGGGCGGTGGCCTTCGGCGCCGCCTTCCTGATCTTGCTGGCGGCGGTCCCGGCCCTGGGCTGGATCGGGAAGGAGCGCTTGCTCGACAGCCGGGGGGGCGACGTCGTCGACGGCACCCGCGAGGCCGGCGACCCTGGCTACAAGGCGCTGGTGGAGCCGACCCAGACCGCGCTGGTGATCCAGCGGGCCACGCCCGAGGGACCGGTGGTGGCCACCACCCTCCTCGCACTGGGCATGGGCCAGACCGGCGGGTCGGTGATCCAGATCCCGCTCGACACCGAGACGCGCAACCCGGTCTTCGCGCTGGATCGGCTGGGCCAGGTGGCCGAGATGGGCATGTCGGACCGTCTGACCGATGCGGTCGAAGATCGCCTGAACGTGGCCATCCCCACCACGATCGAGCTCGACGACTCCCTGCTGGCCTCCTTGGTGGCTCCGGTCGCCCCGCTGGCCATCGACAACCCGGACTCGGTCATCACCGACACCGGCCAGGAGTTCGACGCCGGTGAGATCCAGCTCAGCGCCGAGGAGCTCGGTCCGTTCCTGCGGGCCGGCGGCGAAGTCGAGTCCGAGCTGGCGCGCCTGGCCCGCAACGAGGTGGTGTGGACGGCCTGGCTCGATGCCATCGGGCAGTCCGACACCACCGACTCCGTGGGCCCGGCCACCACGGGCATCGGTCCGTTCCTCCGCACGCTGTCCGGCGCAGGGGCGAAGGCCGACGGGGAGGAGGTCGTCGCCCCAGTCGTCGAGACCCTCGACGTCGAGGAGCAGACCGACGCGGACATCCCGGACGCCGCCGAGCTGCCCGACTCCTTCGACGTCCCCGAGTCGGGCGACGACGGGTCCAACGTCCGGCCGCTCGTACCCGCCCCCGGCTTCGACGAGCAGGTCCTCGAAGCGGTGCCGTTCCCGCGGAGCCCGGGCGGCTTCGCCCGGTACAACCTGAAGCTGCTCAACGGTGCCGCCGGCGAGGAGATACCCCGGACCATCATCAACGACCTGCTCCTGCGGGGCGCGGCGCTCACCACCCTCGGCAACGCGGCGTCGTTCGGCGCGGATGCGACCACGGTCGAGTACACCAACGACGGTTGGAAGGACCTGGCCGAGCTGGCCGGCCAGACGCTCGGCGGCGCCGAGGTGTCGCTCATGTCCCCCGCCCGGGCCGAGGCCGAGGGCGACGACATCGTCATCACGATCGGCCAGGACGTGTTGGACCGGTACGCCGAATGACCGATGAGGACTCGGTGAACGACGACGTGACCCCGACCCTGGTCGATCCCGAGACCGACGCCGTGGGCATCCGTGCGGCACGCGCCGCTGATGACAAGGGCGGCACCGACACGGTCGTGCTGCGGGTGGGCGACGTCCTCGGCATCACCGAGCTCTTCGTGATCACGGGTGCCTCCAACCCACGGCTGGTCAAGGCGGTCGTAGAGGAGATCGAGGCCCAGGTCGCCGTCGACGGGGGGCCTCGCCCGCTGCGGGTCGAAGGGTTCGAGGACTCTCGCTGGGTGCTCATGGACTACGGCGATTGGGTGGCCCACGTCTTCCTGGAGGAGGCCCGGGCCTTCTACGACCTCGAGCGGCTGTGGGCCGACGTGCCCCGGCTGGACTGGTCGCCCGACGTGGCCCCGTCCGCGGCTGAGGGCTGACCCACCGGCCGTGGCCCACCGATCGACAGGGCGATGAAGGCGCCGTCGGTGCGGGACTCCCGGCTCTGGGCCGGGGGCGTGGGTGGTGGTGCGGGTGACGCTGTTCGTGCTCACCCCGCTGCGAGACACGCAGTCCGGGCTGGTCGCGACGGTCGTGGTGGTGCTGGCCAGCGTCGTGGTGGTGCTGGCCAACGAGGGCGACAACCTGCCGGCGATCGACACCAAGGTCGACGCCGTGTACTTCACGGTGACCACGCTGGCTACGGTTGGCTTCGGCGACATCACCCCCACGTCGCAGTCGGCCCGGCTGGTGGTCACCGTCCAGATGATCTTCGACCTGACCGTGGTGGCGGTGGCGGCCCGGCTCATCTTCGGGTGGCCCAGGCCCGAGCCCGCGACCGCGGCGAAAGCCCTTCCGACTGACGAGATCGCGCCGGCACGACGGACCTCCGACGGCCGCTGGCGGCTTCCGGACCGGCCCGGGCCCATCCGCTGCGGGCCCTCACGAGTGGAGCTATGGGGAATCCACTCCCTAGAGTGTTATCGCTGCTCAGAGCCATGATGAAGGGTTCGGGGCAGCAACCCAGGTAGCAACGGGCCCCACGTTCTCCCACGACGGCGGGCCTCGGCTCACGACCGACGACCGACGCAGCATGTCGGTGATATGCATTCGTCCCGATTCGGACTCCTGCATATCGACGACCGACCCGGCAGAGTCGTCTCGGGCTGGGGGGAACGTCCAGATGTCGAAGTGCTGCCGCGACTCCGGTGGGGAATTCCCGGACGCTTCCGCGATTTCCCCACACCACTTCTCCACCGTCTTGTGGTCAACCCCGATCTCTCCACCGACCGACCGGTACGACAGGCAGTCGAGCCACAGGTCCCCCGCCTGCTCCTACTGCTCGGCCTTCTCGTCCGGGCTGGCCGATCGGCCCCAGGGGCGGGGGGTGCCGGTGACCGGCTT
>JBBSME010000055.1:0-18829 GCA_038233335.1 Acidimicrobiales bacterium | reverse complement strand
CTGGAGCAGCGACAGCAGCTGGAGCACCCGCCCGGTCGGATCGTTGGCCATGCCCCCATCATCCCACCCTTGCGGACGGATCCTGGCCGCAATGCTCGGTAGGTTTCGATGGTGATCACGGACCGAGAGATCGCCCGGTGGCGCCTCCACTCGCAGCACCTCGCGGGGGCGGGGCTCGACGGCGCAACCGATGTGGTGTCCCACCTGCTGGGCGTCCAGGCCGAGAACTACGGCCAGGCCTCCTGGGCCGTGGCCACCCGCACCACCGGGCTGACCGAGGCCGACTTCGCCCAGGTCTTCGACGCCGGCGACATCCTCCGTACCCACGTCCTCCGCCCGACCTGGCACTTCGTCGACCCCAACGACATCCGCTGGCTGCTCGACCTCACCGCCCCCCGCATCCGAGCCCGGTGCCGGGCGCTCCAGCGGGAGCTCGACCTCGATGACGCCGAGCTCGACCGGGCCGCCGGCCACGTCGTCGAGGCCCTCACACCCGGGACCCACCTCACCCGCGCCGCCCTGGGGGAACGGCTGGCGGAGGAGGGGCTGCCGTCGGAGGGACGAGAGCTCGGACTGATCGCGGCCCACGCCGAGCTGTCCGGGCTGATCTGCAGCGGCGCCGTCCAGGACGGCCACCACACCTACGCCCTCCTCGACGGGCGCGCCCCCGAGGCGCGCCGGCTCGATCGGGACGAGGCCCTGGCCGAGCTGGCCCTGCGGTACGTCTCCGGCCACGGCCCCGCGACCGCGCGCGACCTGGCCTACTGGGCCACCCTCACGCTCACCGACGCGCGAAAGGGCCTGGCCGCGGTCGCCGACGCGCTCGGCTCGTTCGACCACGACGGCCGCACCTTCTGGTTCGCGACGTCGGACCCTGGCGGCCCGATCGAATCGCGGGCCCACCTGCTCCAGATCTTCGACGAGTCCTACCGGGGCTACCAGGACTCCCGCCGGGTCCTCGACGCCGACGGCCACCTGCCGCCGGGACGGGAGGCGTCGGTCGGGACGGTGCTGATCGACGGCCAGTACGCCGGCACCATGCGCCGCACCCTCGGCGCGAGCACCGTCACCTTCGAGGTGAGCCCGTGCCGTGACCTCGACCGCTCCGAGCTCTCGGCCCTGCAGGACGCGGCCGCCCGCTACGGCCGGTTTCTCGGCCTCGCCCCCGAGGTGTCGCTCGAGGGCCCGGCCACCGCGACCGGATGAGCAGAGGGCGCCCCTGGCCCGGCTCAGGGCTGCTGGAGCGCCCAGGTGTTGCCGTCGGGATCGGCGAAGGTGACGAAGCTCCCCCACGGCTGCACGTCGACCGCGCTGGCGTCCACGCCGCGGGCGATGAGCTGCTCTCGGGCGGCGGCGGCGTCGGCCACCACCACCTGCAGCCCCTGTTGGGACCCGGGCTCCATGTCGGTGACGCCGACGCCCATCACGATCGAGCAGGCGGAGCCGGGCGGGGTGAGCTGGACGAAGCGGAGGTCGTCGCTCACCTGGTGATCGTGGTCGTTCGAGAACCCCACCTGGTCTACGTAGAACGCCTTGGCCCGGTCGACATCGGTCACCGGAACAGCCACCAGCTCGAGCTTCATGTCCATCGGAGTCTCCTTGTGCGTCAGGGCCACCGGTCTCTCCAGGAGCCTGGGGCCATCCTCCGCCACACTGCGGCCAGATCCTGACCGCAAGGCCGGACCCGCCGACCGGGCCGCACCGTCCCGGCGGGCGGGCACACTGACGACGTGCCCCAGCCCGATCCCCCCTACTTCGTCTGGGACGGGCAGTGCGGGTTCTGTGGGCGGTGGGCCGGCTGGCTCGAGCGAGCGGCACGTCCGGGCGTGCCCCTGGTGGCCTTCCAGGACCTCGACGACCTGGCCGCCGCCGGCCTGACCGCCGACGACGTGACCCGCGCGTCGTGGTGGGTCCCTGCCGACGGGGCGCCCCTCCCCGGTGCCGACGGCATTGCCGCCGCGCTGCGGGCCGGTCGACCGCGGTGGTCCCGCGTGGCCGGGAGGGCCCTCGGTGCAACGGTGGTCCGGCCGCTGGCCCGGCTCGCCTACCGACAGGTCGCGGCCAACCGTCATCGCCTCCCCGCGCCCGACGTCGACCCGCCGTCCCGCCCGGACTGACCGTTCCGTCTAGGTCCGCGGGCCGTTCGGGACAGGCTCCGGGTAGCGCACGGTCAGCCAACGGCCCAGGGCCTGGAGCCGCTCGGTGAGCTCGGGAGGTTCGAGGACGTCGAAGTCGACGTTGCGAGAGACGAGGAAGCGGGCCGCCCAGTCGAGGTCGTCGGTGCCGAGGGTGACGATGCATTCGTCACCGTCATCGTGGACATCGCCGACCCAGGGTGCCACGAGCTGCCGGGCCAAGTCGCCCGAGGTGAACATCCGCACGCGGACATGGTGGCGCCACGGCCCGTGGGCCAGCGCCTCGGTCACGAACGCACTGGCGTCCTCAGGCGGTGGCGGAGTGGGGAGGCGTGGCCCGACGGCTCGCACGTCGCGGATCCGGTCCAGCGCGTAGGTCTTCCACTCGCCCGCGCCCGGCTCGCACGCCACCAGGTACCAGCGCCCGGCCACGCTGACCAGCCGGTGCGGCTGTGCGTCGCGCGGGCGATCGGTCGCGCCCGGTCCCCGACCGTGGCGGAAGCGGACCGCGGTCTCAGCCCGACAGGCCAGTGCGAGGGTGACGAGCGTGCCGGGGTCGGCGGCCCGGCGCCCCTCGCCCTCGGCCGGGTCGGTCAGGGCGAGAGCGTCGAAGCGGGCCCGCTGGCGACTCGGCACCGACTCGGTCAGCTTGGCCAGCGCGGTGGCTGCTGCGACGTCGAGACCGGCGACCCCTGTCGCCGAGCGCAGGCCGAGGGCGACAGCCAGGGCCTCGTCGGGGTCGAGGGCCAGCGCCGGCATGTTCGTGCCCGACGCCAGGGTGTAGCCGCCGTGGCGCCCCGGCTCGGCGTCGATCCGATACCCGAGGTCGCGCAGGTGGGCGACGTCGCGCCGGGCCGTGCGCTCACCGACGTCGAGGCGGACGGCCAGGTCGGCGGCGCTGATGCCCGGGTGGGACTGGAGCAGGGCCAGCACCTCGAGCCGTCGTCCCGTCACCGAAGCCATGTCTCGGAGGATCCTCACATACCCTGACTGTTCCTGACAGGGTTTCCGCCTACCGTCACCGTCATGGACGAGATCGCACTGCTCCGACCCGAGGGGCTCGTCGCCAGCCCCTCCTTCTCCCACGTCGCCGTGGTCCCGCCCGACGCCACCATGATCCACATCGGTGGACAGAACGCGGTCGACGAGTCCAGCGCACTGGTGAGCGACGAGCTGGCCGCGCAGGTCACCCAGGTCATGGGCAACGTCTACGTCGCCCTGGCCGCGGCGGGAGCGACGCCTGACGACCTGGTCAGCCTGTCGATCCTGGTGGTGGACGACGTCGACCTGGAGGCGGCCTACGCCGCGGCCGCTCCGTTCCTGGCTCGCGACGCAGACCCACCGCTGGTGTCGGTGGCCCGTGTCGCCGGCCTGGCCCTCCCCGGTGCCCTGGTCGAGGTGTCGGCGATCGCCGCGATGCAGCGATGAGCCCCCGTGAGAACGAGGTGGGGCGGACCAAGGACGCCGGCTGGCAGATCGGCGTGTCGCGGACGGTGGCCCACCCAGTGGAGCGGGTGTGGGATCTACTCACCTGTGACGAGGGCACCGCCCTGTGGCTCGGCTCGGGCGTCACCGTCGACCCGCAGACAGGTCAGGGGTACGAAACCGAAGAGGGCACCGTCGGCGAGACCCGCAGCCACCGGTTCCAGGACCGCATCCGCCTCACCTGGCAGCCCGAGAACTGGGACCACGAGACGACGGTCCAGGTCGCGGTGGTTCCGAACGGGCCCGATCGGACGATGATCCGCTTCCACCAGGAACGGCTGGCCAACGCCGAGGAGCGCGAGCGCCAGCGCACCCACTGGCGAGGGGTGATGGATGCGGTGACCGCCGCTCTCGATCCCCGCGACGCACCCGACGGCTGAGGCCGGGCACCGAGCGAGCGACGGCGCTTCCCATCCCCGAGCCGGCCCGCACCTGGTACGGCCGCCCGGGCCTCGCCGCCGCGAGGTCACGCTCCGCCAAGGCGGGTCGTGGTCGTCTGTCCTCGGCGGCGTGGTGGTCCGGCGGCCGGGGGCTCGCTGCCTCGAGCGGCCAGCCCGGCGGTTCTCGCGCGGTGGGGCCGCACGGATGCGGTCTGACCGCGCGAGAAGGGCAGCGGTGGCGACCCGAACGCGTCGCCAGGGCGACCGATCTGGCCGCCGGTTCGGTGGGTGCTCAGCGCCCATCGAGATGTCTCGGATTTCTTTGCGGGACAAGGGCTTGAGGGCGGCTTCGCTGTCACACCCCCTACGTACTATTGGGGTCATGGAAGCAGTGCTCGACTCCCCGCAGACGGAGGCCCTCGGCCTCCTCGCCGCGGGTGTCGATGCAGTGCTCTCGGCCGACCTCTCCCCGGCCGATGCGGCCGACGCCCGGCGCCTGATCGGCGGGCTCGAGGTCCAGGCCCGGCGCCTCGGCTCGGCCCAGGTCGACTTGCTGTCCCGGATCGACCGGGCGGGGCTGCATCGGGTCGACGGCCACGCCTCGGCCAAGGTGATGGTCCGCCACACCGCCAAGCTGTCGAACCCTGAGGCGGCCCGGCGGGCGAGGGCGGCCCGTGCTCTCCGGGACCTGCCCCTGGTGGCCGAGGCGTTCCGGGCCGGGCGCATCGGGGCGGCCCAGGTCGATCGCATCGCCCTGGCCCATGCCAACCCGCGGGTGGCCGATGCGGTGGTGGCCAACGAGGCGTCGTTCGTGGCCCAGGCCGAGACCCAGCCCTATGCCACCTTCGACCGGATGGTGGCCGAGTGGGTGCGGCTCATGGACGAGGACGGCACGTGCGACCGGGCCGAGCGCGACCACCACAACCGCGACTTCAAGGGCGTGCAGGACTTCAACGGGGCCTGGTCCTTCGCCGGGGGCTGCGGCTCACTCCAAGGCGCCGAGGTCGACTCCATCTTCCGGGCGTTCCTCCGGGCCGAGACCGAGGCCGACTGGGTTGCGGCCCGCGCCGAGCACGGCGACGCCGCCACCGCGGCCGACCTGGCCCGCACCGACGGCCAGCGCCGCTTCGATGCGTTCCTGGCCATGTCCCGCCGAGCGGCCGATGCCCACGCTGCGACCGGCGGGTCGCAGATCGTCACCGACATCGTGGTCGACCAGGAGACCTTCGGCCGCACCGTTGCGGCCATGGCCGGGGCTGAGGTGCCCGACATCGGCCCCGTGTTCTCGGTGTTCCCGACCCGGTCGTACCGGTGCTCCACCCTGAACGGGAACCCGATCGATCCGACCGAAGCCGTGGCCCAAGCGCTCAACGGCCACATCCGACGGGTCGTGGTCGGCGCCGACTCGGTGGTGATCGACCTCGGCCGCAAGCAGCGTCTCTTCACCGGGTCGGCCGCCCTCGCCGTGAAGCTGTCGGCCACCCACTGCTACTGGCCCGGATGCCACGTCCCGGTCACCGACTGCCAGAGCGACCACCTCCGCCCCTGGTCCAATGCCAGCGATCGGGGCGGCGGCTGTACCAACCCCGGCGACGGGGCACCCGCATGCGGGAGGCACAACCGGTTCAAGGAACACGGCTTCACCGTCCGCCGCGACCACACCGGAACCTGCCACGTCCACCGCCCCGACGGCACCGAGATCGAATGACTCGGCGCGGGCCAGGTCTCCATGACGCCGCCCGCCGCCGGCACGAGGTGACCCCGGGCGGGCATCGTCGGCGGGTGCGGCACCGACCCCCCTCAGGGGCGGAGCGCGTCGATCAGGTGGTGCGAGAGGTCGCCAACCTGGTCGACGTAGGAGCAGACTGCGAGGGTGGCGTCGTACTCCGTCAACCCTGAAGGTGTCCGGCGGGCCCGTGAGATGATCGATGCCCGCCAGTACGTGCTCGACAGCGACTGGGGCGACGTCCAACCCCGAGCCGACGACGAGAACGCCTACCTCGACGCACACTCGTGGGAGGAGTTCGCGGCCTGGCACCTGGGCTTGGCCGACGGCGCGACCGACGGGACCAAGGCCCGCTACGCCTTCGTCTTCGGCGATCTGCGCCGCGTGCACCGGATCGGGCTCATCGCTTGCCGCTACCGGGCCGCCGAGTGGCGCCACAAGGAGGTGGAGCTGGCCGCTCACGAGCTCCTCCAGCACCTCGACGACACGACGGCCTGACCCGCCTCGGCATCCAGGGCCGACCAGCGTCGGGTCCGCATCGACGATCGTGGGGGGTGCCCACCACCGACGACGCGACGGCCGTCACGCGGCACCACCGGGCACCGTGGTGCCCGCCTTGACCCGTCGGAGGATGAGGTGGCTGCGTCCGCCATCCCGGGCGGTCCGGCGGGCCTGGTGGGCTCGCCCGACCATCACCAGGCCTAGCCCGGCCAGGGCGGCGAACACCGCACGGGCCGTCGCGTCGAGGCTGCTCCACTCCGCCGCGATGGCGAGGAGGAGGAAGAGCTCATGGCGAGCAACGACCAGTAGTAGACGCCGAACCAGGCTCGGTCGCGCAGGGCGATTCCGCCGGCGAAGAGGGCGACCACCGCGGTCGTGGCGTGGAGGACGATGAAGCTCGTGTGCCACATGGTGGCCTCCCTCCGCACCGATCCTCCCCGCCTGCTCGGATCGCAAACGGTTGCCCCGAACCGCTCATGGCCCGGGGCGTCCGAACGGTCTGATGCGAGCCGCGATGAGTCTGGGCTGGCGAGGCCGTCTCCATGGGTGGACCGAGCGCTCGGGTGAGCGACAGCCCGAGCGCGATGCCCGCACCAACGCAGAGGAGCACGAGATGATCATCATCGCCGGCCACTACCTCGTCAATGAGGAGCAGCGCGACGCCTGCGTCGACGCCTACCGCGACCTGGTCAGCCGGTCCCGCACCGCCGACGGGTGCATCGAGGTGGCCATCACCGCCGACTCGGTCGACCCCGGCCGGATCAACAACCTCGAGGTCTGGCGCGACGCCGACGCCCTCGACGCCTGGCGGGCCCGGCCGATCCACCCGACCTCGACGTCGAACCGCGGGAGATGGCGATGCAGCGCTACGACGCCACCGATGGCGGGCCGCTGTTCCCGTCGGAGTGACAGCCACCCCACGGCGTTACCGCCTGGAAGGAACGCAGATGGCTGATGTCACAGAGATGGTCGTTCAGGTCGGCGACGAGGTGGGGCTGTGCGTCGAGATGATCGGTGACCGCGCCGATCCGGTGCTGCTCTTGATCGGCGGGGCGACCTGGTCGATGGATTGGTGGGACGACGAGCTGTGTCACCAGCTGGCCGATCAGGGGCGGCTGGTGGTGCGCTACGACCAACGCGACACAGGCGGCTCGACGAGCGACCCGGCCGGCTCGCCTGGCTACACCTCCGACGACCTGGTCAGGGACGTGGTCGGCGTGCTCGACGGGATCGGGGTGGACCAGGCCCACGTCGTGGGCCTCTCGATGGGGGGCGGCGTCGCGCAGCGCGTGGGCATCGACCACCGTGACCGGGTGGCGACGCTCACGCTGATGTCGACCAGTCCGATCGATCCGGAGATCGAGGGCCTGCCGGGCCCCACCCCGGAGATCCAGGCGACGTTCTCGGGCGATGATCCCGGACCCGCCTGGGACGATCGGGAGGCGGTCATCGACCACATCGTCGAGAGCGAACGGCCCTACGCCGGGCCCGGCGCCTTCGACGAGCCGAGGCTGCGGGCCCTGGCCGGGTGGGTCTTCGACCGCACCGAGGACATGGCTGCGAGCATGACCAACCACTTCCTGCTCGACGCGGGCGATGTCGGTGATCATCGACTCAGTCAGCTCGCGGGGATTTCGACGCTGGTCCTGCACGGCACTGCGGACCCGATGTTCCCCCTGCTCCACGGCAAGGCCCTGGCCCGCTCCATCCCTGGCGCGCACCTCATCGAGCTCCAAGGCGTGGGCCATCAACTCCCGCCACCGCGATGCTGGAACCTGGTGGTCGACGCGCTCCTCGAGCACACCGCACGAGCCTGATCGGCGATGAGATCTGACCCCCGCATCCGTCTCGACCAGCGAGGGCACCCTCGCCCATCGACCTAGGAGGACCCCATGGAGACCCCTGACATCGTCAGCCCCGAGGCGTGGCGGCAGGAGCGTGATCGGCTCCTCGCCGACGAGAAGGCGCACACCCGGGCCGGCGACCGTCTGGTGGCCCGGCGCCGCCGGCTGCCCGCGGTCGAGTTCGACGCCACCCACCGGTTCGAGGGGCCCGACGGTGAGGTGACGTTGGCCGAGCTGTTCGAAGGCCGGCCCCAGCTCATCGCCTACCACGCCATGCTCGACCCGGGCGCCGACCCCTGCGAGGGCTGCTCGATGTTCACCGACCAGCTCCCCCAACGGGCCCACCTCCACGCCCGCGACACCACCCTGGTCCTGACGTCGCGCGCCCCGCAGCCCGAGATCCAGACCCTCAAGGACCGGATGGGGTGGACCGTCCCCTGGGTCACGGTGGTCGACGAGGACTTCTACCGGGCCTGCGGAATCGAGGGGAGCTTCGGGCTGAGCGTGTTCCTGCGCGACGGCGAGCGCGTTCTCCGCACCTACGCCACCGAGGGCCGGGCCACCGAGGCCCTGGGCACGGTCTGGACCCTGCTCGACCTCACGCCGCTCGGTCGCCAGGAGACCTGGGAGGACACTCCCGACGGCCGTCCCCAGGGTCCGCCCTACGCCTGGTGGCGCCTCCACGACGAGTACTGACCCGCCCGATGCGGAGCCCGTGCCGAGCGATCGCCTTTGCGTCTCGGGGGCGGAGGGGTGGATCCGTCAGCGTCGCCGACCTCAGCCGTCGAGGAGGTGGGCGCCGTCGACGGCGCGGAGGGTCCAGCCCTCGTCGAGGGCACCGGGCTCGGTGAGGGCCACCGCGCAGCCGCCGAAGCCGGCGCCGGTGAGACGGGCTCCGATCACGCCGGGGGTGACCTCCAGCCGCTCGACGAGAGCATCGAGGGCCGGCGTCGACACCTCGAAGTCGTCGCGCAGGGACCGGTGGCTGGCCGCCAGCAGCGCTCCCATGGTGGGGCGATCGTCGGCCCGCAAGGCGTCGGCGAACGCGGCCACCCGGGCCTCCTCGGTCACGACGTGGCGGGCCCGGCGGCGGGCCTCGGGGTCGGTCACCCGCTCGACATCGGCCAGCGATGCCTCCCGCAGCGGCCCGATCTCGGCCGCAGCCCGGTCGCAGGCGGACCGGCGCTCGGCGTAGGCCGAGCCGGCCAGGGCGCGTGGCTGGCCGCAGTGCACCGCCACCACATCCAGACCCTCGGGCAACGGCACCGGTTCCACCTCCAGGGTGGTGCAGTCGATGTGTAGGGCGTGGCCCTCCACGCCGGCGGCCGAGGCCAGCTGGTCCATGATCCCGCAGGGCACGCCCGAGGCCCGCTGCTCCGCTCGCTGGCAGGCCCGGGCCAGATCGGTCGTGCTGCCCTCGAATCCGAGAGCCAGCGCCACCGCGACCTCGAGGGCGGCGCTGGAGGAGAGGCCCGCCCCCACCGGGAGGGTGGTCGTCACGGTCCCGTGCCCACCGGCCGCCGGGCGGACCTCGGACACCACACCGGCCACGTAGCGGGCCCAGTCGGGGGTGGCCGCGGCCGGGTCCTCCACATCGAGGGGGACCACCGCGGTGTCCGGCTCCTCGGCCGAGGCCAGGGGCACCGCGGTGCCGCCGGGATCGAGCGAGACGGTGGTGCCCAGGTGCAGGGCCATGGGCAGGACCGATCCGCCGGCGATGTCGGTGTACTCCCCGATCAGGTTCACCCGCCCCGGAGCGAACGCCCGCCGCATCAGGCGTCGCGGAGGCGGCCGGCGGCCTCGGTGGGCGGGACGGGGTTGAAGAACACCCCGCTGCCCAGCTCGCCGGCGGCGACGAAGCGGGTCGTGCCCGGTGCCCGCAGCAGCGGAGCCACGTGAGCGTGGACGTGCGCCCCGGGCCAGGCGCCGCCGTCCGTCGGACGCTGGTGCCACCACCACATCAGCGGCATGGGCCCATCGAAGAGCCGGTCCAGACGCCCGAACAGATCGACGATCAGTGCGGCCAGCTCGCCGTGGGACGCGGCCGCCCCCGGCAGGTCGGGCAGGTGCCCGGTCGGAGCGATCACCAGGCCGTAGGGCCAGGTGGCCGCATCCGGCACCCAGGCCCGCCACCCGCCGGCGCAGGTCACGAGCCGGTCGCCGGGGTCCTCCGCGCACAGCACACAGGAGGAGGGGTCGCCCTCGGTCGCGTCGAGCTCCCGGCGGGCGGCCGGGGGCACCTCGTCGAAGGCGTAGATCTGGCCGTGGGGGTGGGCGATGGTGGCGCCCACCTCGGGGCCCCGGTTCTCGAACACCAGCACGTAGTCGACGTCGGGCCGGGCCCCGAGGGTGGTGGTGCGCTCGGCCCACAGCTCGACCACCTGACGGACCCGCTCCGGGGGCAGGGAGCCGAGGGTGGCCTGGTGCTCCGGTGCGTACAGCACCACCTCGGCCCGGCCATCCGGGAGGGGAGGCCAGCGGTTGGTGAACCAGCGGACGTCGTAGGGCTCGGGCGCCTCCCGTCCGCCAGGGCAGAACGGGCAGCCGTCGGCGGGCAGGTTGGGACGGGACTGGCGCCCCCCGACCATCACCGTCTGCTCGCCGGTCAACGCATCGAACCGGGTCTCGATGATCGGGTCGGCGCGGTCGTCGGCGGCCATCAGCGGAGCCGGTAGGACCACGAGTACGGGCCGGGTCCGACGCGGTGCTCGGGGGCCACGTCGGGGAGCGGATCGAGCGCCCCCGCATCCACCACATCGCCGTCGACGGCGACCTCCCACGTCGGGTCGAGCCAGGACAGGTCGACGAAGTCGTGCTCGTTGTGCACCGACAGCACGCCCCGGGCCCCGTCGACCGCGCTGATGCGCACCGGCTGGACCACCTTGGCCAGCTCCAGCAGCGAGGGGTGCGGCGTGCGGTCGGCGGCCACCAGGTAGAGCACCGTCTCGGCGCCTCCCACGTGGAGCACCACCCGCTGGCCCCGCCACTCCTCGGGCACGGTGACGGTGCGCCGGTGGACGCCGGTGGGGTTGGCCTCGGGCAGCGACGGTGGGGGGCCGGGGAACGGCATCTGGACGTTCGTGAACTGGGGGCGGTCGAAGCCCTGCATCGTCCAGCAGCCGGGCACCTCGACCGAGGCCCACCCGCCGCTCGGCCCGACGAGGTCCTCCACGGTGACGGCGCCCGGCCGGTCGCGCAGCACGAACGACCAGGCCCCATCGAGGCTGAGCTCGTGGGGCCGCCCCAACGCCGTGGCCATCGGCTCCCGGCCGAATCCGGTGGCTTCGGGGCGGGTCCACGAGCGCGGGCCGAAGGCATCGAGGGGACCGGGGGCCACGGCGGATGACACGGCGGCAGTCTGGCCGATGACGACGCTCGCCAACTCCGGTTCCCGCGACGAGTTCGACACACAGGTGTGTAGGAATCGTCGCGAGAACGAGCAGGCGACGGGACAGCGATCGTTCCTTCCCTGGGACGGACCGGCAACGTAGGGTTGCCCCAACCAGTCAGCGGTCGCCACGACCGTGACCCACGAGGGGGATCTTGTGCACACCATCCGTCGTCCGAAGCGCCTGACCGCGGCTGCCGCCGTCGCGGTGGCGCTGGTGCTCACCGCCCTGGCGGGCTGCCCGCCCGCCCCCGACACCTACGTCGCCCTGGGCGACAGCTACGTCGCCGGGCCGCTGATCCCCAACCAGTCGCTGTCCCCCCTGGGCTGCCTGCGCTCGGACAAGAACTACCCCAGCCTCACCCGCTCGGGCATCAACGTCTCCCGGTTCAAGGACGTGAGCTGCTCAGGAGCCCAGACCGAGGACTTCTACCAGGCCCAGGACGTCACCCCCGGGCCCGCCAACGCGCCCCAGCTGGACGCCCTCGACGGACGGACCAAGGTCGTCACCGTCGGCATCGGCGGGAACGACATCGGCTTCTCCGACATCGTAAAGACCTGCGCCCTGCAGAACCCGTTCGGCTCGGGATGCAAGGCCGACTACGTCCACGACGGACGCGACGAGCTCCGGGAGCGGATCGCGGTCACCGCCCCGGACGTCCGCCAGGCCTTCGCCGACATCAAGGCCCGAGCGACCAAGGCCGAGATCTTCGTGGTCGGCTACCCGACGGTCGTCCCGGCCTCCGGCAACGGCTGCTACCCCCGGGTGCCGCTGCTGCCCCAGGACGTCCCCTACCTGCGGGACATTGCCAATGCCCTGAACACCATGATCGCGCAGCAGGCCGCGGCCGAGGGCGTCCGCTACGTGGACGTGGCCACGCCGAGCATCGGCCACGACGTGTGCGCCAGCTCCAGCCAACGCTGGGTCGAAGGCATCATCCCCACCGCCCCCGCGGCGCCGGTGCACCCCAACGCCAAGGGCATGGCCGCCACCGCCAGCGTGGTGACCGCGGCCATCAACCAGGTCGTCACCTCCTAGCACCGAGGGGCCACAGCATCGGGGCCGGTCGCGGCCCCCGGACCCCGGTCGACCAGGCTGGGCCGGTGGACGCGCGCAACGAACCGGCTGACGTCGAGGTCGTGCGCGACACCGGGGTCACGATCACCTTCCACGACGGCCACGTCGCCACCTTCGACCTGTTGACGCTGCGTCGCGGGTGCCCGTGCGCCACCTGCCGGGGGTTGCGAGGCAAGGGCGAGGCCGTCTGGCCCCGACCCGGGAGCCCCCTGGAGCTGCGCCTCCTCGACGCGTCCTTCCACGGGGCGTGGGGGCTGGCCTTCGCCTGGAACGACGGCCACGGCACCGGCATCTACCCCTTCGACGCCCTGCGCCGGTGGAGCGAGGGCCAGCCCCCCTTCTCCCCCGACTCCGGCCTGGGCTGAGTGACGGGACATCGCGCCCTGGCGGAGACGGCAGTGGGCGGCGTAGGCTGCCACCCTCGTCGTGTCAGCGGTCATCCCGGCCCCTGACCAGTAGGGGGAGCCATGCCTGCCATCCGTCATCGCCGCCGACTGACCGGAGCCGCGGCCATCGCGGTGGTCCTCATCCTGACCGCCCTGTCGGGGTGCACCCCGCCACCGGACACCTACGTCGCCCTGGGCGACAGCTACGTGTCGGGTCCGCTGATCCCCGTCCAGGGCACCGACCCGGCCGGGTGCCTGCGCTCGAACCGCAACTGGCCCACGCTCACCCGTCCGCAGATCAAGGTGACCAAGTTCAAGGACGTGAGCTGCTCGGGCGCGGCGACCGCCGACATGTTCGCCCCCCAGGACGTGACCCCCGGTCCGGCCAATCCGCCCCAGCTCGACGCCCTCGACAACATGACCAAGGTCGTGTCGGTCGGCATCGGCGGCAACGACATCGGCTTCGTGGGGATCATCCAGGAGTGCGCCCTGGAGAACCCCTTCGGACCGGGCTGCAACGCCACCTACGTCCAGAACGGGCGCGACGAGCTCCGGGAGCGCATCGCAGCCACCGCCCCCAAGATCGCCCAGGTCCTCCAGGCCATCAAGGATCGGGCTCCCCGGGCCGAGGTGTTCATCAGCGGCTACCCGACGATCATCCCCGAGACCGGGAACGGCTGCTATCCGGTGGTGCCGATCCTGCCCCAGGACATCCCCTACCTGCGAGGCGTGGCCAAGGCCCTCAACACCATGATCCGCGACCAGGCCATCGCTGCGGGCGTGCACTACATCGACCTGGCCCGCCCGAGCGTGGGCCACGACGTGTGCCAGCGGGCCGGCGTCCGCTGGGTCGAGGGCCTCATCCCCCAGTCACCGGCGGCGCCGGTCCACCCCAACGCTGCGGGCATGGCCGCCTCGGCCACCGAGGCCAGCGCCCGCATCAACTTCTGGGTCCGCTCCTAGCCCGACGGCCCCTCTGACCTCGGTCCGGTCACGGCCCGTCGCGCCGCCGATCGATCCCCCCAGGGGGCCCAGCAGGTGCGACGGCGAGCCTGAGCGGTGAGAATGGTCGCCATGCCATCGACAGCGTGGTCAGGTTCCATCAGCTTCGGGCTCGTCTCGATCCCGGTGAAGCTCTTCTCGGCCGTCTCCCGCAAGACGGTCCGCTTCCACCAGATCGACACCCGCACCGACGCCCGCGTACGCCAGAAGCGGGTGTCGGCCGAGGACGGGTCCGAGGTGGCCTGGGACGACATCGCCAAAGGGTACGAGCAGAGCGACGGCAGCTACGTCATCCTCACCGACTCGGACCTCTCCAGCCTCGACGCCAAGGCCAACAAGACCATCGAGATCGAGCAGTTCGTCGACCTCGAGGAGATCGACCCGATCATGTACGACTCGGCCTACAACGTGGTACCGGATCCCTCGACCCCGAAGCCCTACAAGCTGCTGCTGGAGGCCATGGAGGCCTCGGGCAAGGTGGCGGTGGCCCGGTTCGTGATGCGCACCAAGGAGCACGTCTGCGCCCTGCGGCCCCTCGACGGCCGGCTGGTGCTGTCGACCATGGTCTACGCCGATGAGGTGAACGACCCGGCCGAGCACGAGGCGCTGGAGGCGGTGTCGGAGGTCGACGTGTCGGCCAAGGAGCGCAAGGTGGCCGAGGCCCTGATCGACAGCCTCACCGAGCCCTACGACCCCGCGGAGTACGTCGACACCTACCGGGAGAAGGTCCTCGACCTGATCGAGGCCCGGGCCAGCGGAGCCACCGAGGTCACCGAGGGCGAGCCGGCCGAGGAGGACGACGGCAAGGTCGTCGACATCATGGCCGCGCTGGAGGCCAGCATCGCCGAGGCCAAGAAGTCCCGGAAGCGCCACCCCACGGCCAAGGACGCCGACGAGGAGGACGACGCCGACGCTGACGATGAGGCCGAGTCCAAGCCGGCCAAGGCGACGAAGGCCAAGGCGACGAAGGCCAAGAAGACCACCAAGAAGGCGGCCAAGAAGTCCTCCCGCAAGGCCAGCTGACCCGCCGTCCGCGGTCTCGATCCGATCACCCACCTCGGCCTCGGGGTCGACGCCCAGCGCCTCGCAGAGCGCCGTCCAGGCCGCCGGGCGGGGTCCGGGGAGCATTGCAGTGGGGATTGACGGCATGAGCCCGGCGTCCCCGGAAGTGGGTCAGGTGGAGGCGCAGGTTCGCCAGGAAGAACTTCCAGCCCTCGGTCATGCCGTGGTACTGCTCGTCCCACTCCTCGCCGTCGCCGAAGCCGCTGTTCACCAGCCGCACGATGCAGGTGCCACCGTCGCCCGCCTCGACCAGCCACTCGAAAACCATGGCCTGCTCGTCCCGACCACGGAACAGCACCCGGGTAGCGGGAGGCGAGGGGCGCTCTCACCCCCGGTCGACCGAGACCTCGTTCAGCTGTCGGCGGGGAGGAGGTCCGCGGGGTTGACCGAACCCGGGGGCCAGCCCTCGCGGGCGGCCTGGCGCACCAGGCGCTGGAGGCGCTGGTTGACCGGCGCCGTCCGCCCGTGGAGGCGAGCCTGGAGCACGATCTCGCCGTTGAGGGTGTCGGCCTCGGCCGCACCGGCGCCCCGGGCCAGGCTCTGCCAGGTCGAGCCCCCGCCCCGGGCGACGCCCTCCACCTCCCCGATGCGGAACACGCCGTCACGGCGGGCCCGGTCCTCCTCGGCGGTGGCCACGTCGATGCCGGCCGCGGCCAGCACCTCCTCCCCCTCGGCCATCACATCGCCGAGGAGCGCGGCGCCTGCGTCGGTCTCGAGGGACTCTGGTCCGCACAGCGCGATCAGCGCGTTGGCCAGGTTGGAGATGAGCTTGCGGTGCTTGGCTCGTAGGACGTCCGGGTGGGGCTCGGAGGCGAACCCGACACCCCGGAGGTCCTCGGCCACCTCCTCGTCGAGGGCGTCGACGCCCTGCGGGATGCGGCCGAGGTCGAGGATCCCCGGCGCCGGGTCGCCGAAGGCGGCCACCACCCCCGGCTCCAGGTGGACGGCGGGCAGCATCACGCACATGCCGTGGACGTGGGCGAACCGGCGCAGGGCCCGGCGCTCGTTGGCCACGCCGTTCTGGGCACAGACGAGGGGAGTGCCGGGGTCGGCGTGGGCGGCCAGCTCCCCCAGGACGGACTCGGTGTCCTGGCCCTTGACGGCCAGCACGGCCACGTCGTCGGGCCGCCAGTCGACCTCGGCCACCGACCCGACCGCCGGGAGGTCGACCCGCCGGGCGCCGCGAGGCGTGCGCAGGTCGAGCCCCGACTCCTGGAGGGCCGCCAGGTGGGGACCGCGGGCGATGACCACCACCTCGTGATCGGCCCGGGCGAGCAGCCCGCCGATGGTGCCGCCCACCGCTCCGGCCCCGACGATCACGTACCGCCGGTCGCTCACCCCGAGCGCGCCCTCATGGGTCGGGCCAGAGGGCGTCGAGGGTGGTGAGGATGTCCTCGGTGGCGCCCAGGCCCCCGAGGTGGCTCTCGCCGGGGAGCACGGTGAGCTCGGCGTCAGGCAGGCGGTCGACCACGTGGCGGCCGTGGTCGATCGAGATGATGTGGTCCTCGTCTCCGTGCCACCAGCGCACCGGCACGGTCACGTCGGCCAGGTCGAAGCCCCAGTGGCGGCTGAACAGCATCACGTCGGCCAGCGGCGCCGAGAGCTGCTTGCGGCTGCCGTTGAGGAGGTCGTCGAGGAACATGGCCTTGAACTCGGGACGGTTCAGGAGGGCCCGGTCTCCCGCCGGCGAGAGTCGGGCGTAGAGGTCGAGGGCGTGCGACGCCACCGGTCGGACCAGGCGGACCGCACCGGTGAGGCCGATCCCCATGGGGACCCTGGTCAGCGACACCAGGGGGGCCATGCGGGCGCCGACGGCGACCAGTCCACCGGCCACTGCATCGGGGCCGACGTGCGGGGCCACCCCCCCGAGGACGGCGACGCCGACCACGCGGTCCGGGTGGGCCGCGCCCATGGCCAGGGCGTAGGGGCCGCCGCCGGAGAGGCCGATGACCGCCATGTCGGACAGGCCCAGGCCGTCGGCCAAGACGCCGAGGTCGTCGGTGAAGCCGAGGACCGAGTCGTGGACGTGCGGGTCCGATGCCCCGATGCCCGGACGGTCGACCCCGATCAGGCGCAGGCCCAGCTCGATGGCCAGGGCTCGGGCCTCGACCGGGATCTGGCGGCGGCCTCCCGGCGTGCCGTGCAGCCAGACGACGGGCCGACCGTCCGGCGCACCGAACTCGGCGAAGCCCAGGCGCCGGCCCGCGCCCACGTGCATGGTGCCCTCCAGGCGGGGCGGCAACACCTCGGCCTTCTCACGGCGATCGCTCATCGGTCCCAGCCTGCCATCTGCAGTCGGAACGCAAGGCGCCGAGATCCGTTCTGTGGGCTGAGCGCGCTGTTTCGGCGCGTCTGACCCACACAAGGGCACCTCGCGTGGATCAGGCGGTGGGCGGGTCGCCGAGGAGGAGCTGGATCGGGGCCAGGTCGGGCGAGAAGTGCGGCTCCCAGGGCAGAGCGCCCTCGGGATCAGGCCAGGCCAGCTGCACCATGCGGAAGCCATCCGGTGCCTCCCGGGCCAGGCGGTGGTGCTCGGCCAGGGCCGGGAACATCCCCACGCTCGTCGCCGCGTCGACCGGGAGCAGCGCGCAGGGCTGGCCCCCGTCGAGCAGGCCGATGAACGGATCGCCGACAGGCAGCTGGGCGCCGGCGCCCAGGGCCTCGGCCACCAGGCCGAACAGTCCCCGGCAGGCCACGGGCGACAGGCCGAACAGGCACACCTCGGGGAAGGAGAAGCGGTCCTCGAAGCCGACGGTGTAGGCGTACCGGGGCAGTGGGGGGTCGACGTCGACCCGGGGCGGCACTGCGTCCATGGCCCAGCCCTCGCGCTCGAGCATGAACTCCACCTTGTCCCGGTGGCTCATGTCCCGGTCGGGGAAGACGTCATCCCCGCTCACGGCCGGTGGACCTCGGCCAGCCAAGCCCCGGTGACGGGGATGGGGCACAGCACCTCGGCCGCCTTCAGGGCCCACCCCACGGTCCAGGCCGCGTCGACGGGGTCGGCCAGCTTGAGGACGACGCCGCGCCGCACGTGGTCCTGGACCACGGTCCACCCGGGGGGCAGGTGGATCTCCTCGGCGGCCAGGCGGGGCACGACCCGGGTGCCGACGCCGTGGGTGAGGCCCAGCTGCGCGGGCTTGTCGCCCCGTCGACCGGTGGTCGGGGCCATCAGGGTGACCTGGGGGATCGGCGGTCCCGGGGCCCGGAAGATGGCCGCCACCGGGGAGGGGGTCACCGCGGCGGCGTCCTCCTCCTCCACCTCGGGCATCAGGTTCATCCAGCCCGTGCCCTCCTCGATGAGCTCGGCCCACGCCGCCACGGCGGGCTCGGGCGCGCCTCTGCCGAACTCGATCTGGTCGGGACGCAGACGACGGGGCACGGCGCCACCTTGTCAGGTGTGGGCGACGCAGTCCGTGCAGCGCGCCCTCAGCCCGCGGCGGCCAGGACCTCGGTGGCGGCCCGCTCACCGCTGCGCACGGCCCCGTCCATGTAGCCGTTCCACACCGCGGCCGTCTCGGTGCCGGCCCAGTGGACCCGACCCCAGGGCTCGCGCAGCAGGTCACCGAAGGACGACCACACCCCGGGGGCCATGTGGGCGCCGTAGCAGCCTCGCGTCCACTCCTCGGCGGCCCAGTCCCGCTCGGCGTAGTCCACCGGGCTGGAGGCGCGGGGGCCGAAGAACCGGGTCAGGGCCCGGGTGACGACCAGCTCCCGCTCTCGGGCCGACAGCTCCGAGGCCCGGCGGGCGTGGTCGCCCTCGAGGAAGGCGACCAGCACGCCGGGCGCGCCCTCGTCGGGAGGGGTGTTGTCGAAGGTGATGGTGACGGCGTCGTCGAGGGAGG
>JBBSME010000054.1:0-18846 GCA_038233335.1 Acidimicrobiales bacterium | reverse complement strand
TGGCCTCCTTCGACATGGCCATGTTGTCGCGCAGGTAGTCGAAGCCGAACTCGTTGTTCGTGCCGTAGGTGATGTCGCAGGCGTACTGGGCCCGCTTGTGGGCCGGGTCGTTGTTGCCGGGGATGACCAGGCCGACGGTGAGGCCCAGGAACGTGTGGAGCTGGCCCATCCACTCCGAGTCGCGGGTGGCCAGGTAGTCGTTCACGGTGATGATGTGGACGCCGTCGCCGCTGAGGCCGTTGAGGTACACCGGCAGGGTCGACACCAGGGTCTTGCCCTCACCGGTCTTCATCTCGCCGACCCAGCCGAAGTGGAGGGCGGCCCCGCCCATCAACTGCACGTCGTAGTGACGCTGGCCCAGCACCCGCGTGGCCGCCTCCCGGACCACCGCGAAGGTCTCGACCAGGAGGTCATCGAGGTCCTCGCCGTCGTCGAGCCGCGTGCGGAACTCGGGGGTCTTGGCCTGGAGCTCGGCGTCGGAGAGCGCCTGCATCTCCGGCTCGAGGGCGCCGATGTCGGGCACGAGGTCGGCCAGGGCACGGACCTTGCGCCCCTCGCCGGCTCGGAGGAGCTTGTCGAAGACAGCCATGAGGTGGCCACTCTACCGACGCCGCAGTCTCCGTCGGCAGCCGCGCCGCGCTGCGGCCGCGATCAGCCGTCGACGTCGATGATGCGCTCGCGCACCGCGTAGAGGGCGGCCTCGGTGCGGGAGTGGAGCTGGAGCTTCTCCAGGATGTTGCGCACGTGGTTCTTGACCGTGTTCTCGGAGATGAACAGCTGCTCGGCGATCTCCCGGTTGCTGCGGCCTCGGGCGATGTAGCCCAGGACCTCGACCTCCCGGGCGGTGAGGCGCGGGTGGGCCGCCCCGACCCGCCCACCCCCCACCCGGTTGGCCAGGACGTTGAACTCGCTGAGCAGCTTCGAGGCCATCGACGGAGTGACGAGGCTATGCCCGCCGGCCACGGCCCGCACGGCATCGGCCACCTCCTCGATGGAGGCCTCCTTGAGCAGGTACCCCACCGCTCCGGCCTTGATCGCCTCGTAGAGGTCGTCCTCGGTGTCGCTCACGGTGAGCATCACCACCCTCGCCGACGGCACCTCGTGGGCCATGCGTCGGGCGGCCTCGATTCCGCCCATCCCCGGCATGCGGACATCGAGCAGCACCACGTCGGGGGCGGCGTCTCGTGCCGCCGCCAACGCCTCCCGGCCGTCGGCGGCCTCACCCACCACCACGATGTCGTCCTCAGGCTCGAGGACCAGGGCCAGGCCGCGCCGGAACACGGCGTGGTCGTCCGCCACCAGGACCGAGATCGCCGGGGCCGGTGGACGGTCGTCGTTCATGGCCGGTTCGGGGCGCTCGTCACCACGACCCATCGGCCCGGCACGCCCCGACCTGAGGCGGTTCAGCCATCCTCGTCGATCAGACCGATGTCGCCGTCCTCGCGCCGATACACCACCGCGGCCCGGCCGGTGTCCAGGTTGGTGAAGAAGAAGAAGCCGTGGCCGAGGAGGTCCATCCGCTGGGCGGCCTCGTCAGCGGTCATGCCCATGGTGGCGAACCGCTTGACCTTCACGATGCGGGCCGGGCCCTGACCGTCGGGAGCCTCGGGCGGGGCGGTGACCGATGCCGCCAGGTCGTCGGGCACGAGGCCCTCGTCGACCGGAAGCCCGCGCGTGCGGCTGGAGCCGCGCCGCTGGCGCTGGAGCTTGGTCTTCAGCTTCGAGAGCTGGTGCTCGATCTTGGCCACCGCCTTGTCGACCGCCACGTAGCCGTCGGCTGCCGCCACCTTGGCCCGCACGTGGTGGCCGTGGCCCTCGATCGTCACCTCGCACATCTCCGGCTCGGCGATGCGCGGGTTGCGGTGCGTCGAGAAGTGCACCTCGGCCCGATCCATGCCGTCGACGAAGCGATCCAGGCGCCCGACCTTCTCCTCGGCCTGGAGGCGCAACCTCTCCGGGACCTCGGTGTGCCGGGCGCTGACGGTGACCTCCATGGGGGGTGCTCCTCTTGGGTCGGGAGGGCCGATGGTAGACGGCATGCGGGAGGCCCACGTCAGGGTGTCCGAGCCGTTCCCGGCGGAGGGGTGCGGGCCGCGGCGGCGGCTCGGACGACGGCGCCGCACGCGCCCAGCGCTGTGGTGGCGGCACGCAGCGTGGCGCCGGTGGTCACCACATCGTCGACCACCAGAACGCAGGTCCCGGCGGGGACGTCGTCCGTCGTGGCGAACTCCGGGGGCACCTCGCGCCGGTGCTGGGCGTCGCGCCCGGTCTGGGCCGGGCCGCGCACCCGGCGGAGCAGCGGTCGGGCCGGCCGGCGGAGCCGCCGGGCCACGGCCCGGGCCAGCACCTCGCCGTGGTCGAAGCCGCGCCGACGGCGGTGCTCGGGTGTGGTGGGAGCCCAGGTGACCATGTCGATCCGGACTCCCGCGAGCAGGGCGGCCAACCCGTCGGCCAGCCAGGCCACGGCCTGGCGCTGGTTGCGGTACTTGATCCGGGCGACCAGGTCGCGCGCGGGGCCGTCGTAGCGCAGGAGGGCGACCAGCCCCGGAAGGCCCGGCGGGTCAGCGTCGGGCGCGGGTGCGCGGAGGCGGGCGTGGCAGGACCGACACGGCGAGGCGCCCGGTCGGTCGCAGATCCCGCATCGGGTGGCGAGCAGCATCCCCGCAGGATGACGACCCCCTGTGACACCGACCGTCGCTCGTACGTGCTCGTCGAAGACGCCATCGGCCTGGCCGCGTTCAGCATCGTGGGCGTCGACGTGGCCCTGGAGGTGGGGGTCTCGCCTCTCACCGCGGCCCTGCTGGGCGTGGTCTCAGGTGTCGGGGGCGGCGTCTGGCCGGTCTTGGTCTCGAACACGACCGTGGCGCTGGTGCCGGCCAGCTGCGGGAAGTCCTTGGCCAGGATGTCGAGGGCCTCTTGCGAATCCGAGTTCGGGACGTTGAAGTTGTTGTTGGTGCGCTCGACCTCGGCGGCGGCGATCGGCGAACTGGTCCCTAGTTTGGTCGTCCTGACGACCAAACTAGGGACCAGTTCGAGGGGTCCGGACCCAGGACCGACCCCCGCTCCGCTGACCCGACCTCTCCCATGACCGACACCGCCACCCCCGGACCGGCGGCGCCGGAGCCGAGCGAGGCCGACCTGCGCGCCCGCATCGCCGCGCTGGGCGCCTCCGACCAGCGTCAGCTGCGCGGTCTGCTGGATGGACAGGGCCGCGGCGGGCGTCGGGCGCGAGGGCGCCGTCGAGGCCGAGGGCGCCGGCCGGACACGGAGCGGGAGCCGCTGACCCTGGCCGGAGTGGCCGAGGAGGTGGACCGGGCCGAGGCTCGCGTCACCCGGCGTCGGGACCGCCTGCCCGTGCCCACCTACCCGCCTGACCTGCCCATCGCGGACCGGCGCGACGAGCTGTTGGACGCCATCCGCGACCACCAGGTGGTGATCGTGGCGGGCGAGACCGGATCGGGCAAGAGCACCCAGCTGCCCAAGCTGTGCCTGGAGCTGGGCCGGGGCGTGCTCGGGCTGGTGGGCCACACCCAACCCCGGCGGGTGGCAGCTCGCACCATCGCCGAGCGGGTAGCCGAGGAGCTGGGAAGCGAGGTGGGCGGTGCGGTGGGCTACGCCGTTCGGTTCACCGATCGGGTCGGCGACGACACCTACGTCAAGGTCATGACCGACGGCATCCTGCTGGCCGAGCTCCAGCGCGACCGGTCGCTCAGCCGCTACGACACCCTGATCATCGACGAGGCCCACGAGCGCAGCCTCAACATCGACTTCCTCCTCGGCTACCTCCACCAGCTGCTGCCCACGCGTCCGGACCTCAAGGTCATCATCACGTCGGCCACCATCGACACGGCCCGCTTCGCCGCCCACTTCAGGGGCGCCCCCATCGTCGAGGTGTCGGGCCGGACCTACCCCGTCGAGCTGCGCTACCGCCCCTTCGGCGAGCCGGTGGTGGCCGAGGAGGGGGACGACGTCCTCGACGACGACCGCGACCAGGTCGAGGCGGTCTGCGACGCGGTGGACGAGCTGGTGCGCGACACCACCGGCGACGTGCTCGTGTTCCTGAGCGGCGAGCGCGAGATCCGCGACACGGCCGACGCCCTGGACGATCGCGATCGCCACGACCTGGAGGTGCTCCCGCTGTACGCGCGGCTGTCCTCGGCCGAGCAGCACCGGGTGTTCGAGCCGCACAGGAAGAGGCGGGTGGTGCTGGCCACCAACGTGGCCGAGACGTCGCTGACCGTCCCCGGCGTGCGGTCGGTCGTCGACGCCGGGACGGCCCGCATCTCCCGCTACAGCCACCGGCTCAAGGTGCAGCGCCTCCCCATCGAGGCCATCAGCCAGGCCTCGGCGAACCAACGGGCCGGGCGCTGTGGCCGCGTCGCGCCGGGCACCTGCATCCGCCTGTACTCCGAGGAGGACCTGCAGGCCCGGCCCGAGTTCACCGACCCGGAGATCCTGCGCACCAACCTGGCGTCGGTCATCCGCCAGATGACCAACCTGGGCCTGGGTGACTTGGGAGCCGAGCCGATAGGCGAGGCGACCCAGGAGGACGGGCCCACACCTCGGCGCAGCCGAGGAGCAGTCTCTGGCGCGACCCGGCCCTATCCGCGCCAGTCTCTGGCCTCGTTCCCGTTCCTCGACCCGCCAGAGGCCCGGGCCATCCGCGACGGTGTCGCCCTGCTCGAAGAGCTGGGCGCCCTGGAGCCCGGATGTCCGGCCGACCGACGCCGCCTCACCCCCGTCGGCAAGCAGCTGGTCCGACTGCCCATCGACCCTCGGCTGGGGCGCATGGTCTTGGAGTCAGAGCGGCAGGGCTGCGTACGAGAGGTACTCGTCATCGCCGCCGCGCTGTCGCTGCAGGACCCTCGGGAACGACCGAGCGACAAGCGCCAGGCGGCCGACGAGCTGCACCGCCGCTTCGCGGTGCCGGGATCGGACCTGCTCCCGCTGCTCCAGCTGTGGGACCACTTGGAGGAGCGCAGCGCAGCGCTCTCGTCGAACCGCTTCCGCAAGGAGTGCCGGGCCGAGTTCCTCAACTTCCTGCGGGTGCGGGAGTGGCGCGACCTCCACCGCCAGCTGAGCCGGGCCGCCAAGAGCGTCGGGATCACACCCGGCACCGAGGCCGCGCCCGCCGACCGGGTCCACCGGGCCCTCCTGGCCGGGCTGCTGTCGCAGATCGGGATGCGTGATCGCGACACCCGGGAGCTCCGCGGCGCGCGCAACGCCCGGTTCCAGGTCGCCCCCGGCTCCGCGCTGGCCCGAAAGCCACCGGCGTGGGTGATGGCGGCCGAGCTGGTCGAGACCAACCGCCTCTGGGCCCGAGGCGTGGCCGCCATCGAGCCCGAGTGGGCCGAGGACCTGGCCGACCACCTGGTGAAGCGGTCCCACGCCGACCCCCGCTGGGACGAGCGATCAGGCCGGGCCGTGACCACCGAGCGGGTCACCCTGTACGGGCTGCCCCTGGTCACCGGCCGCACCGTCGGCTACGACCGCGTCGACCGCGACGAGGCACGGGACCTGTTCATCGACCACGCCCTGGTGCGACGGGAGTGGGACACCCAGCACCGCTTCCTGGCCGACAACGAGGCCTTCCTCGACGAAGCCAGGTCCCTCGGCGACCGGCTCCGCCAGGTCGACCTGTTCGACCACGACGAGACGCTGTTCCGCTTCTACGACCAGAGGGTCGGCGATGCGGTGGTCTCCGGTCGACACTTCGACCGGTGGTGGAGGGAGGCCCGCCGGGACCAGCCCGAGCTGCTCACCCTGACGCTCGACGCGCTCACCGGCGACGGCCCCGCGATCGACCCCACCGCCTACCCCGACACCTGGCGCCAGGGAGATCTCACCCTGCCGGTCACCTACCGCTTCGCCCCCGGGGAGGACGCCGACGGGGCGACCGTGCACATCCCCCTGGCCGTGCTCAACCGGGTGGAGCCATGGGACTTCGACTGGGGCATCCCCGCCTACCGCGACGAGCTGGTCCACTCCCTGGTGGCCACCCTGCCCAAGGGCCGACGCCGCGACCTCGGGCCCCTGTCGGCCGCCGCCGCCGCAGCCGCCGAGGCGCTGCGCTTCGAGGAGCGGCCGCTGTTCGAGGTCCTGGCTGAGCTGCTCACCACGCCCGCCGGCGCTCGGGTCGACCCTGAGGACCTCGACCTCCGCCAGGTGCCCGACCACCTGCGCCTCACCTTCGCGATCGAGGACCAGGGTGAGGTCATCGCCTACGGCAAGGACCTCGAGGCAGTGCGCGACCTGGTCGGGGCCCGAGCCCGCCACGCCCTGGCTCGCGCCGTGGCCGACGCCGCGCCGGGGCTCGAGCGCGACGGGCTCACCCAGTGGGACGTGGGCGACCTGCCCCGGCTCGTGCGCTCAGAGGCCCACGGCCACCTGGTCGAGGGGTATCCGGCGCTGCTGGACGACGGTGGCTCTGTGTCGGTCCGGGTGTTCTCCCGACCGGAGGTGGCCGACCGGATCATGGCCGGCGGCATCCGCCGTCTGGTCCAGCTGGCTGTCCCGGTCGGCGTGAGGGGCCTGGAGCGGGAGGTGTCCAACGACGTGCGCCTGGCCCTGGCCGCGCTCCCGGAGATGAGCCTGGGCGTGCTGCTGCGCGACGTCATCGGTGCGGCCACCAACGCCGTGGTCGCCGACCACGGCGGGGTGACCTGGACCGAGGCCGGCTTCGAGGTGATCCTGACCGGGGCCCGGGCCGATCTGCGCTCCGTCGCCGCCGCTGCTCTGGCCGATGCCGGTGGGGTGGTCCTCGTCGCGGCCGACGTCGCCGACCGGCTCGACCGGCTCACGTCTCCCACCCTCGCCCCGTCGCTGGCCGATGCGGCTGCCCACCTGGAGCGCCTCGTCCGCCCCGGGTTCGTCACCACCGCCGGCGCGGCGCGGCTCCCCGACCTGGTGCGTTACGTGCGGGGCATCGACCTGCGCCTGGAGAAGCTGCCCGATTCACCGGGCCGCGACGCGGCGCGGATGGCCGAGGTCCAGGCGGTCGAGGGCGACTACCGGCAGCTGCTGGCTGCGCTGGCCCCCAGCCAGGTGACGCCCCGGGTGGTCGGGGCCGGATGGATGCTGGAGGAGCTGCGGCTCAGCCTGTTCGCCCAGACCGTCGGGGCCAAGGGCCCGGTGAGCGCCGCGCGCATCACCCGCAAGATCGACCAGCTCTTCGCCGGCGACCTCGACTGACGGCGCGCGTCACCCCGATCGACGAGCGGTCAACAGAAGGACTCCGACGTCTCCGGGTTGCAGCTGTCGTCGCCGCCATCGTCTGGAGGTGAGGGCTCCTCGGGCCCGGACGGAAGGTCCGGCGGCAGGCACTGGCGGTCGCCGCAGCCCTCTTCGGGCTGAGTGGTCGCTGTCGCCAGTGGCTCGGTCTGAGGTGGATCGGTCTGCGGCGGTGGATCGTCGTCCAGTGTGGTGTCCGGTGGCGGATCATCCGTCGGCGGTGCCGTGGTCGTCGTCGTGTCGGTCGGCGGAGGGTGCCGTCGTTGGAAGGTGCCAGGTCGCAATCGCCCGGCCGCTGCGGGATCTTGAATCGTCGCGGACCAGATCACCGCTGCTCAACATGATGTTTCGCGACCGAGTCAGGACATGCGGCTGAACCCGGGGCCCGTCCGTCTGGGGGTACTCAGCGACACGCGATTCAAGCTCCGGCCAGACAACGGCACCCTCCTTCTCCAGGACTTCTACGATCCTGGAGACACCGAGGGCGTCCCATTGGTCCGAGCGCACCTGGCCATCTTCGCGCCCGTTTCAGCGCGTTCGTTGGGGGATACATAGGAGTTGTTGGGTCGGCCTCGCTCTCGGCGGCAGATCCGGTGCCCTCACAAGCGGATCACGGGAGCGGCCGCAGCTCCCGCGCCACCAGGGACTTTCCGAGTGGGCCGTAAGGGATTCGAACCCCTGACCCCCTGCGCGTCATGCAGGTGCTCTAGCCAACTGAGCTAACGGCCCCGGAAGCGGTCACCCTAGCAGCGCGCTCCGGTCCGGCTACCAGCCAAAACCCCCTGCCGTGGCGGCCTACTCGGGAGCGGGTCGACGCACGTCGACGAGGCGCTCACCGGGGGCGACGCGCTCGCCGTCACCGATCACGCAGCCATCGAGCTCTGCGTCCTCGCCGATCACCGCATCGAAGGCGACCACCGAGCGCTCGACGCGGGCCGCGGCCTCGATGCGGGCCCCCGCCATGACCGAGGACTCGCAGACCACGGACCCGTCGGCCACGACCGTGCCCGACCCCACGATCGACCGGCTGACGTCGGCTGCCGGGTGGACCTGGGCGTTGGCGTGGATGCCGTCGACGGGCTCGCCGCGGAGGCCGTCCAGCAGGTCCAGCTGGGCCTGGAGGTACAGGGCCGGGGTGCCGGTGTCGATCCAGTAGGTGTCGCCAGCCGTCGCGAAGACGGTGCGGTCGGCCACCATGGCCGGGAACACCTCGCGCTCGATCGACACCCGCCGGCCCTCCGCGATGCGGTCGAGGACCGACGGCTCCAGGACGTAGGTGCCGGCGTTGATGAGGTCGGTGGGCGCCTCATCCCGAGGCGGCTTCTCCACAAAGGCCTCGACCCGGCCCTCGCCGTCGGTGGGGACCACGCCGAAGGCGGAGGGGTCCTCGACCTTGTGCAGCGCGATGGTGGCCTCGGCCCCCGTCTCCTCGTGGAAGGCGACCAGGGCGGCCACGTCGAGGTCGGTGAGCACGTCGCCGTTCACCACCACGAAGCGCTCGTCGACCCCGGCATGGAGGGCCGCGAAGCGGATGGCGCCTGCGGTGTCGAGGGGTTCGGGCTCCACTGCGTAGTGCACCTTCACGCCGGCGCAGGTGCCGTCCGGGTAGGCGTCGCGGAAGGCGTCAGGCTTGTACCCGAGGGACAGGACCACGTCGTCCACGCCGTGGATCGCCAGGTGACCGAGCACGTGCTCGATCATGGGCCGATCGATGATCGGCAGCATCTGCTTCGGGCGTTCCGATGTCAGCGGTCGGAGCCGAGTGCCGAAGCCCCCGACCAGGACGACCGCCCTCATCCGCCAGCGGGAGCTTCGCTGGTGGCCGGGACCTCGGTGGACTCGACCGGCGGGTCCACCGGGAGCTCGCCCCCGTCGGGCGGCAGCACCGTCTCGGTGTCCGGGTTCGGATCCCCCGGGGTGCCGGCGCCCTCGGGCAGCTCGTTGTCGGTCGGCACCTGCTCGATGGGCTGGTCCGGCGCACCGTCGGCAGCCCCCAGCTCCTGGAGCTGAGCTGCGGTCGGCGGCGGGGGGATGTCGGCGCCCTTGGGCAGGAAGGCGATGGTGTACGCCCCCCCGTTGGCCTCGAACGGCTCGCCCGAGATGTTGGACGTGCGGACGTCGTCCGGATCTGAGTCGTTGGCGGTGGCCGCATCGGCCCAGTAGGCGCTGACGACGCGAGCCTCCTCGCCCCCGCAGGTGGTCTCGCCGTTGACGTACTTCCGGCTGTCGAAGTCGAGACCGGCATCGCTCGGGGGCAGGGTGATCGAGGAATCGCCGACCTCGATGCCGGTCTGCTCGAAGAACTTGCCCAGGGTGGCCTTGTCGCCGGTGGCACCGGAGAGGAAGGGGTGGATGTGGACCACGCCGTCGTCGTGGGTGTGGATGCCCAGGCTGTCGGCGCCGCGATCGGGGACGTTGGCCACCCAGCGATCGCAGACGTAGATGCCGTAGGCCGCGTGCCAGTGGTCGCCCAGCTGGGGGTCGCCGTCGCCCGGGTTGGTGCTGCGGGCGAAGACCACCAGGCCGACCCCGAGCACGGCCAGGACGACCAGCGCCGCGGGGAACGCGATGTTCTTGCGGGTGCCTGAGGTCGTGCCGCCGGCTCGCGCCGCTCGGGCGACCTTCTTCGCTGAGGATGCCTTTCCCATGAGTCGACCACCCTACTCCGCAGCCCCGGGCGCTCCGGAGTCGGCATGCGGCCTGGTCAGCCCGCCGCAGCCCGGTAGGCCGAGGCCAGGTCCTCGGCCCCGGCCTCGTTGGTGAAGGTCGCGGCGCGGGCCCGGCCGGCGGCGACGAGAGAGCGGCGGAGGTCCTCGTCGTCGAGCACCCGGCTCAACGCCGTCACCCAGCCCGCCACGTCGTCCGGGTCCACCAGGAGGCCCGCGTCCCCCACCACCTCGGGGAGAGCCGTGGCATCGGCGGCCACCACCGGCGCGCCCCCCGCCATGGCCTCCAGCGCCCCGACGCCGAAGCCCTCGTAGCGGGACGGGAAGGCCACGACGGCGGCGCCGGCGATCAGGGCATCCAGGTCGGCGCGGGGCACCCGACCGGTCCGGTGGACGCGCGTCGCCACCCCGCTGGCGGCGATGGCCGCACTGACGTCGGCCTCCGCCGGGCCCTCGCCACCGGTGAGGACCAGGTCGATCCCGGAGTGGGTGGCCGCCAGCTGCCGGAAGGCCTGCACCAGGACCACGTGGTTCTTGTGGGGGTAGGTGATGACCGGGTAGAGGATCCACCTCGGGGCCAGGCCCAGGGCGTGGCCCACCCGCGCCACCTCGGCCGGGTCGACGGGGGCGAAGGCCTCCGGCTCCCAGCCGTGGAGCACCGGGTGGATGCGGGCCGGGTCGACGTCCAGGCGCTCGGCCACCCGGGCCGCCGCGGCCCGCGACGGCGTGGTGAGGACGTCGGCCACCCGCGCCGACCGGGGCAGCACGGCCCGGAGGTAGGCGACCTTCACCCGGCTGAAGTTCTCGGGCAGGTCGAGGGGCTGGAGGTCGTGGATGGTGAGCACGGTGGCCGCTCCCCCCCGCAGCGGGGGCACCACCCCGCCCGGGTGGTGGACGACGTCGAGCCCCCGACGGCGGACCTGGGCCGTGAGCCAGGTGGTCTCCGCGGCGACGCGCAGGGCCTTGGCTCGACCCCTCAGGCCGATGGTCGTGGTCGGGAAGCGCTCGACCAGCGACGGGTGGGCCCGACGCAGGTCGTCCAGGGCGAACAGCTCGATGTCCAGGTCCGGCGGAGCCAGGTCGGCCAGGCCGTGGAGCAGGCGGACGGTGTACTCCTCGCTGCCACCGACCACCCCGGGCACGAGCCACAGCAGGTTCACCCCGACCCGGATCGGCGCGGCCACGCTCACGCGCCGACCGTTCTCGGTACCCACGACCGAGGCAACCGGCGACCTCCGTACCAAGAACCGGACCGGCCCGGAGCTTCGCCGTTCTTGGTACCCACGACCGAGAGAACCAGGTACTTCTGTACCAAGAACGAGACGGGGCGGGAGCGGTGCCGTTCTTGGTACCCATGACCGAGAAGGCCGGTGACTTCTGTACCAAGAACGGGACGGCGCAGGGACGGGGGCATCATGCGAGGGCCTCCCAGTAGGCGGCGACGGTGAGCTCGGCGGTGCGCTCCCAGGTGTAGGTCGCGGCCCGGGCCCGGGCCCGCTCGCCCAGCGCCGCGGCCAGGGCGTCGTCGCCCAGGACGCGCTCGAGGCCCTCGGCGATGGCGTCGACCGACGTGGGGTCGACCAGGACCGCGGCGTCGCCGGCCACCTCCTCGGTGGCGGTCCCCGAGGAGGTGACGACGGCTGCGCCCTGGGCCATGGCCTCCAGCGGGGGCAGGCCGAACCCCTCGCGCAGGCTGGGGTAGGCCACCACCGCGGCGCCGTCGTACAGCGGGGCCAGCTCGTCGGGGGCCAGGAAGCCCAGAGCGCGGGCTCGTCCCGGCAGCCGATCGAGCAGAGCGGCGAGGTCCTCGTTCCAGCCGTGCTGGCCCACGATCAGCAGCTCGACGTCGGGCCGGTCGAGGCGAGCCACCGCGTCGACCAGGCGGGGCAGGTTCTTGCGGGGCTCGATGGTGCCTACGAACAGCACGTAGGGCCGGTCGAGGTCGTGGCGGGCCCGCGCCTGGGCCCGATCGGCGTCGTCGACCGGCCGGGGGGTGACGCCCCACGGCACGACGCGGATGCGGTCTCGGCCGATGCCGGCCTCCTCACACTCCCGGGCGGTGGCCTCCGAGGGCACCAGGACCAGGCGGGCGTGGCGACGGGTCAGCTCGGTGCCCCGGCGGAAGAAGCGGAGGCCGTGGCGTGTGGCATGGCCGGGCTCGGCCAGGAACGCCAGGTCATGCACGGTGACCACCAGCGGGGCCCGGCTGCCGGGGACGGCGACCGCAGTGGCGTGGACCAGGTCGACCGGGCCGGTGGCCGACTCGACCCGCGGTCGACGCAGGGCGTGCCAGGTCTCGTAGAGCACGTGGCGCGGCAGGGCCAGCTGCTCGACCGGCACCGGTGGAGCGAACGCCGCCTCGGGCGACTCCGGGTGGCGGGCGGCCACCCCCACCACCTCGACGTCGTCGCGCCGGGTCAGCGCCCCGGCCAGGTTCAGGATCGAGGTGGCCGACCCGCCCGGGACGCGGTGCCAGCACTGCTCGAGGGTCAGGGCCACACGCATGTCGGGCGGTAGCATCGCGCACCGTGCCCCTATGCCCTCGCGACCCCGACGCGCCCCGCCGGCGGGCCCGGTGAAGGTCCTCGTCACCGGCTCGGCCGGGCTGATCGGCTCCGAGGCAGCGACCTTCTTCGACACCCTCGGGTTCGCGGTCGACGGGCTCGACAACAACAGCCGGGCCGACTTCTTCGGCCCCAGGGGCGACACCACCTGGAACCGCCAGCGCCTCGAGTCCACCCTCGGGCGCTACACCCACGTCGACGTCGACATCCGCGACCGCGAGGGCATCGATCGGGTCATCGCCCAGGGCCGCTACGACATCGTCATCCACGCCGCGGCGCAGCCCAGCCACGACCTGGCCGCCAGCCGCCCCTTCGACGACTTCGACACCAACGCGGTGGGCACGCTCAACCTGCTGGAGGCCTGCCGTCGCCACGTCCCCGAGGTGGTGTTCATCACCGTCAGCACCAACAAGGTCTACGGCGACAACCCCAACCGGCTGCCGCTGATCGAGACCGAGACCCGGTTCGACTACGCCGAGCCGGCCGACGCCGACGGCATCGACGAGACCATGTCGATCGAGGGCTGCCTGCACTCCCTGTTCGGGGCCTCGAAGGTGGCCGCCGACGTGCTCACCCAGGAGTACGGGCGCTACTTCGACATGCGCACCGCGGCCTTCCGCGGCGGCTGCCTCACCGGGCCCGCCCACTCGGGGGTGGAGCTCCACGGCTTCCTGTCCTACCTGGTCGCCCAGGCCCTGGACGAGGGGCCGTACACGATCTTCGGGTACAAGGGGAAGCAGGTGCGGGACCAGATCCACTCGGCCGACGTGGTCTCCGCCTTCTGGGCCTTCGCCCAGGACCCCCGACCGGGCGAGGTGTACAACCTGGGCGGCGGCGAGGCCAACGCGGCCAGCCTGCTCGAGTGCGTCGACATGATCGAGGCCCGCAGCGGCACCCGGCCCGCACTCACCTACGACGAGACCAACCGGGTCGGCGACCACATCTGCTACTACACCGACATGGCCAAGTTCCGGGCCCACTTCCCCGGCTGGCGCCAGGAGTGGAGCCTCGACGCCATCGTCGAGGAGATGGTCACCGCCATGGCCGCCAAGCGGGGCCGGTGAAGGCGGGGACCGGGCGGGACCGACCCCGGCGCGTCACCCTCGTGAACCAGTTCTACCCCCCGGACATCTCGCCGACGGCCCACCTGACCGCGTCGCTGGCCGCGCACCTCGCGGCGCAGGGCGACGAGGTCACCGTGGTCACCGCGGGCGAGGGCTACATCAAGGGCGGAGCGCGGGGCCACGCCCGCACTGAGGACGGCGTGTGCGTGGTGCGGCTCTGGACCCCGGCCCTGGGCAAGGGCACCATCCTCAAGCGGCTGTCCGACTACCTCTCCTTCCTGGTCGGGGCCACGGCCGCCCTGGTCCGGCTGCCCCGCCAGGACGTGGTCATCTCCCTGACCACTCCCCCGTTCGTGGTCCTCAGCGCGGTGGCCCACAAGCTCGTCCGGCGCCGGTGCCGGGTGGTGCTGTGGTCGATGGACTGCTACCCGGACGTCATCGAGCGGCTCGGGTCGCGCACTAAGGGTGGGCCGGTCGTGCGGGTCGGGCGACGCACGCCCAAGGTCTGGATCCTGGAGACCGGCCGACGCGTGCTCCCGCCCATCGCCTCGCTGCGCGAGGGCGGGCCCATGTCGACGCTGCTCCGGACCGTGAACCGCTGGGCCTTCCGCCGGATCGACCATGTCGTGGCCCTGGACGATGCCATGCGCGACCTCCTGCTCGACGAGTACGGCTCGGCCGACGGCACCCGCCCCCCGGCGACGGTCATCCCCAACTGGGAGGCCCGGGCCGCCTTCCCCCCCGCAGCGGTCGAGGGACCCTCGTGGATCGGCTACCAGGACCCGGACCTGGCCGACCGCTTCGTGGTCCTCTACCTCGGCAACCTGGGCTACGGCCACCGCGTCCGCACCGCCATCGACGCGGCCGAGCAGCTCGACGGGGACGTGGCCTGGCTGTTCATGGGCGGCGGTGCCCGGTGGGAGCAGCTGGCCGGCCTGGCCGCCATCGCCGGGGTGGCCGACCGGGTCGTGCGGCGCGACTACGTGCCCAAGGCCATGACCCCCGAGGTCATGGCCGGCGCCGGCTGCGCCCTCATCCTCCTGTCCGACGAGGCCCTGGGCGTGATGAGCCCCTCCAAGCTGCACTCCAACCTGGCCGCGGGTCTGCCCATCGTCTACGTGGGCCCCGAGGGGTCGAATGTCGATGCTGCCATCGCCCGCTTCGGCTGCGGGGTCAGCCTCCGTGACGGCGACGCCGAGGGGCTGGCTCGGGCGGTGCGCCGCCTGCGCGACGACCCCGAGTGGCGGGCCCAGCTGTCGGCGGCCGCCCGCCGGGCCTTCGAGGAGGCCTACTGCGACGAGGCCACCCTCCCCCAGTGGGACGCCGTCCTCGACGCCCTCTGACCGGTCGGCCGACGCCACCTGTCGCACGGGACAGGCCGAACCAGGGACCAAACGCGTTGCCCCAGCCACGCGATTGGTCGCCACTACGGGTAGGGAGCCGAACCAGAGACGGCGAGTTGCCCCAGCAACGCGATTGGTCGCCACTTCATGTGGCGAGGGCTACCGCGACAGGGGGTTGAGGCGGCTCACCAGGGAGCCGACCCGGGAGACCACGGGCTCGTCCTCCTTGCCCGGCAGGGCGAGGGAGGTGATCCGGCGGGCCACCGAGCCCAGCTGGTGGGCGAAGCCGCCGGTGTTGTACGGCAGCCCGTGCTCCTCGCACAGGGCCTGCACCTGCGGGGCGATGTCGGCGTACCGGTGGGCGGGCAGGTCGGGGAACAGGTGGTGCTCGATCTGGTGGCTGAGGTTGCCGGTCATCAGGTGGAACGCCTTGCCCCCCTTGATGTTGGCCGAGCCCAGCATCTGGCGGAGGTACCAGCCGCCCCGACTCTCGTCGGCCGCCTCCTCCTCGGAGAAGGTGGCCACGCCGGCCGGGAAGTGGCCGCAGAAGATGACGGCGAAGGTCCACAGGTTGCGGACCAGGTTGGCGCTCACGTTGCCGGCCAGCACGACCGGAGCCATGGGCCCGGCCAGCGCCGGGTACAGGGCGTAGTCCTTGAGGACCTGGGTGCGGGCCTTCTCCCACACCCGGGACAGCTCCTCCCGCGCCTCGGCCACGGGCTTCTTGCCGCTGAGCACCTGATCGATCTCCACGTCGTGAAGGGCCACGCCCCACTGGAACTGGACGGCGAGGATCAGCGCGGCCACCGGGTTGGCCAGGTGGGTGGGCCGCCACCGCTGCTCGTCGGTCATCCGCAGGATGCCGTAGCCGATGTCACGATCCTTGCCCCGCACGTTGGTGAAGGTGTGGTGCAGGTAGTTGTGGGAGTGCCGCCACTGCTCGGAGGAGCAGTAGTGGTCCCAGTCGAAGGTGGCGGAGTCCAGGCTCGGGTCCTGCATCCAGTCGTACTGGCCGTGGAGGACGTTGTGGCCGATCTCCATGTTGTCGAGGATCTTCGACAGGGACAGGGCGGTCACCCCGCCGAGGAAGGCGGGAGGCAGGAACCCGGCCATGAGCATGACCCGACCCGACACCTCGAGGGCCCGCTGGAGGCGCACCACGTCGCGGATGTAGTCGGCGTCGCGCTGGCCCAGGTCGTCGAGGATCTCGTCGCGGATGGCGTCGAGGGCCTCACCGAGCTGGTCGAGCTCCGCAGCGGTGAGGGCCGGGCGGCCCGCGGGCACGGGCCCGACGGATGGCGTCTCATCTCGCTCGTCGATCTCTTCGATGTCAGGGGTGAGGGTGGCGGTGGAGGACATGGGGGTCTCGTTCGGTGGAGGGGTGGGGTCGGCTGCGATCAGAGGTCGACGGCGACGTCGCCGACCGGGACCGAGACGCAGATCTGGATGGGCTCCTCGTCGGTCGACGAGAGGGCGCCGGTGCGGAGGTCGCGGACGACGCCGTTCAGCTTCGAGCGGGTGCAGGTGTGGCAGATGCCCATGCGACAGCCGTTGGCCGGGCTGAGCCCGGCCGCCTCGGCCTGGACCAGGAGGACGGCCCCGTCACTGGTGACGGTGGTGTCGCTGGCGGCGAAGCTCACCGCTCCGCCGACCTCGTCGGCCGCTGCGGGCACAGGAGCCAGGGCGAAGCGCTCGACGTGGAGCCGCTCGGTGGCGCCGGCGTCCGACCAGTGGTCGAGCACCGCATCGACCATGCCGACGGGGCCGCAGGCGAAGGCCTCGACCTCGGCCAGGCCGGGGACCAGCGCGGCGACGTGGTCGGCACGGAAGCGACCCTGGAGAGCGGTTGAGGTGCGATCCCCACTGCGATCGCTGCCGGCCTCGGTCGAGCCGGTCATCACGATGCGGACGTCGACCGACGGGTGAGCCCGGTCGATGGCGGCCAGCTCGTCGGCGAAGATGACGTCGGCCTCGGTCCGGGCGTAGTGCAGGAAGGTCACCGGCCCGTCGTGGCCCTCGTCGAGGAGGGTGCGGAGCATGGCCATCACCGGCGTGATCCCGCTGCCGCCGCTGATGAGCAAGAGGCGGCGGGGCCGGATCGCCGGCAGGGTGAAGTCGCCGGCGGGGGGCGACAGGGTGAGGGTGGTTCCGGGCCCGACGCGGTCGACCAGGTGGCGGCTGACCACGCCGTCGGCATGGGCCTTGACGGTGATCTCCACGCATCCGTCGTCTCGGACGGCAGAGGAGGCAAGGGAGAAGGACCGGGTGCGGCGACGCCCGTCCACCTCGACACCGACCCGCACGTGCTGACCGGCCTGTGCGCCGGCCCAGCCCCGGCCCGGGCGCAGGGTGAGGGTGACCACGTCGGGAGCTTCAGGGCGGATGGCCAGGACCCGAGCCCGGACCTCGTGGCCGACCCAGGTGGGCCGGACCTGCTCGAGGTAGCGGTCGACGCCGTGGGGGGCGGTGGCCACGGCCAGAGCCTGAGAACGGAGCACCCGTCCAGCCCGGCGGCGGACCGCACCGACCAAGGGCTGGGCGTCAAGAAGTTCAGTGAACATGCGTTCACTGCATGCAGATCGATCGGGGCTTGTCACCGTGCAAAGGGTCACATGTCGGTGAACAGTCGTCCACCGAACGGGCGGGCGACCCCGGCAGGTGGTGAGATGGCGCCGTGGCCCGCCCCCCCGAGACGCGCCAGGAGGGCAAGGACCGCACCCGCCGCAAGCTGCTGCGGGCGGCCCTGAAGCTGCTGGAGAAGCGCAGCTTCGACCGCCTCAGCCTCCGCCAGGTGACCAAGGAGGTGGGCATCGTCCCCGGCGCCTTCTACCGCCACTTCCACGACATGGACGAGCTGGGCCTGGCCCTGGTGGAGGAGAGCTTCGGCAGCCTGAGGGGGATGATCCGCTCAGCCCGGGCCGATGTGCCCACCTGGGACGACGCCATCGTCCGCTCGGTCGAGACCCTGGTCACCCACGTCCACGCCCACCGGACCCACTTCCGCTTCCTGGTGCGGGAACGCGCCGGCGGCACCCCCGCCCTGCGGGCCGCCATCGAGGACGAGCTGCGGGCCTTCACCGACGAGCTGGCCGTCGACATGCGGGGCTTCCCCTACCTCGGCGACTGGGACGAGGAGGACATCACCATGCTGGCCAGCCTGGTCGTGGCCACGGTGATGGACACCGCCGCCGCCCTCACCGACCTGCCCCGCGACCGACCCGAGGTGGAGGCGGCCATCATCCGCACCACCGAGCGCCAGCTCCGCCTCATCTTCCTGGGCGTCCCCCACTGGGCCCCCCGGCCCTCCTCCCGCCACGCCGGATCGGGCTGACCAGCTCCCCTGTGACTTCGCCGGCGCCAGACGGTTGACCCACTTGTCTGCAACTTGTATTGTCGGGGCCAGGACGCCGGGGGCCGGACCCGCCCGATAGGTTCAGCGACCCCGGGACGAACGCAGCGGAAGGACCCCTCCCATGGCCAGCGACTCCTTCGGAGCTCGACGCTCCCTCACCGTCGGCGACCAGACCGTCGACATCTACGCCCTCGAGGCGGCCGGCGACGGCGTGACCGACCTGCCCTTCTCGCTCAAGATCCTGCTCGAGAACCTGCTCCGCAACGAGGACGGCGTGAAGGTCACCGCGGATGACGTGCGGGCCCTCGCCTCCTGGTCCCCCGGCCAGGATGACGCAGCCGAGATCTCCTTCACCCCGGCCCGGGTCCTCATGCAGGACTGCACCGGCGTGCCCGCGGTGGTCGACCTGGCCGCCATGCGCGACGCCATGGCCGACCTGGGCGGTGACCCATCCGCCATCGAGCCGCTCGTCCCGGTCGACCTGGTCATCGACCACTCCATCCAGGTCGACTCCTTCGCCCAGCCCGACTCGTTCGACCTCAACGCCACCCTGGAGCTGCAGCGCAACCAGGAGCGCTACGAGTTCCTGAAGTGGGGCCAGCAGGCCTTCGAGTCCCTCCGGGTGGT
>JBBSME010000053.1:0-19341 GCA_038233335.1 Acidimicrobiales bacterium | reverse complement strand
TGGGCCTGGGCACCACCGCCGGCATCGTGGCCATGGCCGTGTCCCTGCTCCCCGCGCTGTGGCGAGCCGGGGTGCGGCTGCGCTTCCGTCCGTCCCTGCGCCACCCGGCCGTCCGGGTCGCAGCCCGACTGTCGGGATGGACCCTGGGCTACGTGATCGCCAACCAGATCGCGGCCCAGACGGTCCTGTGGCTGGCCTTCGCCGACCGCGGGACGGTCCGCGACTACCAGCTCGGCTTCATGTTCTTCCAGCTCCCGCACGGACTGCTGGCCGTGTCGCTGATGACCACCTTCCAACCGGACCTGGCCCGGGCCTACGTGGCCCGCCGCTGGCAGGACTTCCACGACCGGCTCCTCCAGGGCCTGCGCCTCCTGATCGCGGTGATGGTCCCGGCCTCGGTCGGGTACCTGACCCTGGCCACCCTGATCGTCCGGCTCGGCCCCGATGCAACCCTGACCGCTCCCGGCGGTGACCTCGAGGATGCGGTCAACATCGCCCGTGGCCTGGCCGGGTTCGCCCCGGGCCTGCTGGGCTTCTCGGTGTACCTGTTCGTCCTGCGGGCCTTCTACGCGGTGCAGGACACCCGCCGACCGTTCTGGATCAACAACGGCGAGAACCTGACCAACATCGCCTTCGCGGTGGTGCTGGCGGCGCCGTTCGGCATCATCGGCCTCACCTCGGCCTACTCCACCGCCTACCTCGCCGCCGCCGTGGTCGCCCTGCTGGTGCTCCTGCGCCGCCTCCCCGCCGGCTTCGACCTCCGAGGGCTGGCCGCCACCCTCCTGAGCTGCCTCGGCTCGGGCGCCCTGATGGCCGCAGCCGTGGTGGCGGTCGTCGCCGGGTTCGTCAGCGTCGACCCGGACCTCCTGCCGCTCGGCGTGGCCGCCGCCGTCCCCGTCGGCGGGCTCGCGTACATCGCCGCCGCCATCGGCTTCGGGGTGTTCGACGACACCGGCCTCGACCGACGCCTCCCGGCCCGCCTCCGCCGGTCTCCCTGACCAGCACCGCCGTCGGTATGCTCAGACCATGATCAAGCTCTTCCGCCGCTTCTGGAGCTACCTCACAGCCAGCGGCAACCAGAAGTTCGACGAGAAGGCCGATCCGAAGGTCCAGCTCCGACAAGCCATCGACGAGGCCCAGCGGAACCACCGCACCCTCACCGAGCAGGCGGCCAACGTGATCGCCCAGCAGAAGCAGACCGAGCTCCGACTCGGCCGCGCCCAGGAGCAGCTGGAGAAGCTCAACGCCAACGCCCGCCAGGCCATCCTCATGGCCGAGGAAGCGGCCAAGGCCGGGGACGACACCAAGGCCGTGGAGTACACCCGGGCGGCCGAGACCATCGCCAACCAGCTCATCACCGTCGAGGCCGAGGTGGCCGAGCTGGAGGCCATGGCCCTCTCCGCCACCCAGGCCTCAGACCAGGCCAAGGCAGCCGTCTCCCAGAACGGCGTCCTGCTCCAGCGCAAGCTGGCCGAGCAGCAGAAGCTCCTGAGCCAGCTGGAACAGGCCAAGATGCAGGAGTCCATGAACAAGGCCATGGAGTCCCTGTCGGCCACCGTCGGTGAGGACGTCCCCACCATGAACGAGGTGCGGGACAAGATCGAGGCCCGCCACGCCAAGGCCAAGGGGATGTCCGAGCTCACCGGTCAGTCGGTGGAGGGCCGGATGCTCGAGGTCGAGCAGGCCGCCCAGAACACCCAGGCCCAGGCCCGCCTCTCCCAGCTGCGGGCCGAGCTGGGCCTCGGAGCGCCGGAGGCCGCCGCCCCCACCCCCGAGCAGCTCACCGGTGATGCTGCCGCACCGGCGACCTCCCCCCCGGCCGAGCCCTCGCCCGGCACCCCCCAGCCCGGCACCGCCTGACCCGTCCCGCACGCCGGGGCCGGCGCCCGCAACGGCCCCGCAGCCCGTCCTCGCTGTTCACCCCGGCGGACCACCGTTCTGTCGATCAGCCGCGCTGTTTTCGACGCGGTTGACCCACAGAAGGGACTCAGCGGGGGAGGACGACGAGGTCGTCGCGGTGGATGACCTCGTGGGGGGTGCCCTCGGGCAGGTCCGCGGTGCGGACGCCGGACACGCCGCGCAGCGCCTCCGCCCCCAGCGAGACGATCCCCTTGGCGAACACCGACCCGGCGTCGTCGGCCACCTCCACCGCGGCCCCGGCGGCGAAGCGCCCCTCGGCGCCCACCACCCCGGCGGGGAGCAGCGAGCGACCGTCGGCCTCCAGCGCACGACGGGCCCCAGCGTCGACGACGACGGTGCCGGTCGAGCCGACGGCGAAGGCGATCCAGAGCTTGCGGGCGGTGAGGCGTCGCGACCGAGGGCGGACGACCGTGCCCACGCCGCCGGCGTCCGCCATCGCATCGGCGACCACACCGGGGCGATCGGCCGCCGCGATCACGGTGCGGACCCCCGACCAGGCCGCGATCTTGGCCGCGGCCAGCTTGGTGGCCATGCCCCCGCTCCCCTGGGCTGAGCCGGCCCCGCCGGCCAGGGCCTCCATGTGGTGGTCGACCTCCAGGATCTCCTCGATGAGCGAGGCCGATGAGTCGAACCGGGGATCGGCGGTGAGGAGACCTTCGGTGTCGGTCAGCAGGACCAGGGCCTCGGCGCCGACCAGGTGGGCCACCAGGGCGGCGATGCGGTCGTTGTCGCCGAAGCGGATCTCGTCGTCGGCGATGGCGTCGTTCTCGTTGACGATGGGGACCACGCCCAGGTCCAGCAACCGACCCAGGGTGGCCCGGGCGTGGAGGTACTGGTCGCGCACGGCGAAGTCGAGCGGGGCCAGCAGCACCTGGCCGCCCACCAGGTCGTGGCCGGCCAGGTGGCGGTCCCAGACGCCCATGAGTCGGCTCTGGCCCACGGCCGACACGGCCTGGAGGGTGACCGAGTCACGCGGCCGATCGGAGGCCAGGCCCAGCACCGGCAGTCCGGCGGCGATGGCGCCACTGGTGACGGCCACCACCCGATGGCCGGCGCCCCGAGCCGCGGCCACCTCGGCACAGACCTTGGCCACCGCGCTCTCGTCGATCGAGCCCGCCTCGTCGGTCAACGACGAGGAGCCGATCTTCACCACGACCGTCCGAGGAGGGCCGGTGGGCAGGGACATGCGGTCAGCCTGACCGGTCGTCGGGGAGGTAGTCGAACGAGAAGGCGCCGATCCGCACCTCGTCCCCCTCCTTGGCCCCGGCCTTGACCAGGGCCTTGGTGACCCCGAGCTTGTCCAACCGGTCGCGGACGTAGGCCTGGGCGTCGGGACTGGACACGTCGGACAGGGCGACGGCTCGCTCCGCGGGACGCCCGTGCACCCGCAGGGCGCCGTCGTCGTCGCGAGCCACGCTGATGCCCGCCGGCGCGGGCCGGTGGACGACGAAGCCGTCGGTCCGGGGCTCCTCGTGGCGGGCTCCGTCGACCAGCGTCGCCAAGCGCCCCACCAGCCCGTCCAGCCCGTCCCCGGTGACCGACGAGATGATGTGCGGCGCGAGGTCCTCGGGGGCCTCCTCCGGGTCGCCGATCCCGTCGGGGAGCGCCGACACGTCCGGCGAACCGTCGGCCATGTCGGCCCGGCTGCCGACCACGACACGAGGTCGGGTCACCATGTCGGGGCGGTAGGCCTCCAGCTCGGCGAGGAGGATCCGCTCCTGCTCGGCCGGGGGGTGAGGGGCCAGCGGCGACAGGTCGACCAGCACGGCCAGGACCCGGGCCCGCTCGATGTGGCGGAGGAACTCGTGGCCCAGGCCCCGCCCCTCGCTGGCCCCCTCGATGAGGCCGGGGATGTCGGCGACCACCAGCTCGCGGCCCTCCTCCACCCGCACCACCCCGAGGTTGGGCTCCAGGGTGGTGAAGGGGTAGTCCGCGATGCGGGGTTTGGCCGCCGAGATGCGCGAGATGAGGGTGCTCTTGCCGACGTTGGGAAAGCCCACCAGGGCCACGTCGGCCATGAGCTTGAGCTCCATCTCCAGCCACCGCTCCTCGCCCACCTCCCCCTGCTCGGCGAAGGTCGGGGCCCGGCGCCGGTTCGAGAGGAAGCGGGCGTTGCCCCGCCCACCCTGGCCGCCCCGGGCCGCGGCCCAGCGGTCGCCGGAGGTGACGAGGTCGGCCAGGACCTCGCCCTCCGCGGTCCGGACCGTCGTCCCGGGCGGGACCGCGACCTCGAGGTCCGTCCCGGCGTGGCCGTGGCGCTTCTTGCCCTGGCCGTGCGACCCGGACTCGGCCCGGCGGTGGGGGTGGTCGCGGAAGGCCAGCAGCGATGCCACGTTGTGGTCGGCGACCAGCCAGACCGATCCCCCGGCGCCGCCGTCACCGCCGTCGGGGCCGCCCCGGGGGACGTGGGCCTCCCGGCGGACCGAGACGGCGCCGGCCCCGCCGTCGCCCGCCTTGGCGTGGAGCTGGGCGCGATCGACGAAGACGGACACCGACCGAGCCTACGAGCCCTCGCTGCGCCGGGCCGAAGCCTCGGCGCGCCACCAGGCCCCAGGGTCACTCGCCGACCATGCCCCCGCGCTGTCGCACCTCGTCCCTAGGGTGGGGCCCATGAAGGATATCGCTGTCGCCCACGCCGCCCTGGTGGTCGGGTCCCCCGGACTCGAGCTGGTCGAGCGGGCCCAACGGGAGCAGGGCCTGGCCCGCGCCATCGCCCCGGGCGCGGTCCGACCCCACGGCGCGGGGAACCGGGCCCGGGGCGAGGAGCCTGACCGACTGCGGACCTGCTTCGAGCGCGACCTGGACCGCATACAGCACTCCAAGGCGTTCCGGCGACTGGCCGGCAAGTGCCAGGTCTTCGTGGCCCCCGACGACGACCACCTCCGCACCCGGCTCACCCACGCCATCGAGGTCTGCCAGGTCGCGGTGAGCATCGCCCGACCGGTCGGCCTCGACGTCCCTCTCACCGCCGCCGCGGCCACCGGCCACGACTGCGGCCACGGCCCCGCGGGCCACGCCTCCGAGGGGGCCCTCTCGCCCTTCCTCGAGGGGGGCTACCACCACGCTGTCTACGGCGCCGACGTGGTCCTGGAGCCGCTCAACCTGTGCGCCGAGACGCTGGATGCCATCCGCAACCACTCCTGGAACCGCCCCGCCCCCCTCACCGCCGAGGGCGAGGTCGTGGCCTGGGCCGATCGCATCGCCTACGTGTGCCACGACTTCGAGGACGCGGTGGCCGCCGGCGTGGTCCGCCCCCGCGACCTGCCCGACGCGGTCAGCTCGGTCGTGGGCCGCGACCGCCGTACCCAGCTGCACCGGTTCATCACCGCCATGGTCGACACCATCTCCGCCACCGGGACGGTGGCCCTCCGTCGACCCGAGGCCGACGCGCTGGCCGCCTTCCGGGCGTTCAACTACGAGCGCATCTACCTCCGACCCGAGGCCGTGCGCCAGGCCGACCGGGCGGCCCGCCTGATCGCCGCCCTCACCGAGCACCACATCGCACACCCCTCGGCCCTGGGTGACGAGGGCACCGGCCTGGCGCCGGGCGGACCGGACGCGGTGGCCGCCGCCGTCCGCCACGTCAGCGGGATGACCGACCGCTATGCGGCTGCGGCCGGGGTGGACCTGCTGGGCTGGGACGAAGCCGCACTCCCCCGCAGCGCCTAGGCCGACGCCCCTCACGCACCCCTCGCGGTGGGACCCCCGGCAGGCCACCCGGGGCAACGGCAGCCTTGCCTCGTCCCGGAGGGCCTCACGGCAGTGAGTGCCAGACCCAGCGGCAGGGTCCGGAGGGGGTAGGTTGCGCCCACCGTGAGCCCGGCTGCACCAGAGCCCCGGACCCGTCCGGTCGGCTCCGACCTTCGCCTCTTGGTGCCCCTCCGTCCCCAGGGTCCGATCGAGGTGGTGGACCGGGCCACCAGCCTCCTACGGACGCGCATGGGGGACTTCGCCACCATCAGCCTGGCCGTGCAGATCCCGATCTGGTTGGTGCTCGCCCTCCTCCTCCGCGACGACTGGTCGACGGGGATCGATGACAACCTGGCCTTCTTCTGGCTCGCCCTGTTCCCCGATCCCGTGACCGTCGGACTGCTCGCGGACCGAGCGACCGACGGCACCACCGTCGCTCTCGTCCTCTCCCGGCTGCTCCCGTCCCTGGGCCTGGCCTTCACCGGCGGGGCCTGCGGGATCCTGGTCCACGACTGGTCCCGGGGTCGGGCCACCACGGGTGGTGAGGCGCTGCTCCAGGTGGCCCGCCGGCTTCCGAGCCTGGTGGGCCTGTGGGCCGTGATCCACGCCCTCCTGGTGGTGACCTGCATCGGACTGGCGCTGGGGCCCCTCGTGTTCGGCATCGCCGCCCCCCTGTGGGCCATGGAGGGGCTCGGCCCGTGGAGCGGCGTGGTCCGGTCGTTCCGGCTGTCCCTGCGCCGCTTCTGGACCCTGTGCCTGTCGATCCCGGTGGCCACCCTGGTGGCCGGCCTCACCGCCGCCCTCCTCGGGTTGGTCGGCATCCCCATCCTCTCCGCCCTCACCGGGGGCTGGGTGGACGCAGGGGGCGCGCTGGCCACCGCCCTGGCCGGGGCCCTCCCCCACCTGGTCCTCGATCCGCTGCTGGCCACGGCCATGGCTCTCGTAGCCCTCGACCTGAAGGTCCAGGCCGAGGGCTACGACCTCGAGGTCGAGCTCCTCGACGCGGCCGACAGGGAGCGCCCCGGTGCCTGATCCGCGTCGGCGTCGGCGATCCGGGCGGGTCCTCGCCGCCGCGGCCGTGGTCGCGCTGGTCGTCGTCCCCGGCGGGGCCCGACCGGCTCCGGCCCAGGGACCTGGGGCCGTCGCCGCCCAGCAGTCCTCCGACGGCCCGCAGCTGCCGACCGACCCCGATGTCGACCCCGACGGCATCCGGCAGGAGGCCGACGAGATCCTGGCCCAGGACCGGTTCCGAGCCCCCGAGGAGGGAGGGCGCTCCCTGCTGGACCGCATCCGGGAGTGGGTCGGGGATCGGATGCCCCGGGTCCGTGGTCCCCGTGGCGCCACCGCAGACGGTCTGTCCCTCGTCGTCGTGGGCGTGGTCGTGGTCGTCGCGGTGGGCCTGGCGGCCTGGGTCGTGGCGACCAGCCGCCGGTCCCGGGCCGCTCCCGACGACGACGCCGACGACAGCGAGGTGGAGCTGACTCCGCTGCGCTCGCCATCCGAGTGGACCGAGGAGGCGGAGCGGTGCGAGGCCGCCGGTGACCACCGCGGTGCGGTCCGGGCTCGCTTCCGCTCCCTGACCAGCGCTCTGGCCGAGCGCGGCCTGGTCGGCGACACCCCGGGGCGGACCGTCGGGGAGATCGAGGCCGACCTGTCGGCGCGCGCCCCCGGCGCCCTCCCTGCCTTCGTGCCGGTGGGCGAGCTGTTCGAGCGGACCTGGTTCGGGTCGACGCAGGCAGAGCCCGAGGACTCAGCCGCGGCGCGCACCCTTGCGGCGCGGGCACTCGACGCGGCTCCGCGCCACCCCGATGCGGTCGAGGTCCCATGAGGACCCGCCGACTGGTGCTGGCCGGCACCGCCGTGGCCCTGGCCCTGGTCGCCATCCTGGTCCTGTCCCGCCCCACCCGGGACGCCTACGACCGCCCGTCGCTTGACCCCCGCGGGACGGGCCCCGCCGGCACCGCTGCGCTGGTCGACCTCCTGCGGTCCGAGGGGGCCCGGGTGAACCTCGGTGGGCTGGCCCGAGATCGGGACGACGTGGTCATCCAGCTCCAGGACACGCTCGGGGGCGAGCCGGCCGACGACCTGCGGGCCTGGGTACGTGACGGAGGGACGCTGGTGGTGACCGACCCGTCCGCCGCCCTTGCGCCGGCCCGTGCCACCGGAGCGAGCGAGCCGGTCACGCGGCCCGGGGCCGGGTGCGAGCTGCTCGCCCTGGGCGACCTCGGTCCGGTCGAGCCCGGGCTGCCGGCAGAGTTCGCCGACGACCCCGCCACCTCGTCCTGCTTCACCGGCACCAGCACCTCAGGGGAAGGGGTTGCCGCGGTCGACGTCCGACGGGTCGGGGCGGGCCTGGTCGTGGCCCTCTCCACCCCCCTGCCGCTGACCAACGAGGCCCTGGATCGCGGCGACAACGCCCTGCTGGCGGTGGCGCTGGTGACGCCGTCGGACGGCACCCGAGTCCGCATCCTGGACCCGAACCGGTTCTACACCGATGCCGCCGACGTGGGCGACGGGACGGTGCTCGGTGCGCTCCCGCCGCGGGGGTCGCAAGCCGTGTCCCAGTTGGTCGTGGCCTTCTTCGCCTGGGCCCTGATCTCTGGCCGGCGACTGGGCCGTCCGGTGGTCGAGGAGCTGCCGGTCCCCCTTCCGGCGTCGGACCTGGTCCTGGCGTCGGGTCGGCTGCTGGACCGCAACGGCGATGTGGCCGACGCCGCCGAACGGCTCCGGCGCCGGGCCCGCCGGGACCTGGGCATCGGCCTCGGCCTCGGCGCCGACCCGCCACCCCAGGACCTGGCCCACGCCCTGACCGCCCACGGGGGCGCCGATCCTGCGATCGTGCACGCCGCCCTGCTCTCGCCGGTGGCCGACCAGGCCACCCTCGTCGCCACCGCCAGCCACATCGATCGACTGCGAAGGGACCTCCACCGATGACCGACGGGTTCTCCCCCCACCCCCCCCCACCGCCGGTCCCGGGTTCGCCGGGCCCCGCTGCGCCCGCCCCTCCCGGGGCGCCGACCGCGCCCAGTGCACCGGCGGCGCCGAGCGCGCTCGGAGCATCCGCCCCTCCCAGGGACGGACGGGAGGTGGTGCGCCAGGTGCGCGACGAGGTGTCGAAGGTGGTCGTGGGCCAGGACCCGGTCCTGGCCTGCCTCTTGGCCGCGCTGCTCGTCCGGGGCCACGTCCTGCTCGAAGGCGTCCCCGGCGTGGCCAAGACGTTGCTGGTGAAGACCCTCGCCGCCACCCTCGACCTGGAGATGTCCCGGATCCAGTTCACCCCGGACCTGCTGCCCTCGGACGTGACCGGTCAGCTGGTGCTCCAGGGCGGGACCACCGACTTCACCTTCCGCAAGGGTCCGATCTTCACCAATCTGTGCCTGGCCGACGAGATCAACCGGACCCCACCCAAGGCGCAGGCGGCCCTGCTGGAGGCCATGGAGGAGCGCCAGGTGTCGGTCGGGGGCACCACCCGCCCGCTGCCGGAGCCCTTCGTCGTCGTGGCCACCCAGAACCCGGTCGAGTACGAGGGCACCTACCCGCTACCCGAGGCCCAGCTGGACCGCTTCCTGTTCAAGGTGCTGGTGCCGTACCCCTCGATGGAGGCCGAGGTGTCCATCCTGGAGCACCACAACCAGGGGATGGACGTCCACGACCCGCTGTCGGCCGGCGTGCGGCGGGTCGCCGGGCCGGCCGACATCGAGGCGGGACGCCTCGCCGTGCGCGCCATCCGGGTCGATCCGGTGGTCATCCAGTACATGGTGTCCCTGGCTCGGGCGACGCGGGAGGCGCCCTCGGTGGCCCTGGGGGTCTCGCCGCGTGGCGCCGCCGCCCTGCTCCACGCCACCAAGGCCTGGGCCTGGCTCTCGGGCCGGGACTTCGTGACGCCCGACGACGTGAAGGCGGTGGCCCGCCCGGCGCTGCGCCACCGGCTCCAGATCCGCGCCGAGGCCGCGCTGGAGGGCCTGACCCCCGACCGGGTGATCGACGGCCTCCTCGCCACCGTGCCCAGCCCCCGCTGACCGTGCCCGCCGGGACCCGACGGCTCGCGGCCTGCGTGCTGGCCCTGGTCGGGGTGCGCCTGGCGCTCCCGGACTCGCTGCCGTTCCCGTGGTGGGCCCTGGATCTGGTCCTGCTGGCGGTGGCCGTGGCCGACGTGGCGCTGGCCGTGGCTCCCCGCACCCTGGAGGTGGGCCGCGACCTGCCGGCCCAGGTGGCGCTGGGGGCCACGTCCCGCTCCGCCCTGGTGATCCGCAACCCGGGGAGCCGACGGGTGCGCCTCGGCGTGGCCGATGAGCTGGCGCCCTCGCTGCGGGCCGACACCCGCCGGTGGACGACCACGGTCCCGCCCCGGACCGAGGCTCGGGTCGACACCCGCATCCGTCCGGGACGGCGAGGTCGCTTCTCCCCCACGCGGGTCACCCTGCGATCGGTGGGGCCTCTCGGCCTGGCCGCCCGCCAGGCCACGGTGGACGTCCCCGGCGAGCTCAAGGTCGTCCCCGCCTTCCCCAGCCGAGCCGATGCCGAGCTGCGCCTGGCCCGGGCCCGACGTCTGGAGCTGGGGGTGCGCACGGTGCGCCTCCCCGGCACCGGCACCGACTTCGACCAGCTCCGGGAGTACACGCCTGACGATGACTTTCGGCGCATCGACTGGGCCGCCACCGCCCGCAACGTCCACCCGGTCGTGCGGACCTACCAAGCCGAGCGCAACCAGACCATCATCACCCTGCTGGACGTGGGGCGCACGACTGCCGGACGGGTCGATGAGGTCCCCCGCCTCGAGCACCTGCTGGATGCCACCTTCGCCCTCGTGACGGTGGCCACCGGGCTGGAGGACGGTGTCGGGGTGGTGGCCTACGACGACCGGGTCCGGGCCTCGCTCCCCCCGTCGCACCGCCCGGACCAGCTGGCCCGCGTGGTCGAGGCCACCTTCGACCTCGAACCCGCCCTGGTCGAGACCGACCACCGGGCCGCCCTGGCCCACACCAAGGCCCGCCACCGACGACGCACGACCGTGGTGATCGCCACCGACCTCACCGACGCCACCGTGGACCAGGTCCTCGTCCCCGCCCTCCCCCTGGTGCTCCGAGACAGCAACGTCGTCGTGGTGGCGGTGTCGGACCCGGAGGTCGAGGCCTGGTCCCAGGCCCCACCGGTCGACGACGAGGACGCCTTCCTCCGCGCCGCAGCCACCTCCGCCCTCGACGATCGGGCCCGCCTGGCCGCCCGCCTCCAGGGGCTGGGCGCCACGGTCATCGACGCCCCGCCCGGTCAGCTGGCCGGCCGTCTGGTGGACACCTACCTCAACATGAGGTGATCTCGTCCTCAGAGCGGAGCTCTTCGGACGAACTGTTCGTGTCGACTGCGTCGACGCGGCCCTCGCACTGAGCGACCGGCAAGCCGGATCGCTCAGCGGCCGAAGGGGCTCCGGCGGAGCCTCTGCCCCCTCGGACTCCCCCGCCCGGCTTCGCCGCCTACATCGGCGCTTGTGATGACTCTGCGGCGAGGGCGGTGGGGACCTCGGGGGTCGAGGTCGGGGTGGCGGTCGGGGCCAGGGGGTCGATCGGGGCCCAGGAGGGGCGCAGCTCCTCCAGGGCGCCCGTCCAGCCCTCGGCCACCGCCAGGCGACCGCCTACCAGCACCCAGGCCAGGAACGCCAGCCAGACCAGCACGCCCACGGCGACCTTCACGCCGGCCGGGAGGGCCGGCGTGCCGGTGACGAAGCCCTCCACCAGCCCGGCGACCAGGAAGGCCAAAGCGGTGCCCAGGACCACGGTCACGCTGCGACGCCCCTCCTCGCCCAGGGCCTGGCCGCGGGTCCGGTCACCGGGGGCGAACAGGGTCCACCCGACGCGGAGCCCGGCGGCGCCGCTCACGGTGATGGCCGTCAGCTCCAGCAAGCCGTGGGGCAGCACGTAGACCATGAACACCGACCAGAACTCGCCCCGCTCCAGGAACAACCCGGCCACGACCCCCAGCGCGGCGCCGTTGTCGAACAGGATGAGCGCCCCGGGCACCACGGCCATCGCGCCCAGGGCGTAGGCCAGCACCGACACCTGGATGTTGTTGGTGGTGACCCGGCTGAAGAACACGATCGAAGGGTCATCGGAGTAGTAGCTGGTGAAGTCCTCCTCGGCGTAGGTCTCCTGGTACGAGTCCGGGATCACCAGGTCGAGCCGGTCCGGCGCCAGCCAGAACACCAGGGCCAACACGATGCCTGTCCCCCAGAAGAGCAGTGCGGCCCACACGAGCTGGCGGCGGCAGGTCCAGACCGCGGCGGGGAACGTGGAGGCGAGGAAGCGGCGCAGCGTCGCCAACCGAGCCACCCGGGCCCCGTGGATGGCGGCGTGGCTGGCCGCGACCACGGTCGACAGGCGGCGGGTCAGGGCCGGATCCCGGTACGTGGTCCGGGCCTGGGACAGGTGGAGGGTGACCTCCTGGTACCGCCGCAGGAGCTCGTCGATCTCGGAGCCGGAGAGGTCCCGACGACGGCCGGCCCGCCGGGCCAGCTCGGCGGTCCGCTCCCAGCCCGGTGCGTTGAGGGCGATGAAGCGGTCGACGTCCATCCGGGCGGTACCGTACCGGTCCACCGGCGGTCGCGTCGGCACCTGACCGCTCACTCCCGGGGATCGCATTGGCCGCCCAGGGCTTCCGGATCGTCACCCCCGAGGCCGTCGAGCTCGACCTCGACGCGGCCGGGCTGGCCAGCCGCTTCCTCGCCATCCTGATCGATGTGGTGATCATGGTCTTCGTGCTGTGGGCCCTGTTCGCGGTGGCCGGGCTGCTCGGGGGCCTGCTCGGCGTCACGGGGGCGGACTCCGACACCTCAGCGATCCTCGGCGCCGTGCTGATCCTCGTCGGCACCTTCGCCGTGCTGATCGTGTGGCCGATCGGGTGGGAGGTGGCGACCAAGGGCCGCTCCCCCGGGAAGATGGCCCTCGGGCTGCGGGTCGTGACCATCGAGGGGGCACCCATCCGAGTGCGCCACGCGCTCGTCCGAGGCCTGGTCGCGCTGGTCGAGATCCTGCTGACCCTCGGGGTGGTGGCCGTCGTCGTGGCCCTCGGCAGCCGTCGGTTCCGCCGACTGGGCGACCACCTGGCGGGCACGGTGGTGATCCGCGAGCGCGGCGCCGGAGGCCAGGGCGCGGTGCCCCGCCGCTTCCAACCCCTGCCCGGGTGGGAGAGCTGGTCGGCCCACCTCGACACCAGCCGGCTCACGGCCGACGACTACCGCCTGGTCCGCTCGTTCCTGCTGCGCTCGAGGTCACTGCCGCTCGAGACCCGCACCCGCCTGGGCAGCCAGATCCTCGTGCGGGTCCTGGGCCGCGCCGGCCTGGACCCGGCGATCATGTCCACCCTCGGCACCTGGTCCGTCGACGCCCCCCTCCTCGCCGTAGCCGCCGCCTACCAACGCCGCTTCGACCCAGTAGCCGCCTAGCCCCCGCGGATGACACCCGGGACACCCGTCGAGCTCCCGTTCGGCGGTGGTTCCGGCGCAGCCGCTGGGGGTCTGGGGGTCTCCCCCAGACGAAGCGGGGAGTCGGCGAGGAACGAGCCGTCACCCGCTGGGGCTCCCAGCGCGAGCGCAGCGAGCACGAGCAGCTCGTTCGAGAGGCTCCGCATCGAGAACGAAACCAGACGCTGGGATCCCTCGGGCGAGCGCAGCGAGCACGACCAAGCTCGAGGGAACGGAGCGAAGCGAGTGACCTCGAAACTAATCCGAGACGATGTCGACGAGCTTGCGGCCACCGCGTCGGCCGAAGCGGACCCGGCCGGTGGTGGTGGCGAACAGCGTGTCGTCGTTGCCGCGGCCCACGTTCTCGCCGGGGTGGAAGCGGGTGCCGCGCTGGCGCACGATGATCGAGCCGGCCGACACCAGGGTGCCGTCGTAGGCCTTCACGCCGAGGCGCTGAGATTGGGAGTCGCGGCCGTTCCGGGTGGAACCGCCGCCCTTGGTCTTGGACATGTGCGATCAGCCCTTCGTGATGCCGGTGATCTCGACGGTGGAGTAGCGCTGGCGGTGGCCCCACCGCTTCCGCTGGTTGGTCTTGTTCTTGTAGGTGAACCCGGTGACCTTGGGCCCCTTGGCCTCCGCCACCACCTTGACCTTGACCGTGGCCTTGGCCAGGTCGTCGGCTCCGGCCACGATGTCGCCCTCGTCGACCAGCAGGATGGGCGTGAGCTCGACCTCGGTGTCGACCGGGCCGAGCAGCTCGACCTCGAGGCGCTGCCCCTCGGTCACGCGGTACTGCTTGCCGCCGGTCTTGATCACTGCGTCCATCGTTCGTCTCGGCTCGTCGGTGAGAGGTCTGCATCGGCCCGAGGGCCGACGGGCAACAGTAGTGGGGCCGGGCGTTCGGTCCCAACCGCAAGCGGGCGTCAGTCGCCGGGGTAGAGCGCGGGGTCGAAGACCAGGCCCCGGCCCTCGCACGAGGGGCACGCTCCCGCATAGGACTCCAGGAGGCCCTCGCCGATGCGCTTCCGGGTCATCTCGACCAGGCCCAGCTCGGAGATGTCGAAGACCTGGTTGCGGGTCTTGTCTCGCGACAGCGCCTCGCGGAACGTCGAGATCACCGCGTCGCGGTTCTTGGCCACCTCCATGTCGACGAAGTCGATCACGATGATGCCGCCGATGTCGCGGAGTCGGAGCTGGCGGGCGACCTCCTCGGCCGCCTCCAGGTTGTTGTCGAACACCGTCTGCTCGAGGCTCGACTTGCCCACGTTCTTGCCCGTGTTCACGTCGATCACGGTGAGGGCCTCGGTGTGCTCGATGATGAGCGACCCTCCCGAGGGCAGCCACACCTTGCGATCGAGGGCCTTGTGGATCTGCTCGTGGATGTGGTGCTTCTCGAACAGAGGCAGTCGCTCGCTGTCCGGGTCGTAGTGCTCGACCCGTTCGGCCATGCCCGGGTCGATGCTGCGGACGTAGTCCCGCACCTCCTCGAACAGAGCCCGGTCGTCGATGACGACCTTGCGGAAGTCGTTGGTCAGCTCCTCCCGGATGACGCGGACGGCCATGTCCGGTTCGCGGTACAGCAGGGCCGCGCCCCGGTCCTTCGACCTCTTGGCCAGGGCGTGGATCTTCTCCCAGCGATCGGCCAGCAGTTCGACGTCGCGCTCGATCTCCTCGGCGGTGACCCCCTCGGCCGCGGTGCGGACGATGAGGCCGTGGCCCTCGGGACGCACCTTGTCGAGGATGTCGCGTAGGCGCTTGCGCTCGTCGTCGGGGAGCCGCTTGGAGATGCCGTAGGTGGTGCTGTTGGGGACGAGGACCACGAACCGACCGGGGAGCGACACCTCCTGGGTGAGCCGGGCGCCCTTGTGGGCGATGGGGTTCTTGGTGACCTGGCAGAGGATGGTCTGGCGGGCCTTGAGCATCTGCTCGATCTTGGGGTTGCCCTTGGTCGACTTCTCGGCGTTGTCGGCGAAGCGGGCATCGCTGCGGTACAGCACTGCGTTCTTGGGCGTGCTGATGTCGACGAAGGCGGCCTCCATGCCCGGGAGGACGTTCTGGATCTTGCCCAGGTACACGTTGCCGTGGATCTGGGCGACGTCGTCGGCCGGTCGCGAGACCTGGCACTCGATGAGCGAGCGCCCCTCGAGGATGGCGATCTGGGTGGCTTCGGGCTGGACGTGGACCGCCATCAGGTAGCGGCCCACCGCCTTGCCCTTGCGCTCTCGGCCCCTCCGCTGCTCCATGACCTCGTCGTCGAGCTCGAGGGGGGTGGCGTCGGTGACTGCGGTGACCGGTGTGACCGAGGAGCCCTCGCGGCCCTGGCCGCCCCGGCCCTTGCCCTTCCCGCCGCCTTGGCCACCGCCGCGACCCTTCCCCTGACCGCCCCGACCACGGTTGCGGCCGCCGCCCTGGTCGCGACCACCGCCGCCGTCGTCGGAGCCACCCTTCCCGGAGCCGCCCTTGTCGGCACGACCCTGGTTCCCGCCGCCACCATCGGAACCACCCTGGTCGCCGCCGCCCTGGCCGCCACCGCCACCGCGGCCACGGCCGCCACGGCCACCCCGTCGACGTCGTCGGCCGGACGAGCCCGAGCCGTCGCCGGACTTGGACTGGTCACCGCCCCCACGATCGCTGCTGTCGGATCCGCCACCGTCACCGCTCCCCGGGGGGGCGGGTCGGGTGTCACCGATCTTGGGTCGAGGTCCGGGCGGTGGCGCGCCGGAGGCGTCGCCGTCGGATGATCGCTCGCTCACGCCCTTGGGGCGGCGGGACGCGTCGCGGGAGGAGCCGCGAGGCTCAGATGGTGCGGAGGTGTCGGAGGGGGCGGCAGAGGTGCCGCTCCCGGCCTGATCGGCTTCGGACATGGGGGAGATCCCTTCTCAAGACGCACGCGCCTCGGCGTGCGGAGCAGGTGACGGGCGGTCGGCCAGGGCCGCGGCGGTCGCGGCCGCACGAGGCGGGGGCCCGTCCGTCGGCGCGGCCAGGGGCTCAGACCTGGTGCCGTCGTGCTCTGTGAACTGGTGGGTCCGGCACACCTTGCCCTCGCGGGCCTCCTCTCCCAGCAGGGTGAGGAGCTCGCTCGGGCGCAGGGCCCGGCCGAGGGTGCCCAGCTCGGCAACGAGCAGGGCGCCCCCGTCGAGGGGGGTGGTGGGCTGGAGGGTGAACAGGTGGGGTCGGACGTCGTCGGTGACGTCCTTGCCCTTGCGCTGACGGACCATCACCAGCTCAGGTGCGGCGAGGAGGGCCTCGGCGCGCGCCTGCAGCGTCGGCAGGTCGAGGTCGAGGACCTCGATCTCCCAGCGACTGCTGGTGACGGCATGTTGGAGCGAGGGGGCGCTCGGATCGACCTCGGCTGCTGCGGTGGCGGCGAGGCCGCCGGGCAGGGCCGCGGTGAGTCGAGCGGGAAGCGTGTCCAGGTCGACGCTCGCCCCGTCGACCAGGTCGACGTCGAGGAACTCGGCGTCGGACTCGTGGCCGGTGGACAGGGCCAAGCCGAAGTGGAGCTTGGGCCGGGGCGAGAAGCCCTGGCTGCGGGCCACCGGCAGCTCGACGCGGCGCAGGGTCCGCTCCCAGATCCGGGCTACGTCGCGGTGGCTGGTGAAACGCACCTTGCCCCGCTTGGTGAACCGGATCCGGATGCGGCTCACGACGTCGTCGCCATCGGTCGGGAGCCCAGGGTGACGGGGACGGCCGTCGGTCGACCGGTGCCCTGGCTGCCCCCGGCCGGCGGCACCGCGCTGGCCACGACGTGCTCGATGCCGTAACCGGTGCAGGCCCCGCAGTCGTAGCAGGGGGTCCAACGGCAGTCCTCCAGGCCGACCTCGTCGAGGGCGTCGCGCCAGTCCTGCCAGAGGAAGTCCTTGTGGAGCCCGGCCGAGAGGTGGTCCCAGGGCAGGGCCTCGTCCTCGAGGCGGTGGCGGTAGACCAGCTCCTCAACGGTGAGGCCGTTGCGATCGAGGGCGTCGAGCCAGAGCTGGAGGTCGAAGTGCTCGCTCCACTCCTGGAACGTGCCGCCGTGGCGCCACACGTCCTCGATCACCGGGGCCAGCCGCCGGTCGCCGCGGGACATGATCCCCTCGACGGTGGTGGCCTTGGGGTCGTGCCACTTGAGGGCGACGCCCCGGTCGCGCCGCAGCTCGTCGCGCAGGAGCCCGACCTTGCGGGCCAGCTCCTCCCGGGTGTTCTGCCCGAACCACTGGAAGGGCGTGAACGGCTTGGGCACGAAGCCGCCGATCGAGATCGTGACCGAGGGGTTCTTGTGGTGGCGGCGGCCGATCTCGACGACCTTGCGGGCCAGGGTGGCGATGCCGAGGGTGTCCTCGTCGGTCTCGGTCGGGAGCCCGATGAGGAAGTACAGCTTCATCCTGCGCCAGCCCTGCGAGTAGGCCGACTCCACCGCGCCGAAGAGGTCGTCCTCGCTGATGAGCTTGTTGATGACCTGGCGCATCCGCCAGGTGCCGCCCTCGGGGGCGAAGGTGAGCCCGGTGCGCCGGGCCCGCTGGATCTCGGCCGCGATGCCGACGGTGAAGGCGTCGACCCGCAGCGACGGCAGCGAGACGCTGATGTCGCTGGCCAGGCCACCCATGCCCCCGCCGCAGTCGAGCGAGGTGCCCGGGCCCTGCCCGCCGTCGTCGTCGGGACGGGACGGGACGTCGCCATCGACGATGCCCCCGACCACGGCCTCGATGCCGCTGAAGTCGGCGGTGGACAGCGAGGTGAGGGCCACCTCGTCGTAGCCGGTGCGACGCAGGCCGTCGGCCACCATGGTGCGGACCTGGTCGGCCGGGCGCTCCCGCACGGGGCGGGTGATCATGCCCGCCTGGCAGAAGCGACAGCCCCGGGTGCAGCCGCGGAAGACCTCGACGTTCAGCCGGTCGTGGACCACCTCGGTGAGGGGGACCAGCTGGTTCTTGGGGTAGGGCCACTCGCCCAGGTCGGTGATGGTGCGCTTCTCGACCTCGTCGGGCGCGGCCGGGTGGACCGAGCGAGTGCCCAGCAGGCGGCCGTCGGCGTCCTGGTCGGCCTCGTAGAGGGCCGGGACGTAGACGCCGGTGACGCCAGCCAGGGCCACTAGGGCGTCGAGGCGGGTCACCTCGTCCCCCGCAGCCCGGCGGGCCTTCCATGCGGCCAGGGCCTCGCTGATCTCACCCACCGCCTCCTCACCGTCGCCCAGGACCACGAAGTCGAGGAAGGCGGCGATGGGCTCGGGGTTGTAGGTGCAGTGGCCGCCGGCCCCGATGAACAGGTCGTCGACGCAACGGTCAGCGGACCGGACCGGGGCCCCGGCCAGGTCGACCATGGCCAGGACGTTGGTGTAGGTCAGCTCGGCGGAGATGTTGAAGGCCAGGATGTCGAAGTCCGACGCGGGGCGGTGGGTGTCGACCGAGAAGAGGGGGACGTCGTGGGCCCGCAGCTCCGCCTCCAGGTCGGACCAGGGAGCGTAGGTCCGCTCCGCCACCGCATCGGCGCGCTCGTTGAGGATCTCGTAGAGGATCTGGAGGCCCTGGTTGGGCAAGCCGATCTCGTAGGTGTCGGGGTAGCCGAGCAACCAGGCCACCTTGGCCGGGTGGTGCTCGGGGGTCTGGGCCCCGTCCTCGCCGCCGATGTAGCGCGCCGGCTTGGCGACGCGGGGCAGGATCGGCTCGAGGCGCGGCCAGACAGACGACATGATCACTGGCGAGTGTACCGAGCATGTGACATGCGCCCGCGATGCCCCTGGTCAGAGCATCTCGCTGCCAGGATCAGGGGATACGCCACCGGATGGAGGGGATCATCGCCGCCTGCGGCTTCACCTCCGGGGACCGGGTGGTGGTGGGTCAGTGGGCCCGCTCCCCGATCGGCCCGATGGCCGACGTCATGTGGGCCGCCCCCGACGGCACCCGCACCCTGTTCGCCCCCTCCGAGGCGATCGCCGCCTTCGTGACCGCCATCTACGACTTCGACGCTGTGGCGGTGACCCCGCCCGTCGATCACCGAGGTCCGCCCCCTCCTCGAGGACCCCACCGGCGACCTCGACCGCCTGATCAAGTCGCTCGGTGCCGAGCGCACCTGAGGCTCGGCGGGCCGGCCCAGGGGCCTCTGACGACCGACAAGGATCCCGGATTTCCTTGCGGAACCTGGCTTTGAGGGGTGTCAAATGACCGAGGTCTCCGAAGCCGACCTGGCCACCCACCTGCCCGGCTTGTACCGGCTCAAGGCCATGGTCGACGCCACCATCGTCGACGCCGTCGGCGTGTTCGACGGACAGAAGCAATGGGCCCACGACGGAGCGTTCTCTG
>JBBSME010000052.1:0-19450 GCA_038233335.1 Acidimicrobiales bacterium | reverse complement strand
GTGCCCGCAAGGGCAGCCCACCCGGGGGCGCACCAGCCGTAGAGGTGCAGGCACGGGAACGGTCGTAGCGCGGTCGGTGATCGCTTGGCGGACGGGGGTTCGATTCCCCCCAGCTCCACGACAGGGCTTCTTATCTCGGGTCCGCCGAGGTCATGGGGAAGAACGCCAACGGCGAGGGAAGAGGTGCCGAAGAAGCTCTCGGCCACGCTGTTGTCGAAGCAGTCGCCGTGCGTGACGGCCTCGGTCGTCGGGCATCGGCGGCGCCCTGCGGCCTGACCGGCCGGACGAGGGCCTGCGTCAGGCCACGAAGGCGCCGGCCACCCACCGGTGGCTCAGCACCAGACTGATCGCCACGCAGAGGGCCGCGGCGCAGCCCCAGACGATGCGGGAGCGCACCGGCACGACCCCGAGCACGAGCACCGCGGCCCACGCCCCCATGGCGTAGCGGACCTGGCTGGCGATCAGGTTCGAGCTGAGAGGGATCATGAACGCCGCCCAGGCCACCACGAGCGCTCCGCCGGCCCGACCTCCCAGACCGAGGCGCATCGTCGCCACGACCAGAGCGAGGCCCACCAGCCCGATGCCCGCCAGGTTCATCAGCAGCTCCAGGCTGATGTGGGGCAGGCGGTCGACGACCTGACGCACTGCGATCACCACTCCCGTCCCCGGTGGTGCGACCGATCGGTCCCACGCCCGCTGGGCCCGCTGGAAGGCGAGGGCATCGCCGACGGCGATGTGGTGCACCAACCCGACGATGGCCAGGCTGACCGCACCGGAGGCGACGTAGCCGACGGCGATCCGGTCGACCCGACGGGTGCGGATGACACGGGCGACGGCGAGGGCCGGCCCGACGGCGAAGCCCACCACCCGGGTGCAGCCGGCTGCGCAGGCCGCCACGCCAGCGAGGACCGGGCGTCGGCGGGCGTCGGCGAGGACGGCGAGGGCCGATGCGGTGATGAAGGCGGCCTCGCTCATGAACGCCCACAGCGCCAGCGACCCGGGCCACAGCGCCAGGGCGACCACGGCGCGCTGCGCCACCTTCACGTCGCTGACCGCACGCGCCGCGAGGAAGACGGCCCAGAAGGCGGTGAGCGCGGTCAGGTTGGCGACGACCAGGCCCGCCGCCTCGGAGCCGAGCACCAGAGCCAGGGGGCGGGTCAGGGCCGGGAGGCCGGGGAGGAAGACCAGGTTCTGCTGCTGGGTGAAGCTCGGGTCGCTGAGGACGTAGCCCTCGTCGAGCACCGATCGCATCCAGGCCCCGTCGAAGGCGAACGTGGCCTCGATGGGGTCTCCGCCCCAGGCGAGCACGGCCAGGAGGTGGGCCACCCTCCAGATCACCCACACGCCGACCGGGAACCATGCGGTCCTGAGGAGGGGCCAGCGCGAGGGTGCTGTCGGGCGGGGGACCGTCGCCGCGGTCAGGTCAGCAGAGGGCGGTTCCGTCGGGGCGCGGCCGGTCCGAGCTGCCCCCCGCGCCGTCACCGCAGCCTCACCACTGGTTCTGCCTCCGTGGTCGCGACGTTCGCCACCCTGGCGAATCTCGCTGCCCGGGCGGACCTTAGTGTGACGGCCGTCATCGGCCGGGAATCGACCGGGGGCCGGGCCCGACATACATTGAAATATGTCGACGTTGGTGGTAAGAATCTCAGGTGGACGACGTGGCATCGACCCGTGGAGAGGCGCTCGACCTCCTCGCCGTCATCGAGGATGCCGCGGAACACGTCCAGACGAGCCGGCTCCACGGCTCTGGTCCTCGCACTGCAGGATGCGGCACGGATCCTCACCGACAAGCTGTTCCCGGATCTGTCGACTGACCCCGAGGAGGGAACGTGACCACCGTTTCGCACGACGAGGTGGTTCGTGTGCCCGAGGCGGCACGACGTGCGGGCCGCACGAGCCGCGACATCCTCAACCACATCGATTCCGGTCAGCTGACCGCCCACCGCGATGCTGAGGGGATGATCGTCATCGCCACGTCCGCCCTGAACGAGCTCCGGCCTCGCTGAGCTGCTCGCCGGTCAGGGTCGGCAGGCGCCCTGGCGGGCGTCGCTCGCATCGGCGACGGCGAGGTTGACAGCGGCCACTCCTGAGGTCTGCTCGTCGCAGCCGACGGCGATGAGCAGCTGGCGGCGGACCACCGGGTCCTGCTCGTCGGCGGCCGCGCCGGCGAGGGCGGGAACCGCGTCGTCGGAGAGGTCGGCCAGGTAGCCGAGGTCGAGCTCGGCTCCCTCGTCGGCTCGGTCGAGGTTGTGGCGGGCGACGAAGGCCTCCGGGTCGGCCACGTCGGCCGCCAGCACCAGGACCACGGCGGCGAGCCCGGCGCCGGCGACCAGCCAGGCCCGGCCGGCCCCGAGGCCCTGGGTGCGCGCCGCCGTCATGACCAGCACCGCACCCATCCAGAGGGCGGCCCCCACCACCCAGAGCCGCAGCATGGTGAGCCCGAAGGCCTGGTCGTAGAGCGCCATGCGCCGCAGGCTGACCACGACCAGCCCGAGGGCAAGGACAGGGACGAGCGCACCGAGCCCGCGCACCAGCGGGTGGGCCAGGGCCCCCGGGGTGGCCAGGGCACGCACCAGGGCGAGGAACACGACCAGCAGCCCGGCGGCCCAGCACAGCTGGAAGAAGCCGCTGCGGGCGTACTCGGCCGGGGTGAGGCCGGACGAGGTCACCAGCCGCTCCCCCGCGTCGGTCAGGGCCACCACTGGGCCAGCACGAACAGCCCGAGCACGACCGCGGTGAGGGCCATCATGGTGGCCACCTCGGTCACGCCGAAGCCGCCCGTCCTCGGCTCCTCGTCCCCCGGGGCCGAGGCGCGGTAGAAGCGCGCGAAGACCTGATCGGCTTCCGCGTCGGGGATGCCCGGGCCCTCGTCGCTCACGGCCAGGACCACCTGCTCGCCGTCGGACGCAGCGGTCAGCCGCACGGGTCGGTCGGCCGGCCCGAACTGGAGGGCGTTGGCGGTCAGGTTGGCCAGCACCTGGTGGATCCGGTCAGGGTCGACGTGCAGCTGCAGGTCGGTCGGGGTCACCTTGACGTCGATCGCGCCCCGGCGAATGGAGGCGGGCCTCCACCGCCACCTCGTCGAGCAGTGACGCGGCGTCGAGCGGCTCCCCTCGCAACGGGGTGACCCCGGACTCGAGCCGGGAGAGGTCAAGGAGCTGGGCGACCAGGCGGCCGAGGCGCTCGGTCCGGTCGAGCATGGACTGGAGCAGGTCCGGATCGGGCTGCTCGACCCCGTCGACCAGGTTCTCCAGGCGGGCCTGGAGGGCGGAGATCGGGGTCCGCAGCTCATGGGACACGTTGGCCACCAGGTCGCGTCGCATCCGGTCGACCGAGGCCAGCTGGGTGGCCATGTCGTTGAAGGCCCGGGCCAGCTCGCCGACCTCGTCAGCCGAGGAGGCGTAGACCCGCTGGGACCAGTCCCCGTCGGCCATCCGACGCGCGGCCACGGCCATCTGCCGCAGCGGCGAGGTCATGCCGTGGGCCAGCACCTGGACGAGGGCGAGGGCGATGGCCGCGGCGATGAGCGGCCGCACCCAGATGGGCACGCCCAGGCGGAACCCGACCACCGACACCGCCGAGCTGACCCCGACCGCGACCACGATGGCCACGCCCAGCTTGAGCTTGATCGACCACCAGCACCGTCGTCACGGCCGGCAGCGTAGGGAACATCTGTGGAGCCCTCTTGTGCACGATGTGGAGAACCCGTGCAGACCTCGGACGCCGCCGACGGGGCCGAGGCCGTGCGGGGGGCGGCCGCCGCGGGAGCCGAGGCCTTCCCGGCCAAGGGGCGCTTCGGCTCGGGGTCGGGCTGAAGCCGGTCGGTCAGCCCGAGTCCTACCTTGGGGTCGGGCCACGGCGTAAGGTCATCGGCGTGAAGGTCGCCGGAACCATCGTCTTGTGCCTCGGGCTCATCGCCGGCTTCTTGCTGGCGATGGTGCCGGTGAGCGTGGTCATCTTCGGCAGCTCCGGGTCGTGCGGTCCCCCGCTGCTGCGGGTGATCGCCCAGCAGGAGACGTCGGACCCCAACGACCAGGCCCTGATCGACCTGTGCGAGGACCGCTCCGCCGACCGGCTCCCCTACGCGGGCGCGGCGGTGGTCGCCGGCGTGCTCATCGGCGGTGGCCTGCTGGTCGCCGGGCGCGGACGGGGCACCGAGCAGTCGGCGCCTCCCCCCGGGCCGCCGCCCGCCGCCCCTCCCCGCGGAGGACCCCGAGCCCCGGCGCTCGGTTCAGACCAGCTCGTAGAGGGTCGGGGCCCGGCCCCGACCGTGGTGGTCCTGCTTGGGTCCGAGGTTCCGGGCCTTCCCGGCGCTGATCATCTCGTCGACCGCCTTGCGGACGGTCTGCGGTGACCCACCGCCGGCCTCGGTGGCCACGTCGGCCAGGGTGAACTGCTTGGGCAGGCGCAGGGTGGCCGCCTTCAGCTCCTCGATCGACACCTGCGGCGCGCGCGATCGGCCGCCACCGCCGGAACGGCTCGACGAGCGGCGGCCCTTGCGGCCCACGTCGAAGCCGGCCTTGCGCAGCACGTCGTCGGGCACCCCCGCGGAGCGGAAGGCGGCCACGGGGATGGACTCGGCGTCGGAGTAGGCCTTGGCCTGGCTCACGAAGTCCTCGGTCACTGCGTCGGCGTCGGCCTCCCGAGCGTGCTCGAGGTCGGCCAGGGCGTGCAGTCGGGCCAGCGGGTCGCCCGCCGCGGCCACCGCGGCCTCGGCCCGGGCCACGGCCTCCTCGTCGACCAGCGAGGCCGGGTCCTCCAGCCAGAGCAGGTAGCGACGGACGGCGGCTTCAGGGGTGGTGGGGGGAGCCATGGGCGCGGGTCTACCAGACGCCCGCCACAGGCTCGCTACGGCTCGATCAGGGCCGCGGTGCGGAACACATCCAGGGCCTCGAGGAACTCGCGGGCCACGCGAGGGTCACCCGAGGAGACGGTGAGGGTGCCCTCGTCCATGAGGGCGTCGAAGCGGTCGGCCTGGGCCATCACGCCGATCACGGTCGGGCGGTCCGCGGTGATGACCACGTCGGCCTCGTCGGTTGGGTCCTCTTCCCACGGCACGGTCCGGCTGTGGATGGTGGAGTTCGCCACGCCGACCAGATGGGTCTCCTCGATGTCGGTCAGGCGCCAGGCCAGGGTGGCCTCGGCCCGGAACCGCGAGGGGTCGAACCTAGTGCCCATCATGTCGACCAGCTGCTCCCCCGTCATGGCGTTGTCGAGCGCGCCGGGCCGCCAGGCGCCCAGTTGGAGCGAGCCGTTCCGGAGCTCCTGGGCGCCTGTCAGGTAGGCGTTGCGCCAGGTCCCGGACTCGGCCTGGTAGCCCATCTGCTCCATGGCGTCGGCCGAGAGCCGGCGGGCGGCCTGGTGGGTCGGGTCGGAGAAGATGAGGTGGTTGAGCACCTGGGCCACCCAGCGATACTCGCCGCGATCGAAGGCCTCCTGGGCGCCCCGCATGACCCCGTCGGGGCCACCCATCATCTCCACGTAGCGGGTACCGGCCTCGACCGGCGGCAACGGGTGCAGGTGGGACGGGTTGCCGTCGTACCAGCCCAGGTACCGGTGGTACACCGAGCGCACGTTGTGCGAGACGGTGCCGTAGTAGCCCTGCACGTGGGACTCCCCGGCGAAGGACTCGGGCATCCGGAGCTCGGCCGCGATCTCGTCCGGCGTGTGGCCGTGGTTGGCCAGGCGAAGGGTCTGGTCGTGCATCCAGCGGTACACGTCGCGCTGGAGGGAGATGAAGCCCCGCACGTCGTCGCGCCCGAACCGGGGCCAGTGGTGGCTGGCGAACATGGTGTCGGTGTCGTCGCCCCACAGGAGCAGGGCCTCCTGGAGGTACTTGCTCCAGGCCAAGGCGTCGCGGACCTTGGCCCCTCGCAGCGGGTAGAGGTTGTGGAGGTTGTGGGTGCAGTTCTCGGCCATGCACAGCAGGTGGCGCCCGGGGAAGAAGAAGTTCATCTCCGACGGCGCCTCGGCGTCGGGGGTGTTCTGGAACACGATGCGGATGCCGTCCACGTCGAGCTCGTCACCGGTCTGGGCGATGGTCTCGGTGGGGGCGATCAGCCCCGTCGTGCCGAAGGGCAGGCCCTGACCCAGCCCGGTGTCGACCTGACCCCGAGGGCCCGGCGGCAGGAGCGGCCCGAACTGGTAGTGCGCTCGCCGGGACATGATCGGCCCGGCCAGGCCGTTCTCGCTGATCGCCTCCTCCATGAACCCGGCCGGGGCGATGATGCGCACGTCGCCCGCCGCCACCGCTTCGGTGGTGGTCACGCCGAACACGCCGCCGAAGTGGTCGACGTGGCTGTGGGTGTAGATGACCGCCACCACCGGGCGGGCTCCGAGGGTGTCGTTGGCCAGGGCCAGGCAAGCCGCGGCCGTCTCCTGGGTGGTCAGAGGATCGATGATCAGCCACCCCCGGTCGGTGGCCAGGAAGGTGATGTTGCTGATGTCGTAGCCGCGGGCCTGCCACACTCCGTCGGCCACCTCGAACAGGCCGTGGATGGCGTTCAGACGGCCCTGGCGCCAGAGGCCGGGGTGGACGGTGTCGGGCGCCGGGTCGTCGCTGCGGAGGAAGTCGTGGGACGCCACGTCCCACACCGCGTTCCCGCCCAGCTCGATCCGCCCGGTCGCGTGCTGGGCGACCAGGCCCTGTGCGGCCCGGGCGAAATCCCCGGCGTCGTCGAAGTCGACCACTGCCGCCGAGTGCCGCTCGGCGGTGGAGGACGAGGCGGGCTGGGGGCCGGTGGTGTCGGTCATGGGGAGAGCATGGGTCCGGGGCGGCTCAGCCGCCACCCGCAGGCGAGGGGTACTCGGGATACTGGTCCTCCGGCGGGGTCTCCGTGAACAGTGCGGGCGAGGTGGCGGGGTCGTGGGCCACCGGGGGGCCGCTCTGCATCCGGCCGGGGAGGAAGCGCTCGCCTCCGTTGCCGTAGCGCCACATGCCCGGGGCGTCGGACTTGTCCTGCTCGTCGGGACCGGTGGCCTCGGCGTCCCACCAGATCTCGGTGGCGTCGTCGGTGGCCAGGTAGTCAGGGTCCTCGAAGTAGCCGTGGTTGCCGAAGGAGATCTGCGGGGTGGTCGGTCCGCCGCCGGTCGGCGGGTAGCTGAACATCCCGCCCTGGAAGGTCTCCGGCGTGAGGTTCGGGCCGGCCATGTGGATGCCGATCATCATGAGCTGCACCGTCGGGAAGATCACCCCGCTGGTGAGCTGGGCCTCGGGCTCCTCGCCGTAGTACCACTCGTACAGGCGCCACTGGCCCTGGTCCTTGCGGGGCTGGCGCCCGGCCAGGTTGGACAGGCCGAAGGCGTGCTCCCACTGAGCCGGGTCGTAGCGACGGCCCAGGGCGGTGGTGTCGGTGAGCACGGTGCCGGCGATCACCCACTCCGGGTAGTAGTCCTCGGCGGTGGCCGCCTCGGTGAGGTAGGTCGGCGTGATCGGATCGCCCAGGAAGATGATGGTCGTGACGCCGGCCGCCTTCATGCGGGCGATGATCGACGCCGCCCGCTCCGGCAGCTTGGGGATGTCGAGCAGGTAGGTCTCGGTGACGGCGGCCTCGTAGCCGCGCTGCTTGCCCCGGGCCCGGACCTCGTCGCCCACCGCGCTGAACACAGGCGGGTCCTGCTCGAAGTTGATGGTCCCGAACACGCGCTCCTCGTCCCGCAGCTCAGGCCCGGCGAACTCGGCCTTCCGCTGGAACATGCGACGGACGGTGAAGTCGCCGAAGTTGCGCAGGAACTGCTCGGGGGTGGGCAGGAGGCCCCACATGTACGGGGCGTTGCGCTGGTAGGTGGAGTCCGGCACCGCCAGCCCGCAGTTGAAGCAGAGGATCTGACGATCGGCCAGGGTGTCGGCGAAGGCGTCGGTGAGGCTGGGGCCGTTGATCACCGCGAAGGGCTGAATCTCCTCGGCGATCTTGATGGCGTCGGCCACGGCTGCGGCCTCGTCGTCGGACGCACCGGACCCGATCACCACCTGGAGGCTGACGGTGCGGCCGTAGGTCTCGAACCGGTCGTTGAACATCTCGATGTAGGCCTCGCGGGTGCGCTGCTGCACGTCCTCGTCGTCCAGCACCCCCGACAGGGCGGCGGCGATGTCGTTGCCGGGCGCCGCCTGGTAGACGACGACCTTGATCTCGTCCGCGGTGACCCCGGGCGAGGTGGCCCCGCCGTTGGCGCCCTCGTGGACCGGGACGCACGGCGGCGCGTAGATGGTGGGCACCGTGACCCGCCCGGTGATGAGGTCGCACTTCTCGCCCCAGTCGTAGTCCCCCAGCTCGCCCGCCTCGTCGGCGACCCGGAAGTAGGTGGGCAGGTCGGGGTTGTCGGTGGGGTCGGTGCCCTCGGGCCCGCCGGAGCCGACGGCGGCACTGGCCGTCTCCTCGTCGGCCGGACTGCCCTTGACGCTGGCCAGCACGGCCACGGCCAGGACGGCCACGATCACAAGGGCCAGCGGGGCGAACCGGGTCAGCGGCTTGGGCCGGTCGGGAAGGGGTGAGACCATCAGGTGCCTCCGGTGGGGTGCAGTGACGCGTTCACGATGTCACGATCGGTCGCCGTCGCGGCCGCGGGCCGGGCCCGAGCGGGCCAGCACGGACTCCTCGGTGCCGAGGTAGGACGCGACCACCTCGGGGTGGCGCAAGACGTCGTCGGGTGAGCCGTCGGTGACCACCTTCCCCTGGTCCAGGGCCAGGAGGCGGTCGGACACGGCGGTGATCAGGGTCATGTCGTGCTCGATGACCACCAGGCTCGCCCCCAGCGCGTCGCGGATGCGCAGCAGCAGCGGGCCGAGGGCCTCGGCCTCGCGCTGGGCGATGCCCGACGACGGCTCGTCCAGCAGCACCAGCTCGGGCCGGTGGGCCAGGACGCAGGCCAGGTCGACGATCCGTCGCGAGCCGGTGGAGAGCTCGCCCACGAACTTGCTGCGGAAGTCGCCCAGGCCGAGGAGGTCGATCAGCTGGGTGACCTCGGCGCGGACGGCGGCCTCGCTGGCCACCGACGGCGGCGTGCGGAAAGCGGCGCTGAGCGGGTCGCGCACGGGGATCCACCGCTCGAGGGCCACCGCCATGGCCTCTTCCACGGTGAGGGAGGGGAACAGGCGCGAGTCCTGGAACGAGCGGCCGATGCCGGCCCGGGCCCGGGCTGCGGCCGAGCGGGAGGTGAGGTCCAGCGAGCCGAGGGCGACGGTGCCCCGGTCGGCGGCGGTGTGGCCTGAGATCAGGTCGAAGAGGGTGGTCTTGCCGGCGCCGTTGGGCCCGATGAGCCCCAGGACCTCGCCCCGCGCCACCTCGACCGACACCCCGTCCACGGCCACCACGCCGCCGAAGTGGACGGTCAGGTCGTGGGCGACGAGCGCCGGCCCGTCGGGCGATGCCGCCGCGGCTCCGGCATCGGCCCCCGACAGCAGCGGGACGGCCGCGGCGGCGGCGACGCGCAGCACGTGATCCTCGTCGAGGCCGGGGGCGGCCCCGCCGTCGTCGGTCGTGGCCTGGCCGTTGCCGGCGACGTCGGGGGCGGCCTCGGCCAGGCCCTTGCTGGCGCCTTCGAGGAACACGGACCGGAGCACCTCCGGACGCTCCAGCAGCTCGGCGGTCGGCCCGTCGAAGCGGACCTCCCCCGTCTCGAGGAAGTAAGCCCGATCGGCCACGGCCAGGGCCACGTTGACCGACTGCTCGACCAGCAGGATCGTGGTCCCCTCGTCGCGGAGGGCCCGCACGACCCCCAGCAGCTGCTCGACGACCACGGGAGCCAGCCCGAGGGACAGCTCGTCGATCACCAGTAGCTGGGGCTTGGTGAGGAAGGCCATCGACAGGGCCAGCATCTGCTGCTGGCCGCCCGAGAGGTTGGCGGCCACGTCCTCGCGTCGATCCACCAGCACCGGGAAGAGGGCATCGACCCGCTCACGACGCTCCGCCAGCCCGCGCCGGTCGTCCCGGGACATCCACCCGGCGACCCGGAGGTTCTCGGCCACCGTCAGGTTGGGGAACGTCCCCTTGCCGCCGGGCACCTGGCTGATGCCGAAACGAGCGATCTCCTCGGGCGGCGCGTGGGTGATGTCGCGCCCGTCGAAGATGACCGCTCCCCTGTTGACCTGGACCACGCCCGACACGGCGTTGAGCAGCGTCGACTTGCCGGCGCCGTTGGTGCCGAGCAGGGCGACCACCTCCCCCTCCTCGACCTCGATGTCGACGCCGAAGAGGATGCGCACGTCGCCGTAGCGGACGTCGAGGTCCCGGACCAGGAGCAGCTTCTGGCGACCGGCCCGGCGCTCGCGCAGCAGCTCGGCCCGGGCCGCGGCGCCGGCCCACACCTGGTGCACGTCGGCATCGATGACCCGTCCCACCGAGCCGATGATCAGGCCGCCGAGGAGGTAGACGGGCGCGATCACCGCGACGCCCCAGCGGAAGCCGTGGACGTCGCCGATCCAGCCGATCACCGGGATGACCACCAGTCCCGGGAGGATGAACAGGGCGCCGATGGAGAACCCCACGGAGCGGGCGCGCGGTGGGATGGCCAGGGAGAGGCTGGACAGGACGCTGGGGCCGACCACGGCCAGGCAGGCCACGATGATGGCGTTGGCCACGATCGCCATCCACAGCCGAGGGGCGGTGGCCAGCCCGATGGCCAGCAGGGCGGCGACGAACGCGGTCAGGCTGATGAAGCGGAAGACGTGGGCCGGGCCCTTGGCCAGCATCCGCATGCCGATCTTGGCCCCGACGAACAGGCCGACCAGCTCCGTGAGCTGGACCGGCACCAGCACCCATGAGCGCTCCACCTCGTCCAGGCCCCACACCTGCTCGTAGACGATCGACGAGATGGAGACGAAGCCCGCGATCGACGCGGCCAGGAACGGCAGGGCGGTGAAGATCCGGCGCAGGCTGTTGATCTTCCACACCATCCGGTAGGCCTCGGCGAACGAGGGCGGGGGCTCGTCGACGGCGAGGAGCTCGGCATCGGCCCCCATGGCCGCCCGCTCGTGGTGCCCACGGCCGGGGTCACGCAGTCGGAGGCCGAGGAAGACCAGGATCAGGGTGGGCACGGCGAAGACGAAGAACGGCGCCCGCCAGCCGAAGGCCTGGGCCAGCAGGGCGCCGATGACCGCACCGCCCACCGTGCCGATGGCGTTGGCCGACCGGTGCAGCGAGAAGATGCGGGGCCGGATCCCGGGCTTGTAGAAGTCCGACAGCAGCGAGTTGTGGGTGGGGAAGTTCACCGCCTGGCCGATCGAGGAGCCGGCTCGGACGATCACCAGCATCCAGATCCAGTAGGACAGCCCGGTTCCCACCGAGAACAGGGCCCAGGCCACCGCGCCGAGCAGGGCGATGCGCACCCGGTTGCCCCGATCGGCCCAGGCCGCGATGGGGACGGTGAGCATGAGGGCGGCAGCAGCCGACAGGGCGACGAGCCCGAGGATGCCGCTGTTGGACAGGTCGAAGGAGTCGCGGATCTCGGGCAGCAGGACCCCGAAGGCGCTGCGGTCCAGCTCGTCGGTGAGGTTGAGGCCGAACAGGACGAGGAGCGGGGCGAGGGGCCCGCCGTCGGTCAGCCGCTCCTTCAGCCCCTCCGCGGCGCTCACGGCACGATCACCTCCTCGGGAACGTGGTCCGCCGCGTCGACCAGGGCCGGGATCTCGTCGTCGTCCTCGTCGGTGCGGACGTCGGCCACCAGGCTGGGCACCACCAGCTTCCGGCGGTCGGCCACCTTGCGCAGCAGGGCGTCGCGGCCCCGGTAGAGCAGCTCACCCAGCCCACCGGGCAGGACGGTGAGCACGAACAGGACGCCGACCGCGGATGGGAGCAGCTGCCAGTCCCCGGGCAGGAACCACCGACCGGCGTAGAGGAACAGTGCGCCGAGGACCGCCCCGACCAGCGACCCGAGCCCCCCGACCACCGCCGCGGTGAACACGTTGAAGCTGACCGCCGGGCCGTAGGGCTGCTCGCTGAAGCCGAGCAGGGCGTGGACGTAGAGGCACCCGGCCACCGCGGCCACGAAGCCCGAGAAGGCGAAGGCCGAGAGCTTGGCCCGGGTGACGCCCACCCCGTAGGCCGCGGCCGCGGCCTCATTGGCCCGCGGGGCCAGCAGCACCCGGCCGGTGCGGCGGGCCCGCACCCCCCGGACCGCGACCAGGCCGAGCACGGCCACCGCGGCCGACACCCAGAACATGGTGCGCTGGCTGGTCGTGTCGATGACCGCGAACAGCTGGGGGCGATCGAGGTTGCCGTCGGGCAGGAAGCGGTTCTCGCTGCGGTTGAGCAGGAAGCGGCTGGACGCCAGGGCAAAGGCCAGCGTGGTCACGGCCAGGAACGGACCCCGCAGGCGCAGGGCCGGCAACCCGACCAGCACGGCCACGACCGCACCGGCCGCCCCGGCCAGCACCAGGGCGAGGGAGAGGTCGAACCCCCACTCCCCCGTGGCCTGGGCCCCCATGGCGGCACCCACGGCGACGAACGACATCTGCCCGAGCGACACCTGCCCGGCCCACCCGGTGAGCACGACGATCGAGGCCGCGACCAGGACGAAGCAGGCGATGAACACTCCGCGGAGCTGGATGCTGGGTGACACGACCAGGGGGAACACCACCACCGCGAGCGCACCGAGGCCGGCCAGCCCGATGCGCGCCCCCCGCACCTCGGGGAGGCGTCGCAGCTCGGCCGGGATGGGCCGGACCTCGTCGGCGGCTCGCCAGGTGGTGGTGGCATCGGCGTCGGCTCGGCTGGCCCCCAACCGGCGGACGAGCATGGCGACGACGATCACCCCGCCGAACACCACCGACACCATCCCGTCGGAGGTCCGGAACTGGATGCCCTGCTCGAGGATGCCCAGGGCGACCGCGGCGACCCCCACCGCCACCAGGTCGGTGAGGTTTCCGAGCACGAGGGCGGCCAGGGCGGCCAGCAGCGCGCCGAAGCTGAGGGTGGCGGCCACGGGCAGGCCGACCACCCCGGCCCGCAGGAGGACGCCGACGAAGCTGAGCACCGTGGCCAGGCACCACACCACCGTCTGCAGGCGGCGGACGGGGATTCCGAGGAGGGCGGCCCGGTCGTTGCTGTCCGCCGCGGCCCGGATGGCCCCCCCGACGTCGGTGAAGCGGATGAAGGCAGCCAGCGCCCCGAGGATGAGCGGGACGGCCACCAGGGCCAGCAGGTGGTCGCCGGTGAGGGCCGGGGGCCCCTCGGACAGGGTGACGTCGATCGGCACGTCGATGTTCTCGCTGATCAGGTCCTCCCCCCAGAGGCGGGGGAGGATGATCGACACGAAGGTCAGCAGCTGCGACAGGCCGATGGTGGCCACCATCAGGATCAGGCGGGGGGCGCGGGCGAAGCGGCGGATGATGGCCACCTCGACGACGATGCCCAGCACGACGGCCACCGCCAGGCCGGCGGGCACGGCCAGCCACCAGCTCAGCCCGCTGAAGGTGATGAGGCCGACGACGAGGACGGTGGGGGCCGTCCCCAGCTCGGCCTGGGCGAAGTTCAGGACGCGGTTGGCCCGGTACACCAGGGCCATGCCCACCGCGACCAGCGACGCCATCAGGCCGAGGACGAGCCCGAAGGCCCACTGCCCCGAGGGCAGCGGGAAGAACGCGACCTGGAGCCACAGCACCCCGGCCGCGGGTCCGGCGACGCGGGTGACCGCCGGGCGACCGAGGGCGGCTCCCGCCACCGCGACGCCCAGCACGACCAGCCAGGCCGCGGCCGACAGCGGCTCCTCCACGGCGCGGGGAAGGGTGAGGAGGGCGGCGACGGCGATCGCCGTGAAAGAGGTTGCACGCATCATGCAAGGTGTCCGACCGGGGCACTCTAGGACACCGGCCGGGACCGGTGTGGCGCACGCCACGTCGCCCATGCCTGGACCTCCTACCTACCGGTAGGTAGGCTGCCACCCAGCGGCCGCGGCGGAGGCCTCCCACCGATCCCCCCGACCCGACGGTCCGAACCCCGTCATGTGAGGACAGAGCGAACGTGACCACCCACGCCATCGAGCGAGCGCCCGACGAGCGGGTGAACTGGAAGGCCTCCATCCCGTTCTTCCTGATCCACGCCCTGTGCCTCCTGGCCCTGGTCACCGGGGTCACCGCGAAGGCCGTGATCCTCTGCGCGGTCCTCTACTTCGGGCGCATGTGGTTCATCACCGCCGGCTTCCACCGCTACTTCGCCCACCGCAGTTACAAGACCAACCGGGTCTTCCAGCTCATCCTGGCCTTCGGCGGCGGCGCTTCGGTCCAGAAGGGCGCCCTCTGGTGGGCCAGCCACCACCGCGACCACCACCGCTTCAGCGACACCGAGCGCGACACCCACTCCCCCCAGAAGGGGTTCTGGTGGAGTCACGTGGGCTGGATCCTCTGCGACAAGTTCAAGCCCTGGGACCCGGACTCGATCAAGGACTTCAACAAGTACCCCGAGCTGCGGTTCCTCACCAACCACGACTGGATCCCGGTCTGGACCGTGGGCATCGCCAGCTACCTCATCGCAGGCTGGTCGGGCCTGATCGTCGGCTTCTTCTGGTCGACGGTGCTGCTGTGGCACGGCACCTTCACGGTGAACTCCCTGGCCCACGTGATGGGACGGCGCCGCTACGCCACCACCGACACCAGCCGGAACTCGGCCCTCATCGCCCTGTGGACCGGCGGCGAGGGGTGGCACAACAACCACCACTACTACCAAGCAGCGGCTCGCAACGGCTTCTTCTGGTGGGAGTACGACCCCACCTACTACGGCCTCAAGGTCCTGTCCTGGTTCCGCATCGTGCGCGACCTCAAGACCCCGCCGGCACGGTTGCTCGACGCCGCCCGCGTCCGCGACGGCTCGTTCGACATGGGCATGTTCAAGGCCCACTGGGGCAAGGCCACCGCGGCCCTGGCCGCCCACGCCCCCCGGTCGGCGACGCCGGACGACGGGGCCGAGGTCGAGCTGGCCCGAGCCCGGGAGCGGGTCGGCGCCGGCGCACCGATGCCCGAGGCCGACGAGTCCTCGTCCCGACGCGAGAACGTCGAGGAGAAGATGCACGCCAGCCGCCAGGCCCTGGAGGAGAGCATCCGCACCGCCATGGCCTCCGCCGAGGAGCTGGCCACCCTCTCCCGCCGCCAGAGAGCCATCACCCGCGCTGACTGAGGGGTTTCAACGAGGCCGATGGGATCTACCACCAGTTCGTCGGTGGTGGGTCAGTTCTCGCATCGCTTGCGACGTCGCGTCGGCTCGTGACGCTGCTCAGCGACCCGGGGAGTCCACGCTCAGACCAGCATTGGTCGCGGCGTCGGCGAGGCGGTGGTCGTAGACCACCATTGTCTCGAGGGCGGGGCCGAGGCTCAGAGCGGTGGCCAGGTGGATGGCGTCGAGGCTACGCAGCAGCGGATCACCGATCTCGCTGGCCACGTCGACCACTGTGCCGGTCATCGGGACCAGATCGACTCCTCCGAGGATCATCCGTGCTCGGTCCGCGGCCCCACCGCTCGCAGAGCGGCGGGCCATCCGCAAGACCTCGATCCGCGCCAACTCGCTGCTGACCACAGCTGCGTTCGGTCCGCGAGCGGTCAGCCAGGCCTCTAGCACGCTGCTCTCGGGCTCCTCCACCACCAGCTTCGCCAGCGCCGAGGAGTCGACGTAGATCAGAGCCGCTCCTCTCGCAGGTCCTCCAGGATCTGCTCGGTCGTCGGTGTTCCCGGAGGCGGGGTCACCCGGGGCGGGAACACCAGCGGGCCGGAGGCTGGGAGCAGCGCCCCGGTTGCCACCATCCGGTCCCGGGCCGATCGGGACTCACTCGGGGGCACCAGCAGCGCCACCAGCACACCTCGGTCGGTGACCTCCACGGTCTCCCCGACCTTGACCCGAGCCAAGTACCGGCTCGCGTTCTGGCGCAGCTCCCCGACTCCGATCCGATCCATCCCGGGATTGTAGCATCTGCGTTGCTACTGTCGAGGATGGCAGCAGGCCAGACGGTCTCTACGTGCCGGAACCCCTAAGCGGCGCGCACCTCGCCAGCGCGGACCTCAGCCATGCGTACTTGTACAGCGCAGTCCTCGCGGCTACGGATCTCAGCGACGCGCACCTCGCTGATGCGCAGCTCGGAGAGGCTGACCTCACCGGTGCGTTTCTCAGTGAGGCGCATCTTGCTGGAGCCGACCTCGGCGGTGCGCTGCTCCGGGGGGCAAACTTCAGAGGTGCGAACCTTCGCGGTGCGAACCTCCGCGATGCGACCTTCACCGGCGCCGACTTCACCGGTGCGGACCTCACGGGTGCCGACGTCCGCGTGGTGGACCTGGAGAGTGCCACCATGGTTGACGCTAAGGGGATCGGGGCCTGAGGTGACGCTGGGGGTGTGGGCTCCGGGAGTGCACCCGATCCACGCCGCCGAGGTCTGGCGGCGCTGCAGGCCCACCGTCCCTGGTCAGCGGCGTTCGATCCATCCGAGGGTCTGGATGCGGCGGCGTCCGCAGTCGAGGAGCAGGGGGATGCCAGGTTCGTCGGGTGGCGACAGGACGCACACGGCGTCACCGGCTGCGATGGCCGCCCCGCAGCAGGTACATCGGCCGGGGTACCGGGCTGGCGAGCCTCTGAGCCGGTCTGCCCGGGCCCGGTGGCGCCTGGGCTTGGTGCTCTGTGCGGGTGCAGCGGTGGCACCACCGACCGTTTGAGGCGGTCCACGATCAGGTCCCCAGCGCCGTGCCGGCGCCAGTCGAAGCTCTCGACAAGGATCAGGATCGCCGACCGGACATGTAGGGCCTCACGTTGGGAGACCTCGATGTCGGTCGCCATGGCCCTAGCGGCAGGCGTCGTAGATGGCCTTGCGGGCAACGCGGTAGATGACCACGTTGGCCCGGCGCGCACCGACTTCGACGGTCACTCCGTGGGTCGAGCCGAGCCGCCAGGAGACGATGCTGCAGGAGCTGGCCATGAATGAGGCGACCACGACGAATGCGACCGCGGGCACCATCCTTGCTCCGGGTCGAGGTGGTGCGGTACGGGTCGTCGTGGGAGTCCTCTCGGCTGGTATCGGGTCCCCCGTGACGTAGTTCACTCTGTCGAACTCACCTTCGCACAAGAGGGCGTCTAGTGGTGATGTGGTGCGCGGTCGGGGCTTGCGTCTGGCTGGCATCCCGGCGGGCCCGTGGAGGACTCGTGGTTCAGGGGCCGGTGAGGGGGGCGCTGAACAGGTCGGGCGCGGCACGCACGTCCGGGTCGACGTTCTCATCGGTTTGCTCGAGTGCGGCCCGCCAGTCTGCGGTCGGCACCTCGTGCAGCCCGTCGAACAGTTCCTGGAGCTCGGCCGGGGCGAGCTCATCGGTGGCCGATCCGAAGAAGGGCGGACCGAGCAGCACGTCGGTGGGGCCTCCGACGGTGGCGAGGTAGGCCTCGTCCCCGGTGCCGCCCGCGACCCTGAACACTCCTTCCTCGACTGTGAGCTCCGAGGCGGAGGCCAGCACCCCGCGGTTCCACCCGGTGGGCACTAGTTGGTACTCGACCTCACGTCCAGTGTCGTCCTCTCGGATCCGCACGGCCAAGAGGTGCTCGAAGTCCCAGGACTTCTCCTGGGGGGCGGTGGCAACGAAGCCCGCAGGCAGGCCGAGCTCGGCCGGGTCGATCTCGGCCCCGGCCTCGCGCTGGTCGAGCCAGGCGTCGGCCACGGCCACCAGGGCTTCGACGTCCACGCCTCGGGCCTGGAGCCGCAGGTGTTGGTCACTGCTGGGGACGGTCAGGAAGGTGGCAGCTCCCTGGGACACGGTCCCGGGGCGTCCGCCCACGTCGATCGGCTCGGTCGGCATGCCTGGGAGTCCGGCGTCCTTGCTCGCGCCGGACTCGGCCAGATTGATGGCGGCCGGGTCGGTGCCGGGTCGGGCGGCGGCCCACAAGGTGCAGGGACACGCTCCGGCCTGGCCCGTGTCGAGGTAGTCAGTCTCGACGGACACGACGTCCCATCCCCCGTCGGGCAGGAACCACCCGGTTGCCGGAGCGGTCGCGGGCGGCGCCGCCACCACTTCGCCCTCCCGGTCCGAGCCTCGATCGACCAGCACGGCCACGGCGGCCAGAGCCACGATCAGAGCAGCCGCCGACGCCAGGATGAGACCGCGACGTCGGGGGCTGGCGCGGGGGCCCCGCAGCACGTCGATGACCGGATTCTCACCGAGGTCCACGGTTCCGTCGGGCGGGGCAGCCGCCGGTCCCTCATCCCGCCCGAGGTCGGCCGCGCCTTCGTCCTTGCGCCCGTCGGCCCGTTCCAGGGCGCGGCGAAGGTCGTCGGAGCGGTCGGTCGTCGGGGTGGCAAGGGCAGTGGCCGTGAGGGTCTGGGAAAGCAGCTGCTCGGTCGGCGGACGGGGGTCGTCGGTGCTCATCGTGTGATCTCCTCGGTCAGAGCGGCAAGGCCGCGATGGATGTCGGACTTGACCGTGCCGGCGGGTCGGTCGAGCAAGGCGGCCACGTCCTCGACCTTCAGGTCGAGGTAGAACCGCAGGACCAGGGCCTCTCGCTGGCGATCGGCCAGCGTCGACAGGGCCCGCCGCATCTCGTCGAGCTCAGGGGGGAGTTCGACCTGCGGTGGTGGCTGACGGGCGCGCCATCGTGTCTCGACACCCTTGCGGCGGTGGTGGGAGTGGCACAGGTTGACCACCGTCCGCCGCAGGTAGGCGCCTGGCTGATCGACGGCACCGAGGCCGCGGTCGTAGAGCTGCACGAACGCGTCCTGCACCACGTCCTCAGCGATGACGACCGAGCCGGTGAGCAGGCGTGCGAGTCGGACCATGCCCTCGCGTTCCTCCTGGTACAGCGCCAACAACAGGTCTCGATCTGCTTCGCGGCCGGGCTCACTGACACCGAGACCGCGGGCCCGCCCGGCGCCCTGGTCCTGTAGCCGGGGCCGCATCTGGGGGCACCTCTGTTGCCACTACGCCATCCGCACCCTGATGTTCGCCGCGGCCATCGAAGCCGATGTCGACCCCGACCAGGTCAGCTTCGTCGCCGCACTCCGCATCACCCGCCGCTCGCTGTCACAAGCGCGCGGTTTTCCCCCTCAGGGCAGTGACCACAGCTGGGCCCACGCGCTCGCCCTTCTCTGTCGGCGGCTGAACCCCAAACGACGACTCCGATCGGCCCCCCGGCTGTGGTTTGCGTCTGATCAAACGCAAGATGCCCAAGTGGCACGTCAAACGAGCCCGACACGCCAACTGGCCCCAACCCACCGGAACACCCATCACCACCATCCAACGCATCTAACTGAACGGCATTGCGCTTAGGTGCGCCGCCTCGATCGACGACTACTGGAGACCCGCGTTGAGCTTGTCGAGGGCGTCGTCCTCGGTCACGTCGAGGGCGAAGCTGAGCTCGGACACCAGGATGCCCCGGGCCCGGTCGAGCATCGACTTCTCGGCGGTGGACAGGCCCTTGCCCGCCTCGCGGAGGGCCAGGTTCCGGACCACCTCGGCCACCTGGTAGACGTCGCCCGACTTCATCTTCTCCTGGTGGTTCTT
>JBBSME010000051.1:0-19467 GCA_038233335.1 Acidimicrobiales bacterium | reverse complement strand
TGTCGAACGGCATGCGCTTCGGGGTGGTGGGCTCGGGGGCCATGGGATCGCTCGCTGGGGTCGGGTGGTGGGCGGGGAGGGCCGGCACACCGTGTGGGAGCACAGCGTACGAGGCCGGACAACGAAGTAAGCTCCCGGCCCGGAGGCTCAGGAGCTGACGAACGCCTATGTGGGGCGTTCGTCTACACGAGGAGGAGGAGGGAGGTGGGGCCGGACAGCGGACCCACCTTCCCCGTTCCCGGCGCGGGTGTCAAGCCACACCGACCTCTCCGTCCGGGCGCGTCGCCCATCCCGGACCGCCCCCGGCATCGGGGAGTGTCGAGCAGACCTGGGCGGGTAGGGCACCAGGTCCACGATCACGAGGAGCACCAACCATGCCGACCAGGAACGCTGACGCCCGCTGGGAAGGATCCCTGAGCGACGGGAAGGGGACGATGGCGTCCGCCTCCGGAGCCATCGACGGCGCCTACTCGTTCTCGTCGCGCTTCGAGGACGGCTCCGGGACCAACCCCGAGGAGCTGCTCGCCGCGGCCCACGCCGGCTGCTACTCGATGGCCCTGGCCAACGAGCTGGGCAAGGAGGGCCACGTCCCCGACCGCGTCGAGACCACGGCCAAGGTTCACCTCGAGAAGGAGGGCGAGGGCTTCAAGATCCCCAAGATCGAGCTGGTGATCACGGCCGTCGTCCCCGACATGGACGACTCCGCCTTCCAGGAGATCGCCAAGGCCACCTCCGAGGGCTGCCCTGTCTCCAAGGTACTGGCCGGTGCCGAGATCACCCTCGACGCCACCCTCGAGAGCAGCTGACGGTCAGTCGAGCGCCACGGCGGTCCCGGCGAGCACAGCTGCCTCCACCTCGGCGACGGCTGCGGGCACGTCGTCGAGGTGGCGCTCCACGACCCCCTGGGGGGTCAGGAAGCAGAATGTGACCCGGGCGACGGCCTCGCCAGTGGCCCGCCCCACGATGAGGGCGTAGGACGCGCCCTGGGTCCGGTATCCGTCGACCCGGCGATCGAGATCGTCGGCGTCAGCCGTAGCCGCGGTCTTGTAGTCGACCACCACCAGCCCGTCGGGTGAGCGGTACAGGAGGTCGACGTAGCCCTCCAGGAGTCGCTCGCCCACCGGCGTGCAGGCGTAGATCTCGCGCCAGTGCTCTGCCGCGCTCGCCTCGGTGACCGAACGGGACTCCAGGGCCTGGGCGACCAGCGTGTGCACCGTGTCCTCGCGGTCGGGGATGGCCTCCGCTTGGCACTGGGCCGCGACCGATTCGAGGACCGGGGCGTCGCTGGGGTCGGCGTCGAGCGGGATCGTCTGGAGCACGCCGTGGACCGCACGTCCTACGGCGGTGCCGTAGCGGCCCTTCAGCCAGGGGGGCCGGTCGAGGTCGCCGGCGCGCTTGCGCAAACCGGCGTCGGCTCCGTCCGGGGCGCGGTCGAGCTCGGGGTCCGGGCGTGCTGCGGTGAAGTCGAGGAGCAGCTGGCCCCGGGCGCCCTCCCCCTCGGCCGGTGCCCGGTCGACGGCGGGCGGTGGCTCGTCGGGGGGCTCGACGTCGGGCCGCCCCTCGTCGGTGAGGGCGGTGGCCGCCACGGTGGTGGGCCGGTGGGCAGCAGCCAGGGCGGTGGCGTGGGCTTCGGCCCAGGCCTCGAAGGGCTCAGGCGGCTCGACTGGTCGCGCCGCAGGTGTCGGGGCCGCGGCGAGGGTGCCGTCGGCCGCATCGGGGAGGGCCGCGAGGAGGTCGGGGCCCATCCCCTCGACGAGCACCTCGGCGCTGGAGCGGGTGGTGGGTGACGGCGGCGTCCGGCGCTCGGCCCGGTGCAGCGAGATGACGAGGTGGTCCCGGGCCCGTGTGGTGGCCACGTACAGCAGGCGCAGCCGCTCGTCGTGGGACATCTGCTCATCGACCGGCCGGGTGGCCGTGAACTCCGGGGTCTCGGCGTTCTTCCCCAGGTAGTAGGCGACGCCGCCCTCGGGTGGGAAGCGGGCGTCGCCGGGACGGGGGCCGTGCCGGGGGCTGGTCGACAGCCCCGAGACGATGGTGACCGGGAACTCGAGGCCCTTGGCGGCGTGGATCGTCATGATCCGCACCGCATCGTCGTCGGTCTCGGGGAGGACGGCCTCGGCCACGCGCGCCCCCTCCACCGTCTGGAGGCCGACCCAGTCCAGGTAGTCGCGCAGATCGCCGCCGGTGGCGTCGGACCCGGCCCGGGCCTGGTCGACCACGAAGCGGATGCGCCGCCACACGTCGCGAGGGCGACCCTCGACGAAGGCCAACTCCATCGCCCGCCTGTCGGCCACGATGCGCTCGAGCAGGACCGAGGGCGATGCCCAGTGACGCAGGTCGTGCCATCCCCGCAGCGTGGCCAGCCCCTCCGCCACAGGGTCGTCGCCGGGGACTCCGTCGGGCTGGCGCCCGAGGTAGCTCCAGTGCCCGCCCCGCTCGACCCGGAACCGGTGCAGGTCGTCGTCGCCGCAGCCGAACAGTGGCGTGCGCAGGGCGGAGACGATCCGCAGCTCGTCGGTCGGGTCGGCCACCGCCCGCAGCACCATCAGCAGGTCGCGGATGGCGCGCGTGGCGTAGACGAGCGAGCTGGCTTCGGCCCGGTAGGGGATGCCGGCGTCGGAGAGGGCGTCCTCGAGGTACGGGAGCGAGGTGCGGGCCGGCACGAGGATGGTGATGTCACCGAGGGCGGCGTCGCGCCAGCCCTTGGCCCGGTCGTCGACCTGCCAGCACTCGGCCATTGCCCGCTGGATCGTATCGACGACCTCGTGGGCCTCGGCGGTGCGGATCTCGGCCGCCTTGGTGCGGTAGGGGTGGGCGGCCCGGCCCAGCACGCTCACCGCGGGGCCGGTCGGGGGGTCGGGGCGGACGGAGGCGAGCGGGGTGTACCGGGGCTGGGACTCGACCAGAAGGTCGTGCACCGGCGCCTCCTCGAGCAGGCGGCCGAACGTGGCGTTCACCCAGTCGATGACGCCGCCGACGGTGCGGAAGTTGGTGCTGAGGGTCAGGCCCTCGCCAGCCGGTCCGGAGAACCGTCGTGCGGCCTGGAGGAACAGGGAGATGTCGGCGCGGCGGAAGCGATAGATCGACTGCTTGGGGTCGCCCACCACGAACAGCCGCCCCGGCGCGACCTCGACGTCGCTCCACTCACCCGCCCCCGCGGCATCCGACCCAGGGTCGGTGGCCGCGATGCGGACGGCCAGCTCTATCTGGATGGGGTCGGTGTCCTGGAACTCGTCCAGCAGCAGCCGCTGGTAGCGGTCGTGCAGGGCGCTGCGCACCCGGGCGCCGTGATCGGGGTCGCGCAGCAGGGAGCGGGCCAGGACGAGGAGGTCGTGGAACTCCAGGGCACCCTCGCGACGGCGCTCCTCTGCCGAGGTGAGCGTGAAGCGTCGGAGAGCCGCCCCGAGGTGGTGGGCGCAGGACGTGGCCACAGTCGCGGTCACCCCGTCGATCGCCGCTCCTGCCTCGCGGAGGGCCTCGGCCGCCTCCGCCTTGTTGTCCTTGGACCCCCAAGCGGCCATCGATCCCTTCGTGCCGGGCTTGAACCCGACCCGGTCGCCGCCGGGGTGGCGGGGGTCGGCGAGGGCGTCGAGCAGCTGGAGCTCGTCGTCGATGCCGCGCACGTGGGCGAGCCACTCAGCAGCATCGTCCAGGAACAGGCACAGCCGATCGGCCGGATCCGTGCACCCGACCCGGTACCGGCACGCCGCCTCCACGGCGCCGAGAGCGGGGGCCGCGAGCTGCCGGACGGGTGGCGGCGGCGGGCTGTCGTCGGGCACCCGCTCGGCGACGAGGTCCCAGTTGCTGTCGAAGGTGCGGGCCAGGGCGTGGGGCGTGGCGGGCTTGGCGCCGGCCGCGAACAGTAGTAGGAGGGTCCGCTCGTGGTCCGAGGCCTCGAACAGCTCGTCACTGAACCTCGCCCAGCGGCGCTCGAACTCGACGCCCGAGGAGACCTCATCCAGCACCTCGACCCGGGGTGGGAGCCCGGCCTCGATGGGATGCTCGGACAGGAGGCGCTGGGCGAAGGCGTGCAGTGTGCCGATGGCGGCGCCGTCGAGCTCGGTCAGCGCGGCCCGGGCGGCTGCTCCCCGATCGCCCTCGGCGTCCTCAGCCGTCTCCTCCAGCGTCCGGCGGAGGCGCTCCCGCAGCTCGGCCCCCGCCTTCTCGGTGAAGGTGATGGCGGCGACCGCACCCAGCGGCACGGGGGCCCCGGCGGGACCCGAGGGCTCGGTGACGAGGACGCAGACACGGTCGACGAGGGCCGTGGTCTTGCCCGAACCCGCCCCGGCCTCGACGAAGAGGGTCGGAGTCAGGTCGTGGCCGATGCGGTCGCGTGCCGCCTGGTCGGCGGGGAGGTCGGCGTCAGGCATCGACGGGCTCCTCGTCGTCGCCGGGCGCCCGCCGCTCGGGGTCGATGAGGTCGAGGTAGCCGGTGAGGGCGGGGTCCTCGTCGGCCATCGCCACCCATGTCCGGCGCATGTCGGCCACGCCCAGGAAGTCCGGGTCGCAGCTTGAACAGGGGTTGAAGGGCCCGCCGACCTGGTCGGTGGGGTGGGCCGGGAACAGCCCGGCCTCGATGCCCCCGACGATCAGGCCCAGGGTCTCGGAGATGCGGTCCTCAACCTCTGGCGTCAGCGGGTAGCCGCGGCGACGGAACTGGCCCTTCCTCGACACGAACCAGTACTCGGCCTTCACCGGCGCATCGGGCTCGGCCATCGTCGCTCGGGCCGCGGCGCCGTAGACGGCCAGCTGCAGTCGGGTGCCGCCCTGGTCGGGGTCGTCCTCCGAGAGGCTGGTGTAGCCGCGGTCGCTGCCGGTCTTGTAGTCCACCACCAGGAGGCCCCCGGCATCGGTGCGGTCGATGCGGTCGGCCATGCCTCGAAAGCGGACCTCGCGGCCATCCGGGAGGGCCAGGGCGACCATCGGCCCCTCGGCGACGGCTCCGAAGGCCATCTCCGCCGCCACCGGGTGGCTCCCCTCGATCTGGCGGACCTCCTCTTCGAAGGTGAGGGTCTGGTCGAGCTCCCGGAGGATCTCGACCCGGTCGCGGTTCCACAGCACGCGTCGCCCGGTGCGCCCGAGGGCTTGGTAGTGGTCACAGGCCGTTTCGGCCAGCTCCCGGAGGCGACCGCGGTCGGCCGGCGTCCACCGGTCACCCGGCGCCAGCTGGTCACCCGGGTCGCGGTCGAGGACCTCGCGCACGAACCTCTCCAGGACGTCATGGACCAGTGAACCCCGATCGAGGGGTGTGATCGTGAGCGCGTCCTCGGGGTTCTCGACCTCGCGCACGCCGAGGACGGTGCGCAGGAAGTAGTCGAACGGGCATCGGGCCCACCGCTCGAGGCTGGTGGGAGACGCGGTGCGGGCCGAGCTCGGGTCGGCCGGCGACGTGACGACGCCGGCGGGCAGCAGGCCATCGAAGCGGGTGAGGCGGTGCGAGGACCGTCCCCGCATCAGGGCGGCACCCGAGGACAGGACGGGATCGCCCAGGCGGTCGACGACCGCAAGGCTGTGACCCCCGGCGCCGTCGGCGAGCAGAGAGCGCAAGCGGTGCTCCTGGGCGGTGGCGGGCACCGAGAGGTGGCGCAGGCCGTGGTCGAAGGACTGCACGTGGATGAGCCAGTCGGCCTCGTGGGCCGCCAGGTCGTGGGCCCAGAGGCGCCGACCCGCCATCTGGCTGGCTGCCTCGAGCAACCATCGTGACGGCACCCGCTCGCTGCTGCGACGGAGGTCTCCCCGGGGGTGGGAGAGCACGTGGCGTGAAGATGCGCCGAGGGTGGCGAGCAGCTCGCGCTGCTGGCGGCCGATGCCGTCGCGACGCAGGGCGAGGGCACCGCCCAAGGCCTGACGCTCCCGGTCGGGGAGCAGCGAGTCGTCGCGAGGAGGCGCTGGGACGAGGCCCTCGGCCATGCCGACCACGACGACGAGGTCGAGGTCGAGGCCGATGCCCATCGACAGCGACCCGACCAGCACCCCTTCTCCGAAGCGACCGACCCGGCCCAGGTCACCCTCCAGCTCGACCTCGAGCGTGCGCACGACGACCTCGAGGGGGACTGTCCCCGGCTCGACGGAGGAAAGGGCACCCAGCCGGTCGATGGCGAGCTCGACGCGCTCCGCCGCCTTCCGCTCGTCGTCAGGCCACGTCCGGCGCGTGGCCGCGTCGCCCACCAGCCGGTCGAGCAGCCGGCGCAGCCAGCGGGCGTACTCGGTCCAGGGTCGTGGTGCGGCGGATGCCGCCTCCACGTCGTCGATGAGGGCCAACACGAAGGTCCGCAGCTCACGGGTCTGCTCGGCGCGCTGTCGCCGGCGCGCGCGACGCTCCTCGGCCCCCTCGTGGTCGCCGGCTGCCTCTGCCGCCGGCTCGAGCTCGTCGATGTGGGCGGTCAGGCGCTGGTCCCACTGCATCCGACCACCGACGACGCCGGCGTCGCGCGACACGCGTTCCCACCGGGCCAGCGGTGGCCGGTGGCCGTCGTGGAGCACGGGCACGCCGTTGAGCCAGGCCAGCAGCGCGTGGCGGGTCCAGCCGACCTCGGGCAGGGCGAGGAGCCCGGTGAGGGCCCGGCCTGCGGCCCGGCTGGCCAGCGGGACCGAGGAGGGCCCGTTGAAGGGTATGCCGGCGGCGCTGAGGTGCTCGTGCAGGAGGCGGGCGTAAGGCTTGACGCCGGCGTGCAGCACCGCGACCCGGTCGAGCGGTGTGCCCTCGCGCAGGGCCGCAGTGATGCGGCGAACCGCAGCCCGGACCTCGTCGTCGGCGTCAGACGTGGTGACCACGACGGTGCGGTCGGCGGCCACCGGGAGGTGCGGGGGCGGGCCGGGGCGGGTCGGGGCGAGGCCGAGGCGCTCCAGCCCGTTGGTGATGTCGGCGTCTGCCTCGGCCCGACCTGTGGTGCCGGCCACGACGCAGGTGGGGGCGACCTCGGCGACGGTGCGCAGCAGGGCGGCCGCGTGCAGCGACAGGCGCTGGGGGAGGTGCACGACGACGGTGCCGAGCTCGGCGGCGGCCGCCGGGTCGTTGGCCACCCGCTCCGCGGCCGCGGCCATGAGGTCCTCCTCGTCCGACCAACCCTCGACCAGGGCGGCGCGCACGGCGCGGTGGACGCGGACGACGTCGGCGGCCCGAGGCCCGGTCCGGACGAGGGCGGCGAGCGCGCCGTCGGGCAGGTCGCGGAGCTCGCGATAGGTGGCGACCAGCGCCGCCTCAGTGGCGGGGTGGGTGGCGACGGCACCGAAGGCGCCAGGGTCGGCGGCCAGCACCTGGCGGACGGCCGCGGCGAGCACCGGAACCGAGACCGGCCGGCGGCCCTGGCCGGCCAGGGCACCCGCGCCCAGGAGCTCTGCCAGGCGGTAGGTCGTGAGGAAGGAGGCCCCAGCCAGGCCTTGCCCGGTGGGCGAGACCGAGCCGAAGGTGCCGCGCGCCAGCTGCCGGCGCACGGTCACCCCGACGTGGTTGGCCGGGACGACCACCGTCACGGGGGCCAGCGCCTGGGTGGCCTTGGTCTCAGCCACGACGTCGCGCAGGGCCTGCGCCGCGGGCGCGCCGTAGGCGACGGTGCGCAGGTCGATCGGCGGCATGAGGCGAACCTACACAGGCCCTGTGACAGCGCGGATCGGCTGGTGGGCGGAGGGCCTCCTGCAGTCGGGCTCCGGTGGTCGAACCCGGCTCAGAGCCGCGAGAGGGTGTCGTGGTCGCGGAGGGCGGCGCCGGAGCGCTCGGTCATGGCCAGGAACATGGCGTCGCCGCGCTCGGAGGGCGTCCCGACCGCGCCGCGGTCAGGCCGTCGGGCGTCAGTCCGGCCTCCGCCGCGACCGCGGCCGCGTCGGAGGCGCCGCTCATCGTCCCCGCGGCCTCACGGGTGGAGCCGTCCGGGGTTGGCCGTGCAACGCGCCACCGCATCCTTGGGGCGGACCTCCCGGTAGGCGTCGACGACCGGGCCCAGCTCGGTCGGGGTGGCCCCCTGCAGGACCACCGAGTCGGCGCCCAGCCGGAGCTGGTCGACCACGGTCGCGGCGCACTGCTCAACCGAGCCCCGGGCCGACGCCGCCAGCCACTCGTCGGGGATGAGCTCGGCCACCTCGGCCAGCTCGGACGGCGTGGCGGTGCCATCGATCGCGCCGCGGGCGGAGGCGACCACGTCGGCCTGGCGGAAGCGGGCCAGCACCTCCGGGTCCCAGCCGTTCACCTCCACCATCAGGTCGCCGTAGCCCTGGAGGTAGGTGGCCAGGCGGCCCACCAGCTTCCGGAGTCGGGCCTCCTCGTCGAGGTGGTTGCCCACCGTGGCCAGGACGGACCAGATGCGCACCGAGGCCGGGTCGCGCCCTGCTTCGTCGGCGCCCTTGCGGACGGCGGCCACGGACCGCTCGAGTGCCTCGTCGGAGAAGAAGGTGTGCAGCACCACCCCGTCGGCGATGCGGCCGGCCAGCTCCAGGGTCCGCGGTCCCATGGCCATGAGGAGGACGGGGATCTGCCCGTCGAGGTCGGCGCCCTGGTGCAGGAAGGGGTAGGACCCGGCTGGGCCCTCGTGGGCGACGACGGACTCCCCGGCCCACAGGGTGTGCAGGATCTCGATGTGGTCGACGAGGGCGTCGCCGGTCATGCGGGGCAGGCCCATAACGTCGAGGAGGACGTCGATGCCCCGGCCCAGTCCCAGGGCGAAGCGCCCGTCGGTGAGGGCGTGCATCGTCGCCGCGAAGGAGGCGGTCACCAGCGGGTGGCGGGTCTGGGCGTTGGTGGCCGCCGTCGCGATCCCCATGCGCTCGGTCACCGCCGCCACCGCGCCGCACTGGGTCGGGGCGTCCTTGACCGTGAAGCGCTCCGACACGAAGGCCGTGCCCAGGCCGAGGCGCTCGCCGTCGCGTGCCTCGGCGATGATCGTTCGGGGGGTGCTGGTGTGGCCGGCGAGGCCGTAGAAGCCCAGCTCGTTGAGGGCGTCGACCGGTTCGGTCAACGCGGTCACGGCCCGGATCGGGCGGGGCGGGTCCGGGGCGAAGGGCCTGTCGCCGTCGGGTGGGTCGGGTGGCAGCGCCGCGTTGCTCATCGGTGCGCTCTCCGATCGCCCTGGGTGTGCGGCTGGTCCACCGCCCGGACACTACGCCGTCGGTGGCGGCCTCGATCCGGGGCGGCGAGGCTCAGGCGACGGGCCGGGAAGGTCCGGCCCGACGGACCGGTTGGAACCTTCCGTGACCGTCGATGCCACCGCTGCCGACGGTCGCGCTCGGCCTCGGTTGCTCAGCCCGACCTTCGCCGTGATCGTGGTGGCCGCCCTGGGCTACTTCACCGCCATGGGCATGTTGCTGCCCGTCCTGCCCCGCTACGTGGAGGACGAGCTCGGCGGCGGCGGGGTCGCGGTCGGAGCCGCAGTGGGTGCCTTCGCGGTGTCGGCCGCCCTGATCCGTCCCCTGGTCGGCCGGCTGGGCGATCGGCTCGGCCGGCGCCCGCTGGCGGTAGTCGGAGGGGGCATCGCCGCCCTGTCCATCGCCGGCTACGGGCTGGTCGCCTCCGTCCCCGTGCTCGTGGCGTTCCGGCTGCTCACCGGGTTGGGCGAGGCCGGGTTCTTCGTCGGCGTGGCCACCGCCGCGCAGGACCTGAGCCCGGATGACCGCCGTGGGGAGGCGGCCTCGTACTTCTCCACCTCCATCTACGGCGGCCTGGCCATCGGCCCCTTCGTCGGCGAGGTCCTCTACCGCAGCGGCGGTGTCGGCCGGGTGTGGCTGGTGGCCACAGTCCTGGCCGCGACGGGTGCGCTGTTGGCCCTGCTCATCCCGGCCCACTTGGGGCGCCAGACACCCACCGATGACGCCGAGGACCCGCCCGCCACCCGTCGTCGGCTGCTGCACCCGGCGGCGGTGATGCCCGGCACCATCCTGCTGATGGGGCTGATCGGCTTCGCGGCCTTCGCCGCCTTCCTCGCCCTCCACCTCGAGGACCTCGGCATCGACGACGCCGGCCCGTACTTCCTCGTGTACGGCGTGACCGTGCTGGTGGTCCGCGTGGTCGGGGCGAGGGTCCCGGATCGCTTCGGCGCCGTCCGCACCACCACCCTGGCCCTGCTGGCGGTGGCCGCGGGCATGACGGTCATCACCGTGGTCGACGCCGTCCCCGCCATCTACGCCGGCACCTTCGTCTTCTCCGTCGGCATGTCGCTGCTGTTCCCGGCCCTGTTCACCCTCGTCGTCAACACCGCGCCACCGGAGGAGCGGAGCCACGCGGTGGGCACCTTCTCGCTCTTCTTCGACCTGTCCCAGGGGGCCGGGGCGCCGGTCCTGGGCGTCTTCGTCGACCTCACCGGCACCGACCGGGCCGCCTTCGCCGTCGCCGCCGTGGTGGCCCTGGCCGGGCTGGCCGTGGCCCGCCTCCGCCTGCCCCGCCTCGCAGCAGGAGCACGGACCGGCTGACCCGAGCCACGGACGGCCCGTGTACCTTCCTGGTCCGACCAAAGGGGCACGCATGGAGTCGTTCGCAGGCAGGCTGGCCGTGGTGACGGGGGGCGGCACCGGGATGGGTCGCGAGCTGGTCGTGCAGCTGGCCGCCGAGGGGTGCTCGGTGGCCGCGTGCGACGTGCACGTCGACAACTTGGCCGAGACCGAGCGCCTGGCTCGGGCCGGGGCACCCTATGGCACCCGGGTCACCAGCCACCGGGCCGACGTGTCCGTCGAGGAGGACCTGGTCCGGTTCCGCGACGAGGCGGTTGCCGCTCACGACGCCGACCACGTCGACCTGGTGTTCAACAACGCCGGCATCGGCGGTGGCGGCAGCTTCGTGGCCGGCGACCGGGACGAGTGGGAGCGCACCTTCGGGGTGTGCTGGAACGGCGTCTACTTCGGCGCCCGCACCTTCCTGCCCCTCCTGGTGGCCGCACCCGAGGGGCACCTGGTCAACACCAGCAGCGTCAACGGCTTCTGGGCCGCGCTGGCCGAGGGCATGCCCCACACGGCCTACTGCTCGGCCAAGTTCGCGGTGAAGGGGTTCTCCGAGGCGCTCATCGAGGACCTGCGGGTCAACGCCCCGCACGTCTCGGTCCACGTGGTCATGCCCGGTCACATCGGGACCGACATCATGCACAACAGCCGTCGCGTCCACCGGGGTGATGGAGGTGACGACCACGAGGAGCTGGAGGGCAGCCGCGACTTCCTGGCTCGATCAGGCATGGAGGTCGAGGAGCTGTCCGATGACGAGGTCCGGGCCGTGGTCGAGGGCTTCGGCGACGCGTTTCGCGACACCGCCCCACTCACCGCGGCCGGAGCGGCCACCATCATCTTGGACGGCGTCCGGGCCGGGCAGTGGCGGATCCTCGTCGGCGACGACGCGGTCGCCCTCGACGCGGCGGTGCGAGCCGACCCCGAGCACGTCTACGAGCCCGGCCGCGAGTCGTTCTTCGCCTTCCTGGCCGACGCCGCCGACCCCGGCTGACCCGCTCTGGGCGATCCCTGGTCACCGCCTGCGCCGCGTCGGCGCGGGCGCGGTGGGCCGCGGTAGACACGGGCCATGACCACCGCGACCCACCAGGTGACCAACCAGCCACCGCCGTTGGAGGGCCACGACGCGGCGGCCCTCGACCTCGCCCTCGGTGAGGGCCTCGGCCGGGAGGGCGCGTCGGCCCGGTCCGCCGAGGTGAGCGCCGTGGGGAAGAAGGTGGGCGAGCGACGGTGGATCCGGGCCGGTGAGACCGCCAACGCCCACGAGCCGGAGCTGCACACCCACGACCGGTTCGGTCGCCGGGTCGACGAGGTGGAGTACCACCCCGCCTACCACGACCTCCTCGGTGTGGCCGTGGCCGAGGGACTGGCCGGCGGGCCGTGGGCCGACGACGGGCCCGCTCCCCACGTCACCCGGGCGGCCAAGTTCGCCCTCTGGACCCAGGTCGAGGCCGGTCACGGCTGCCCGGTGTCGATGACCTACTCCATCGTCCCCGCCCTCCGCACGCAGCCCGGCCTGTCGGCGGTCTGGGAGCAAAAGCTCACCTCCCGGACCTACGACCCGACCCCCCGTCCGGTCGCTGACAAGCAGGGTGCCCTGGCCGGCATGGCCATGACCGAGAAGCAGGGCGGCTCGGACGTGCGGGCCAACACCACCACTGCCGCGCCGACCGGCGCCCGTGGTCCCGGGGAGGAGTACGCCCTCGTTGGCCACAAGTGGTTCTGCTCCGCACCCATGAGCGACCTCTTCCTCATGCTGGCCCAGACCGACGCCGGGCTCTCCTGCCTGGCCGTCCCCCGCTGGCTGCCCGACGGCACCCGCAACGCCGTCGCCATCCAGCGACTCAAGGACAAGCTGGGCAACCGCACCAACGCCTCCAGCGAGATCGAGCTGGACGGCGCCCTGGGCACGCTGGTGGGGGAGGAGGGCCGGGGCATCCGCACCATCCTCACCATGGTCAACCACACCCGGCTCGACTGCGTGATCGGGGTGACCGCGCAGATGCGGGCGGCCACCAGCCAGGCCCTGCACCACGCCCACCACCGGGCTGCGTTCGGCCGTCGTCTGGTCGACCAGCCCCTCATGGCCAACGTGCTGGCCGACCTGGCGGTGGAGTCGGAGGCGGCCACCACCACCATGCTCCGCCTGGCCGGGGCCTACGACCGGGGCGAGACCGCCTTCGCCCGCATCGCCACCGCGGTGGCCAAGTACTGGATCTGCAAGCGGGCCCCGCTCGTGGCGGCCGAGGCGCTCGAGTGCCTCGGTGGCAACGGCTACGTGGAGGAGGCCCCCCTGGCCCGCCTCTTCCGAGAGAGCCCGCTCAACGGCATCTGGGAGGGCTCGGGCAACGTCATGTGCCTCGACGTGCTCCGCGCCGCCGGTCGCGAACCCGAGTCCGTCGCGGCCCTGCTGGCCGAGATCGACCTGGCCAAGGGGGCTGACCCCCGCCTCGACCGCGCCGTGGCCGACCTCCACGCCGAGCTGGCCGATCCCTCCGACCTCGAGGCCCGGGCCCGGCGCATCGTGGAGCGGGCCGCCTTCGCCCTCCAGGGATCCCTGCTGGTGCGCCATGCGCCGCCTGCCGTGGCCGACGCCTTCTGCGCCAGCCGCCTGGCCCGCGACGCCGGGTTGGCCCTCGGGACCCTGCCCCCCGGCGTCGACACCGCCGCCATCGTGGCCCGGTCCTGGCCCCTGGCCGCGGCGTGAGCGTCGTCGTCCCGCGGGCCGATGCGGTGACGATCCTGCCTGCGCTCGGCCCGGCGCGGCGGCGGGCCGTTCGCCACGGGGAGATCGAGCACGGGGAGCACGACCTCGTCCCTCGCCCACAGGGACGGCACCGGTGACCGAGACGATGACCGCCTACCGTCTGCTCGGGTGGCAGCGACCGCCGGAGCTGGTCGAGGTGCCCGTGCCCGAGGTCGGCGCGGGCCAGGTGCTGGTCGAGGTGGCCGGCTGCGGTCTGTGCCACTCCGATCTGACCATGGTGGCCATGCCCGGCGAGGTGGGCGAGGCCCTCGGGTGGGAGGTGCCCTTCACCCTCGGTCACGAGGTGGCGGGTCGGGTGGTCGAGGTCGGCGCGGAGGTCGACGAGGTGGTCGTGGGCGACCCGGTGGTGCTGGGGGCGCCCTCGTGCGGGACCTGCGCCCACTGCCGGGCCGGACGGGACAGTGCCTGCCTGCACGCCGATGCCGGCCGGGGCTACGGGCGCGACGGCGGCCTGGCCCGCTACATCCGGGTCGACGGCACCCGCACCCTGCTGCCCCTCGGCGACCTGGATCCCCGTCACGCCGGGCCTCTGACCGATGCCGGGGCCACCTCGATGCACGCGGTGCGGCGGGTGCGGCCCGCCCTCGGCCCCGGGGCGACCGCGGTGGTCATCGGGGTGGGCGGCCTGGGATCCTTCGCGGTGCAGATCCTCCGGGCCACCACCGAGGCTCGGGTGGTCGCAGTGGACATCGATCCCGCCCGGCGCGACCGGGCCCTGGGCCTGGGCGCCCACGACGCGGTCGACGGGACGGTGGAGCGCCTCCACCGAGTGCTGCGGGGCTTCGCCGCCGAAGGGTTGGACGGGGTCGACGCGGTGGTCGACATCGTCGGCACCGACGCCACCATCAAGGCGGGCGTGGCCGCCCTGCGGCGGGGTGGCACCTTCGCCCTGGTGGGCGCCGGGGGCGGTGGCTACGCCCGGCCCTGGTTCGGCGGGCTGCCCCGCGAGGCGACCATCACCCCCATCGAGCGCTCCACCCTGGCCGACGCCCGAGAGGTGATCGCGTTGGCCGCCGAGGGCCGGGTGCGGGTGGACGTCCAGGAGCTCCCGCTGGCTCAGGTGGCCGGCGCCTACGCCGCCCTCGACGCCGGCACCCTCGTCGGCCGGGCCGTCATCATCCCCTGATCGGTCCGAGCCCCCCCGGGCGCCCGACGGACCGGTGGGTGGCCGCGGCATCATGGGGGCATGGCGATCACCGATCCGCAGCGTCCCGGTCTGGCCGTGGGCGTGGCCCTCGAGGACTGGACCGGTGATGCGCTCTTCCACGAGTACACCCGGGCGGCCAACCCCGTCGGTCGCAGCACCTCGCTGATCCCACTCGAGCAGTTCCCGGCCTCTCTCCACCAGGACGCGCCGACCGGCATCATCCCCCTCGACCTGTCGGGCCCGCTGAGCATCGCCGGCGGCCCGGCCACCAGCCCGGCCCTGCTGGCCAGCTTCGTCCGCGTGCGGGCCGGCGAGGAGCTGTCGACCTCCCCGACGGCCAGCTCGGAGCTCTACGTGGTGATGTCGGGCGCCGGCACCAGCGTCGTGGACGACGCCCACGCGGTGAGCTGGAGCGAGGGCGACGTCTTCGTCCTCCCCGGAGGGTGTCGCACGCAGCACCGGGCCAGCGCCGACGCCACCCTCTACTGGGTGAGCGACGAGCCGCTGCTGCGCTACCTGGGCGTGGCCTCGGCCGAGCGCCGGTTTGCCCCCACCCTCTGGCCCGCGGTTCGGTCGGCCGAGGAGCTGGCCCGCGTGGCGGCCGAGCCCGCGGCCGAGCGACGCAACCGGGTCAGCATCCTCCTGGGCGGAGCCCCGCAGGACCAGACCCTGACCGCGACCCACGTGCTGTGGGCCATGGTGGGGCTGCTGCCCGTCGACGCGGTGCAGAAGGCCCACCGCCACCAGTCGGTGGCCCTCGACCTCATCCTCGACTGCCAGCCGGGTTGCTACACGCTCGTCGGTCCCCGCCTCACCGACGAGGGTCGCATCGTCGACGCCCAGCGGGTCGAATGGGAGCCCGGGGGCGCGTTCGTGACCCCGCCCGGGTGGTGGCACTCCCACCACAACGAGTCCGGCCACGAGGCCCACCTGCTCCCGGTCCAAGACGCCGGGCTCCACACCTACCTCCGCACCCTCGACATCCGCTTCTCCTAGGCCCGGGTGGGCTTCTGGCGAGCGTGCCAGGATGCGGCCATGGATGACCGCACCATCGCCAAGGGCGTGGCCGTGGGCCGCATCGCCTCCGGTCTGCTCATGTTGCTCGCCCCTCGGCTGCTCGTCCGTCGCACCGGGACCGGCGAGGACCCGCCCCCGCCCTACGTCTGGTGGCTCCGCGCCTTCGGCATCCGCGACACCGTCCTGGGCGCCGGCGCCCTGGTCGCCCTGGGCGAGGACGACCCCGCGGCCGCGGCCCGGTGGGTCCAGGCCGGAGCGGCGGCCGACACCCTCGACGCGGCCAGCGCAGTGGTCTTCGGTCGCGACCTGGGCCGCACCAACGCGCTGGCCACCCTCGCGCTGGCCGTGCCCGCCTCGATCCTGGGCTGGAAGGCGAGCCAGGGGCTGACCTCCGGCCGCTGACCTCGGCCCGACCCGTGGCCGCCTCCTGACCCGGGGGGTCCGGCCAGTAGAGTTCCACGCCGATGTCTGCTCTTACGTTCCTCCCCCCGTCGCGCCGCCGAGTCGCGGCGCTGGCCGCCACCGCCGCGCTCGTCCTCCTCCTCGCCGCCTGCGGCGACGACTCAGGCGGCAACGTGGTCGACGACGCCACCAATGACACCGGTCTGCCCACGCAGCCGGCGCCGGCGCCGACCGAGCCGACCACGACCTTGCCCAGCGTGGCCGGCGCGGAGTGCGTCGAGGCCACCGACGTCCCCGAGGCCGAGGGCAAGCCCACCGTCGAGATGCCCGTGGGCGAGGTGCCCACCGAGCTCCAGTCGAACGACATCACCGAGGGCGACGGAGCCGAGGCCGAGCTGGGGAAGGCGATCACCGTGGACTACGTCGGCATCGCTTGCTCCACGGGCATGCAGTTCGACGCGTCCTACGACAACGGCGAGCCGGTCGAGTTCCCCCTCGAGGAGGGCGGCCTCATCGAGGGCTGGATCGAGGGCATCCCGGGGATGAAGGTCGGCGGTCGGCGGATGCTGGTCATCCCGGCCGACCTGGCCTACGGGGCCGAGGGCAACCAGGGCATCGCGCCGGGCGAGGCCCTGGTGTTCGTGATCGACCTGAAGGACGTCACCGACGCCCCCGCGGAGGGCGAGGCGCCCACCGATGAGGCGCCGGTCGAGGATGCCCCGGCGACCACCGCGGCCGGGTAGCCCTCGCGGTCCGGACGGAGAGCGGCGGGACCGCTCTCCGATCAGGCCGGGTCGACGAACAGCGGGTCGGAGCGCATGAGGTGGAGCGAGTCGGCGGCCATCTGCTCGAGGTCTCCCGTCATCCCGCCGGTGAGCCACACCAGGATCGAGACCGTCCACGACCGGACGACCTGCACCGCCAGCAGGCGGGGGCGGGGGTCGGAGTCGGCCGGCACCCCTAGCTCCCCGGCCAGGAACTCGCTCAGGATCACCCCGAGGCGGTCCTGGTGGCCGGAGAACCGATCGGCCAGCGCCGGGACGGTGAGGAAGACCTGGGCCTGCACCTTGACCAGGTCACGCCGATCCACGATGTCGCGCACGAGGTCGCGGAGGACGACGTCGAGGGTCTCGCGCACCGGGAGGCCGGTGCGACTGACGAGGAGCTCGCTCATCGCCGCCTCGCGACGGGCGTGCTCGGCGAGCAGCACCGCGTCCTTGGTGGCGTAGTAGCGGAAGAACGTCCGCTGCGACACGCCGGCGGCGTCGGTGATGTCCTGGACGGTGGTCTCGTCGTAGCCCCGCTCGAGGAAGAGCTCGATGGCCCGCCCCTGCAGGGCCTGGGCCGTGGCCTCCTTCTTGCGGGCGCGGAGTCCGACCGACGGGGTACTCATCCGACCACCGTAACGGGTGGTTGGCCGCGATCGGCGGGGTCGTCGTCGCCCGCGACCGGGCCTGCCACGACCGCGCTGGCGGCGTCGAGACGGCCGGGCCCCGGCGTCGCGAGGCGGCCGATAGCGTCAGGGGGGTGAACCGAGTGGACGCGGCGCGGGAGCTGGGCGTGCCCCTCGGCGCCGCTCCGGCACTGGTCGAGAAGGCGTTCCGCCACGCGGTGCGGGTCCGCCACCCCGACGTGGGCGGCGACGCAGCCGCGTTCCGGCGGGCCACCGAGGCGCGTGCCGTGCTCCTGTGCCCGATGCCCACCGACCCGGTGACGCGGGTGGTCGAGGTCATCGTCCGGTACCACCCGGCGATCCGGCTGCTGGAGGCGATGGTGCGGGTGGTCGAGCGCCACTCGCCCCCGCGGTGAGGTTGGTCACCGTCGTCGGGCGCCCGTCGGGGTTGCTCTAGGGTCGGCGGCCGTCATGTCCCTCCTCTCCCTCCTTGGCCCACTGGGCGTCGGCACCCCCGACGAGGAGGAGGGCCTCGCCTACCGCAAGGTCCAGGAGTGGACCGGGAGCGAGGACTGGGCCAACACCGCCAGCTGGGCCTTCGACAAGCCGCTCCGCATCATCCTCATCTGGATCGTGGCGTGGGTGCTGGCCAAGGTCGTGCGCCGTCTCATCCGGCGCTTCGCCGACCGCCTCATCGGCTCGGCCAACACCGGCAACCTGCGGAAGGCCCGCGACCGGGCGCCGGCGCTGCTCGTGAGCGCGCAGTCTCCCAGCGTCCGCTCCGCGGCCCGGGCCGAGACCATCGGCGGCGTGCTGAGGAGCATCTCGGCGGGGGTCATCTACGTCTTCGCCATCGTGTACTCCCTCGAGGTCCTGGGCCTGAACCTCGGTCCGCTCATCGCCGGTGCAGGGGTGGTCGGCGTGGCCCTCGGCTTCGGCGCCCAGAGCCTGGTCCGCGACTTCCTGGCCGGCACCTTCATCCTCATCGAGGACCAGTACGGCGTGGGCGACGTCATCGACCTGGGCGACGCCGTGGGCGCGGTGGAGGCCGTGAACCTCCGCACCACGCGGCTGCGGGCCGTGAACGGCACCGTCTGGCACGTCCCCAACGGAGAGATCCAACGGGTCGGCAACAAGTCCCAGCAGTGGGCCCGCGCCCTCCTCGACATCGTCATCGCCCACCACAGCGATGTGGACCGGGCCCTGGCGATCCTCAAGGAGGCGGCCGACGAGGTCGCGGGGCGTCCGGACCTGGCCACCGACGTCCTGGAGGAGGCCGAGGTCTGGGGCGTGGAGGACCTGTCGCCGATCGGGGTCACCCTCCGCCTGGTGGTCAAGACGCTCCCGGGGTCCCAGTGGCGGGTGATGCGGGCTCTGCGCCAGGAGCTGCGAGCCCGGCTCGAGCAGGAGGGCATCGAGATGCCGTCGACCTCGTCGGTGGTGCAGTCGCCGCCTGAGTGAGCGTCGTGCGTCGCGTCCGGCCGCCGCGCCCAGGGTGTGCGGTGCTCCGGGGGTGAGCACTACCGTCTGCGCTGATGGCCGACGAGACGATCCACCCCCGACCCGATCAGGCCGAGGAACCGACCGACGACGTCGGAGCCAGCAACGTCGACCTCGACGAGGCCCGTCACGGCGCCGACCACGAGACGCCGGCGGCGGCCGAACCCGGCCACCAGCCCGACGACGCCCACGGTGACCACCCGATGGAGGACCCGAAGTGGGTCCTCGCACCGTTGGCCGTGGGCGCGCTGATCGGCATCATCTTGATCGTCGTCCTCGGCGTCCAGAGCGACGCCATCCCCTTCCACCAGCTCTGAGCGTCCCCGGCCCGGACGACTGCGGCCCGTCGCAGCCCGGACCGGCTGCGGAGACCGGGGCCGGGTGCCCTTGTCACGTGGCAGGACTGGCGGGGACACTCGAGCCACCCCGTCACGGTCCGACGGGAGGGACGTGGGAGCCGGAGCTCTGAGCCAGCACAGCGGGCGACACACGGGAACGGGCGGTCGGCCTCCGAACCGGGCCGGCGCGGCGCGCCGCACCGGCGGGCGTGGTCGTCGCGTCTCGCGACGATGACCACGGGGCGAGCGCCGCTCCGTCCGACAGCGCGAGGGGCGAGTCTGGGTCGACGTGGTCGGGGCCGAGGAGGCGTCGCTCGTCTCCCTGGTCGAGGACTCCCCCGCCGCCGCCGGCGCAACGTCACAGACCGGGCCATCGGTGTTCACCACCACGGAGGGGCGGACGATGCTCGCCTACGCCGGGTGGGACGTCGACCAGGTCGGTCCGCCCAACCCCCGGCGGCTGCACCTGGCCGAGCTCAACCTCACC
>JBBSME010000050.1:0-19681 GCA_038233335.1 Acidimicrobiales bacterium | reverse complement strand
TCCACCCGGCGGGACGGGTCAGCGAGGTCCAGCGCCGGCAGATGACCACCGTCGACGCGCCCAACGTCCACAACGTGGCCGTCGACGGAGACTTCGACGACTGCCAGGACATGGTCAAGGCGTGCTTCGCCGATGCCGCGCTGCGGTCCGACCTCCGCCTGACGGCCATGAACTCCAGCAACTGTGCCCGGGTCATGAGCCAGGTCGTCTACTACGTCACCGCCGCGGCCCTGGTCGCGCCGGACGGCCCCGTCTCATTCGCGGTGCCGACCGGCAACTTCGGCAACGTCCTGGCCGGCTGGGTCGCGGCCCTGGGCGGGGTCGACGTCGACCGGTTCATCTTGGGCACCAACCGCAACGACATCCTCGCCCGCTGGATCGACCGGGGCGTGATGGAGATGGAGGGCGTCGAGCCCACCCTCAGCCCCAGCATGGACATCCAGGAGTCCAGCAAAGTGGAGCGCTACCTCTGGGAGCTCTACGGCCGAACCGGGGCGGTCGGGGCCGAGGCCATGGCCGAGCTGCGCTCCACCGGCCGCCTCGACATCGGCCAGGCCCGCCTGGACCGGGTGCGGGGCAGCTTCTCCGCCTCGCGCGTCGACGACGACGCCACCCGGGCCGAGATCCGGCGCGTCCACGAGTCCACCGGTCGGCTCATCGACCCGCACACCGCCGTCGGGGTGGCTGCGGCGCGCGCCGTCCCCGCCGATCCCGACATCCCCCGGGTCGTGCTGGCCACCGCCCACCCGGCCAAGTTCCCCGACGCGGTGGAGCAGGCCACAGGGATCCGACCGCCGCTCCCCGAGCACCTGGCCGACCTCCTCGATCGGCCCGAACGGTCCGACTCGCTGGCCGCCGACCCCGCCACCCTGGCCGACTACCTGCGGGCCACCGTCCCCACCTGACGCCGGTACCGTCGGGCGCCATGGACCTCCGCATCTTCACCGAGCCCCAGCAGGGCGCGTCCTACGACGAACTCCTGGCCGTGGCCCTCACCGCCGAGGAGGTCGGCTTCGACGCCTTCTTCCGTTCCGACCACTACCTGAAGATGGGTGACGCCCCGGGCGGCCCCGGCCCCACCGACGCATGGGTCACCCTGGCCGGGCTGGCGCGCGACACCTCCACCATCCGCCTCGGCACCCTGGTCACCGCGGCCACGTTCCGGCTCCCCGGCCCGCTGGCCATCTCGGTGGCCACCGTCGACGCCATGAGCGGTGGTCGGGTGGAGCTCGGGCTGGGCTCGGGCTGGTACGGCGACGAGCACCACGCCTACGGCATCCCCTTCCCGGCCCTGGGCGAGCGCTTCGACCGCCTCACCGAGCAGCTCGAGATCGTGACCGGGCTGTGGGCCACGCCCGAGGGCGAGACCTTCGCCCACGACGGCCCCCACTACCCGGTCACCGACTCCCCCGCGCTGCCCAAGCCGGTGCAGGACGGGGGCATCCCGGTGATCATCGGAGGGGGCGGCCCCAAGCGCACGCCGCGCCTGGCCGCCCGGTTCGCCTCCGAGTTCAACCTGCCGTTCAGCTCCGTCGGCGACACCGAGGCCGCCTTCGGTCGGGTGCGGAGCGCCTGCGAGGACGCCGACCGCGACCCCGCCACCATGACCTTCTCCGCGGCCCAGGTCCTGTGCTGCGGCGCCGACGACGCCGAGCTGGCTCGCCGGGCCGAGGCCATCGGTCGTGAGCCCGAGGAGCTGCGCCAGAACGGCGCCGCCGGCACGCCCGACGAGGTGGTGGCCCGACTGCAGCGGTTCCAGGAGCTGGGGGCCACCCGCGCCTACCTCCAGGTCCTCGACCTCTCCGACCTCGACCACCTCCGCCTGGTCGCCGAGCGGGTCATGCCGCACGTCTAGCCGGTCGCGAAGGCGAGCCCTCCGGCCCCCGATCTCGGGGACGAGGCGGGGGTCGGTAGGTTCCTCGTCGTGACCGCGTCGTCTGATCTGCGGGTGCCCGGGGACCGGGCCCAGGCCCCGGCGTCGCCGATCGGGCCCTCGGGCTGGCACGGCGACCCCTGGCGACGGCACGCCTCGCGGTTCTTCGACGGGCACCAGTGGACCGAACACGTGGCTGACGGCGGGGTCTCCAGCATCGACTCGGCCCCGGTGGCGGACATGCCCCGGTCCCGCCCCGTCCCCCCGCAGGAGGCGCCTCCCGAAGGGGCCGGGCCCCGGGTGGTCGAGGCCGCCGACCTCGCGGACGGTGACCCCGGTCTGGACCACGCCCTGCTGCTGGTCGACCTGGACCCCGATGCCGAAGGCGTCCGCCGCATCCGCACCCCCGACGATGCGTCGGTCGGTCGGATCTCCGCCCGGCGCTCCTCGTTGCTCACCCGGGTCGGTCGCGGCCTGGTGTCCAACCCCGGTGAGGCGCCCACCCGGCTGGTTGTCGCCGACGTCGCCGGGGCCGAGTGGCTCCGCCTCCAGCGCCCGGGGCGGAGGACCCGACCCGCCGTCGACGTCTCGGGGCCCGCCGGTCCTCTGGGTACCATCACCGCCGAGTCCGTCCGCCAGGGCCTGGCCGCTCTCCTCGTCGACGCATCGGGCCAGCAGGTCGGGCGCCTCGAGCACGTCGGTGACGCGTCATCGCTTCGGGTCGTGGACGGTGACGGTGCCATCCTCGCCCGCCTCACCCCGGTCTGGGACGTCCCCGGGACCCGCCCGCACCTCCCGCCCGGCGTCGTCCTCGTCGACCGTCGGCCCCCGGACGGCGATCGGTCGGCCGACCCCGCCTCAGGGCGGCTCCTCCTCGCAGCACTGCTGGTGCCCGCCCTGCTGCTGCCCCCGGGTGACCCCGTCGACGGCTGACCGGGGGCGCCGGGTCCGGCCGCGGCGCGCCTCGGCCGATCGGGTCACCCCGGGCGTCTCGCTCCTGTTGCTGGCGGCGGCCCTGGCGGGGGCCGCCCTCGTCGCGACCGGCCTCGGCGGCCTGGTCCCCCAAGGTGACGTCGCCGGGCAGGGGCCCCGCTCCGCGGAGGGAGCCGCCGCGCCGGCTGCACCGGCCCCGGTCCCGGCGCTGGCCGATGTGGCGCCCCTCGCCCCCTTCGACGCCGTCAGCGCGACCCTGCCCGCGGCCTCGACCGGACCCTTCCGAGAGGCCGGCGGCTCCTGGAGGGTCGACGACGGGGGCGCGGCCGCCATCCCGGCCGCCCGGGCTCCGGCCACCCCCGCGGTGGTGGAGCCGCCGCCCGACGCCCGCACCGTCCAGGTCGCGGTCCCCCGGCCGCGGCCGGGGGCCGGGGTCGTCGCCGCCTGGTCGGGACCCGACCGGTACGTGGCCCTCGTCGTGGACCCGTCCGGGCGGAACCTCACGCTGCTCCGCGTCCTCGACCAGGACCGACCCGACGTGCTGCTGCGGGTCCCCCTCTCGGCCCCGGGGGAGTCGCTGGTGCTGGCGCTGCGGCGGGAGGGAGGCCGGTTCGAGGCCATCGCCAACGGTGCGGTGCTGGGCAGCCGGGTCGTGACCGGCGTCGGCGACGGCACCGCGGTGGGCCTGGTGGCGGGACCGGGTCGGTCGGGCGAGGCGAGTCGGTTCAGGGACCTGGTCGTGGGCTGACCGGCGACGGGCGGCGAGCCGCGGGCCGCGACGGGGCGTCGTCCGCGCCTTCGGCCGGGCGCTCCGCCTCCCCCGACCGTCCGGCCAGGCCGTCGGTGCTGCGCAGGGCGACCCCGCCCTCGAGGTGGCGGCGGATGAGCGCGTCGGCGCCCACCGCAGCGAGGAGGCACACCGAGACGTCGCCCGGCACCCGGAACCGCCAGATCCCGTAGACCAGCACGGCCACCACCAGGACGACGGCGAGGGGAGCGAGCAGGGGCGAGAGGGGAACGCCCCGGCGATGGAGCTCGCGGGCCCCGACCACGGCGAAGGCCGCCAGTAGGTACCAGGTGCCCAGGCTGGACAGGGCGATCTCGTTGGGCACGCCCTCGCGGAAGTCGGCCAGGCCGGCCTGCTGCACGGGTCGGAACACGCCGGTCACCCGGCCCAGCCGAGCGGCAGCCACGGCCGGCAGCCGACCGGTGTTGCTCCGCGCGAACTCCACGGCGTCCTCCCGGAGGGCACGATCGGCCTCCGAGGGCTCGGTGTCGGACTCGACACCGACCCGGACCTCACCCGACAGCGAGCAGTTGAAGTCCCAGTAGCCGATCAGCGGGCCGGAGTAGGTGGACTCACAGTTGCTGCTGGCCAGGACGAGCCCGGCGCCGGTCGAGAGGGGGACCGGGTGGGTGAAGCGGGTCTGGTTGTACGCGGCCCACGGCACCAGGACCCCGATCAGCGCGGCGGCGCCGACCAGGCCGGCGACCATCGGCCCGGGTGACCCGGCCGAGGGCCGCCTCCGGGCCGCCAGGGGGATCAGCATGAGGACGAGCAGCACCATCTCCGACCGGGCGAGGGCGGCCAGTCCGATGGCGGCGCCGGTCGCGGCCAGCCAGCCCGGGGAGGGATCCTCCAGGGCCCGGATCGCACACCACAGGACCAGGGCCACCGCGCACCCGGTCGCCGTCTCCGAGAGCAACATCCCGTCCCACACCCAGAGGTTCGGGTGCAGGGCGGCGGCCAGTCCGGCGAGGAGGCCCACGCGCGGCCCCGCCAGGCGCCGGCCGGCGGCCATCACCAGGAGCACGGTGGCCGTCCCCAGCACGGCCGAGGCGATCAGGTGCCACAGGCTCGAGCGGGCCCCGAAGAACGACCAGACCGACAGGTACGTCGTGTACAGCGGCGGGTGATCGGCGGCGGCCACGTCGACGCCGTCCACGGCGCGCAGCAGGGGGTTCGTGTAGCCGTGTCCGGACGCGACCAGGTTGGCCTGGTTGTGGAAGTAGTAGGCATCGCCGGCTACCTCGTCCTGGCGGCGCGACAGGGCGTAGGCCAGCCGCAGCCCGAGGGCGACCATGGCGACGACGACGGCGAGGGTGCGTTCGTCGAGCGCGGCGGTGGCCCGGCGGACGCCAGTCGGGGCCGGGACGGGAGGCGCCATCGGGCGACCGTAGCCCTGGCGCACGGGACGGTCCGGACGCCAGCCCCGGATCCGTTGTCGTCGGCGACCGGCCCGCCGGGCGCCGCGACCGCGTCCAGGCGCTAGAGAAGGGGCCATGTCCGCCTTCACCCCGCCCGTCACCGCCGTCCGCGAGGTCGTGGCCCGGGCCCTGGCCGAGGACCTCACGCCCCTCGGCGACGTCAGCGCGGCCCTCCTCCCGCCCGGTTCCACCGCCGAGGCCGAGCTGCGGACGCGGGAGGACGGTGTCGTGGCCGGCACCGACTGCGTCGACGAGGTGATGGCCCAGGTCGACGGCCGCCTCGAGGTGACCTGGTCGGTGACCGACGGCGACGCAGTCGCGGCGGGCGACGTGCTCGGCCGCGCGTCCGGGCCCTTCCCCAGCATGCTCACCGCCGAGCGGACCGCCCTCAACCTGCTGTGCCACCTGTCGGGCGTCGCCTCCCTGACCCGGCGGTTCGTCGCCGCCGCGGGCCCCGACCTCAGGGTGTGGGACACACGGAAGACCACCCCCGGTCTGCGCAGCCTGGAGAAGGCTGCGGTCCGGGCCGGGGGAGGGGCCAGCCACCGGGGCAACCTCTCGGAGTGGGTCATGCTCAAGGACAACCACCTGGAGCTGGTGTCGATGGCCGACGCCGTGGCCCGGGCTCGGGCCCTGTTCCCGGCGCGCACCGTCCACATCGAGTGCGACACCCACGAGAAGGTGGTGGAGGCACTGGAGGCCGACGCCGACGCCCTGCTGCTCGACAACATGTCGCCGGACGAAGCTCGGCGCTGCGTGGCCGCCGTGGACGCCCACGCTGCGGCCGTCGGCCGCCGGCGCCCGCTCGTCGAGGTGTCCGGTGGCATCACCCTGGAGACGGTCGCCACCTACGCCGACGTGGGTGCGGATCTGGTGTCGTCGGGCTCGATCACCATCTCGGCCCCCAGCCTCGACATCGGCCTCGACGTGACCGTCACCCGTCCGGGTTGACCTTTTGGGTTGCGGCCCCGCCCGGACGGGCACACCGGGGGTGAGACAGGCGACACACCACCCCCGCGCCCGTGTTAGGAAGGTGCAATGCCCGACGTCCTCGTCGAGATGGTCGACGTGCAGAAGCACTTCGGCTCCCTGCACGTCCTAAAGGACATCGACCTGCGCGTCGACCGGGGCGAGGTCGTGGTGGTCATCGGCCCCTCGGGCTCGGGCAAGTCCACCCTCTGTCGCACGATCAACCGCCTCGAGCCCATCGACTCGGGCACGATCACCATCGACGGCAGCCCCATGCCGGAGGAGGGATCGGCGCTGGCCAAGCTGCGGGCCGACGTCGGCATGGTGTTCCAGAGCTTCAACCTCTTCTCCCACATGTCTGCGCTGCAGAACGTCTCACTGGGCCAGGTCAAGGCCCGAGGCCGGTCCAAGTCCGAGGCCGAGGAGAGGAGCCGAGAGCTGCTCGATCACGTCGGCCTGGCCGACAAGGCCGAGGCCATGCCCGCCGAGCTGTCCGGAGGCCAGCAGCAGCGCGTCGCCATCGCCCGGGCCCTGGCCATGGATCCCAAGCTCATGCTGTTCGACGAGCCCACCTCCGCGCTCGACCCGGAGATGATCAGCGAGGTCGTCGAGACCATGGTCGAGCTGGCCGCCAGCGGGATGACGATGATCGTGGTCACCCACGAGATGGGCTTCGCTCGCCGTGCCGCCCACCGGGTCGTGTTCATGGACGAGGGCGAGATCGTCGAGACCCAGGAGCCGGCCGCCTTCTTCGACTCCCCCCGCACCGACCGGGCCCAGGACTTCCTCTCCAAGATCCTCAGCCACTGACACCCACCACCCCAGACATCCCCCCACACCACAGGAAAGATCCCCATGAAGCACCCACGCCTACGGTTCCTCCTCTGCCTCTTGATCCCCTTCGCGTTCCTCGTCGCCTCCTGTGGCGACGACGACGGCGATGACCTCGGTGGCGGAGGTGACACCACCGACCCCGAGGTGGTGGAGGACGCGGAGTTCCCCGCCGGCTCGACCATGGCCCAACTCAACGAGGCCGGCGCCATCAAGGTCGGCACCAAGTTCGACCAGCCCGGCCTGGGCAGCGTCGGCCTCGAGTCCGGCGACCCCGAGGGCTTCGACATCGAGATCGCCAAGATCATCGCCGCCAACCTGGGCATCGAGCCCGACGGCATCGAGTTCGTCGAGACGGTCTCAGCCAACCGGGAGACCTTCATCGAGAACGGCACCGTCGACATCGTGGTCGCCACCTACACCATCAACGACGAGCGCAAGGAGGTCATCGACTTCGCCGGCCCGTACTACGAGGCCGGCCAGGACCTCCTGGTGGCGGCGGACGACGACAGCATCAACGGCCCCGACGACCTGGCCGGCAAGCAGGTCTGCGCGGCCAGTGGGTCCACGCCCATCGAGCGGATCCGTGAGGACTACCCCGACGCCGAGCCGGTCGAGTTCGACACCTACACCGAGTGCGTCGACCAGCTCCAGAGCGGCCAGGTCGATGCGGTGAGCACCGACGACATCATCCTGGCCGGCTACGCCTCGGATCCGAAGTTCGAGGGCGAGTTCCGGCTGGTGGGCGAGACCTTCAGCGAGGAGCCCTACGGCATCGGCCTGATGAAGGGCGACGACGAGTTCCGCACCTTCCTCAACGACACCCTCGAGGCTTCGTACGAGGCCGGGACGTGGGCCGAGGCCTTCGAGGCCACCCTCGGCGCCAGCGGCGCCGAGACGCCCGAGCCCCCGGCGGTGGACCGGTACTGAAAGCAGAGCGTCACACAGGCTGATCGATGGACTTCGTCTGGGAGAGCCGCGACCTCATCCTCGATGGGTTCTCGACCACCGTCTTCCTGTTTGCGGTGTCGGCCCTGCTCTCACTGACCTTCGGCACCCTGCTGGCGGTCATGAGGGTGGGGCCGATCCCGCCGCTGCGGGCGGCGGGGACGACCTACGTCACCCTGATCCGGAACACCCCGCTCACCCTGTTGTTCGTGTTCTCCACCTTCGGGCTGCCGCGGATGGACGTCCGCCTGTCGTTCACGTCCTTCGCCATCGTGGCCCTGTCCATCTACACCACGGCGTTCGTGTGCGAGGCGGTCCGTTCGGGGATCTCGTCGGTGGCCCAGGGCGAGATCGAGGCGGCGCGGGCCCTGGGCCTCCCGTTCCGGAAGGTGCTCACGCTGGTGGTGCTGCCCCAGGCCTTCCGGGCGGTGATCCCTCCTCTGACCAACGTGCTCAACGCCCTGCTGAAGAACACCTCGGTGGCGGTGGCCTTCAACGTGGCCGAGGCCACCCAGGCGTTCCGTCGCCTGCAGAACGCAGACGCCAGCGCCACCTTCCCGCTGCTCATCATCACCGCGCTGGGCTACATGTTCCTGGCGGCCATCCTGCTGGGTGGCTCACGCCTGCTCGAGCGCCGGGTGGCGATCAGCCGATGACCACCCTCCGCTCCCTCCCCGGGTCGCGCTGATGGCCAGCCTCACGCTCTACGACGAGCCCGGTCCTCGGGGCCGGCGTCGCATCCTCATCGGCAGCATCATCGGCACCGCGGTGCTGGTGGCGCTCCTCGCCCTCGTCGTCCAGAAGCTCAACGAGACCGGGCAGTTCCGCAGCGAGTTCTGGGAGCCCTTCACCCGCTCGGGCGTCCAGCGCATCCTCTGGGAGGGCTTCCTCAACACCCTCAAGGCGGCGGCCCTGGCCCTCGTCCTGGCCCTCCTCCTCGGCGTGCTGCTGGGGGTGGGCCGACTGTCGAACCACCTCTTCGTGCGGCTGATCAGCGGGACCATGGTGGAGCTGTTCCGCGCCCTGCCGTTGGTGTTCCTCATCTTCTTCGCCTTCATCGGCCTGCCCCGGCTGGGCATCGACACCGGGCCGTTCTCCTCGCTGGTGATCGGCCTCACGCTCTACAACGGGGCCGTCATCGCCGAGATCGTCCGAGCCGGGATCAACGCCGTGCCCCGGGGCCAGACCGAGGCGGCGTACAGCATCGGGTTGCGGAAGGCGGCGGTGATGCGCCTGGTGCTGCTGCCCCAGGCGGTGCGCACCATGCTCCCGACGCTCATCAGCCAGATGGTGGTCCTGGTGAAGGACTCCGCCCTGGGCTTCATCGTCGCCTACCCGGAGATGCTGCGCAGCGGCCGGCTGATCTACACCAACATCGGCAACGTCATTCCCACCGCCATGGTGCTGGCCGCCATCTACATCTCCATCAACCTGATGCTGAGCCAGGTGGCCACGTGGCTGGAGCGCCGCCAGCGGGGCGGCGCGTCCGCCGAGCCCAAGGTCGATCCCGACATGATGATCGGCGGCCTGGCCTCCGGCGCCGACTGACCGGCCGGCGTACCCAACGGCCCACACCCCGCTGATTTCGGGGGCCGCGGGGACGGGGAGCATGCTTGAGTCGGCCGCCCGTCCGGGTGCTGTCGGACGCCTGACCACGAGGAGGGTCCGTGCTGCTCGCCATCGACGTCGGCAACACCCAGACGGTGATCGGCCTCTACCGCGGCCCCGACGCCAGCGGCCCGGCGCCGGAGGCGTCCTCGCCCTGCGAGCAGGGCCTGCTCGACCACTGGCGCATCGCGACCAACGCGGCCCGGACCGCCGACGAGCACGCCCTCGTGGTCCAGGAGTTCCTCGGGTTCCACGGCTTCTCCTTCGACGATGACATCGACGGCATCGTGATCTCGTCGGTGGTCCCCCGGGCCACCGCTGCCTTCCGGGAGATGACCGTCCGCTACTTCGGGTTCCGGCCGGTGGTCATCGAGCCCGGCGTCCGCACCGGCATGCCGGTGCTCACCGACAACCCGCGCGAGGTGGGCGCCGACCGCATCGCCAACGCAGTGGCCGCCATCGACGTCTACGGCGGCCCCGCCGTGATCATCGACTTCGGCACCGCCACCACCTACGACGCCATCTCTGCCGATGGCGAGCTGCTGGGCTGCGCCATCGCCCCCGGCATCGACATCAGCCTCGACGCCCTCTACCAGCGAGCTGACGCCCTCCGCCGGATCGAGCTGGTGGAGCCCCGCAGCGTCATCGGCCGCACCACCATCGACGCCCTCCAGGCCGGGGCCGTCTACGGCTTCGCCGGCCAGGTCGACGGCATCGTCGATCGCATGGTGAACGAGGTCGGGCTGGAGGCCACCATCCTGGCCACCGGAGGCTTGGCCTCGCTGATCGCCCCCTACACGAAGTCGATCGAGATCATCGAGCCCTGGCTCACGCTCCACGGCCTGCGCATCGTGTTCGCCAAGAACGAGTAGGCGCACCGCGCCGACCGACGGCCAGACTGGCCCCGCCCGCTCCCTGCCCCGACGAGCCCCGTGACCGACACCCCCGATCCGCAGCCCGATCCCTCCGACGGTCCCCCGCCGCGGACGGGTGCTCGTCGGGTCCTGCCGTACCGGTTCGAGGCGACCCACACGCCGACGACCATCAAGGCCGAGTTCGGGGGGCGGGGAGAGCCGGGCGACGAGCCCGACGGACCCGAGTTCCGCGTTGCCGTCGCCGGCCGTCTGGCCCTGCGGCGCGACGCCAAGAAGGTGCTGTTCGGCACCCTGGTCAACCTCACCGGGATGGACCACGGCCGGATCGACGCCGAGGCCACCGGCAGCGACTCCGAGCGCGAGGGTCGCATCCAGGTCTTCGCCACCCGGGCCGACACCCCGGACTTCGACGCGCTGGCCTCGGTCCCGCTCGGGACCTGGCTGGGCATCACCGAGGGCGCGGTCATGTGGACCAAGAAGGGCGAGCTCTCGGTCAAGGTCCTCGACTGGGTCATCCTGACCGAGCCCCGTCGCGTCTTCCCGGACAAGTGGCGGGCCCAGGACGACCCCGAGTTCCGGGCTCGGCAGCGCTACGTCGACCTGTGGGTCAACGAGGCCGCGCAGCGGACCTTCCTCGTCCGCAGCCGGCTGGTGTCGCTCACCCGACGCTGGCTCGAGGACCACGGCTTCCTGGAGGTCGAGACCCCGCTCCTGCACCCCATCCCCGGCGGTGCCCTGGCCGAGCCCTTCACCACCCACCACAATGCGCTCGACCAGGACCTGTTCCTGCGCGTCGCCCCCGAGCTCTACCTCAAGCGCCTCGTCGTGGGCGGCCTGGAGCGGGTGTTCGAGATCGGCCGCACCTTCCGCAACGAGGGCATGTCGACCCGGCACAACCCCGAGTTCACGATGCTCGAGCTGTACCAGGCCCACGCCGACTACGGCGACATCATGGAGCTCACCGAGTCGCTCGTCGCCCACCTGGCCACCGAGGTGCGGGGGACCACCGTCGTCACCTACGACGGGCGGCCGCTCGACCTCACCCCACCCTGGCGCCGGGCCCGCATGACCGACCTCATCGAGGAGCAGATCGGGATCCACCTGACCCTCGACCAGCCACTCGATGAGCTCCGCGCGGTGGCGGCCAAGTACGACGTGCACCTCCCGGATGGCGCCGGTCCCGGCAAGGTGATCCTGGAGATCTACGAGAAGACGACCGAGGGGGCCCAGTGGGACCCGGTGTTCGTCCTCGACTACCCCCAGGAGGTGTCGCCCCTGGCCCGCCCGCACCGGGACAACCCGGGCGAGGTGGAGCGGTTCGAGGCGATCGTGGCCGGTCGGGAGCTGGCCAACGCGTTCAGCGAGCTCACCGACCCCGACGACCAGCGAGCGCGCTTCGAGGATCAGGCCCGTCAGCGCGCCGCCGGCGACGCCGAGGCCATGGCCGTCGACGACGACTACCTCCGCGCCCTGGAGTACGGCCTGCCCCCCACCGGGGGCCTGGGCATCGGCATCGATCGGCTGGTCATGCTGCTGGTCGATGCGGCCTCGATCCGCGACGTCGTGCTCTTCCCTACGATGCGCCCCGAGGCCCCGGCGTCCACGCCCGGCGCCGATGCGGACCAGGAGGCCTGATCTGATGGGACGACGCATCCTGCTGACCGGCATGGGCGGCGAGCTGGGCACCCGGGTGACGGGGCTGCTCGAGGACGACCCGACCATCGAGGCCATCGCCGGCATCGACCTGGACCCGCCCCGCGGCCGCATCCCCCGGGCGGAGTTCCACCGGGTCGACCCCTCCGACCGGGCCCGCACCGTCGCCACCGTGCGGGAGCTGGAGCCCACCGCGGTCCTGCACCTGGGCGTGTACGAGCCGGGGGCCCGCATCTCGGCCCGGGAGGCCCCGCTCGTCTCCGAGCTGGCTGCCCTGGCCGCCCTCGGCGCCGCGGCCCAGTGCCCGAGCCTCGACCGGATCGTGGTCCGGAGCGGGATCGAGGTCTACGGCCGCCCCCGTCGTGGCCCCCACAAGCCCGACGAGTCGGTCACGCCCGACCCCACCACTCCCTGGGGCCGGGCTCTGGTCCAGGTGGAGCAGACGGCGATCGACGCGGCCCAGGCCGCCGACGTGCCCCTCAGCATCCTGCGGTTCGCCCCGGTGGTGGGTCCGCACATCCCGAGTCCGCTGGGACGCATCCTGCGCCTCCCCGCGGTGCCCGTCTCCGCCGTCGCCGACCCTCCCTTCTCCCTCCTGCACCAGGACGACGCTGCCGCCGCGGCCATCCGGGCCCTCGACGCCGGCCTCGACGTCACCGCCAACGTGGTCGGTCCCGGCGCGGTCACCCCGTTCCAGGCCGCTCGCATGGGCAACCGCATCCCCGTGCCGACCATCGGGCCGGGCTGGGCTGCAGCTCGCCTGGCCTGCTCGGCGGTCGGAGCGCCCCTGCCGCCCCACGTGATCGAGCTCCTCCGGCGCGGCCGTGGGGCCGACGGTGCCCTCGGCCAGGACGCCCTCGGCTTGGACCCCGTGCGGGGCACCGAGGAGGTCGTCCGCGACCTGTACGAGTGGGCCGAGGTCGTGCACCTCGACGTCGCTGATCGGGAGGCGGCATGACCGCGACCCAGGAACCGGTCGGGGCGCGGCTGTCGTCGGACCGGGATCCGGCCGCCCGGTCGACTGCGGCCCGGTTGCTCCGGCGCCGCCTCGACGGCACCCACCAGGTCGACGAGTGGGGCCTCGACCCCGACCTCATCGAGCTGGCCTCGCCCCTGGTCGGGCTCCGCTGGAGCGTGGACTGCCAGTGGACCGAGCGGCTGCCGGCCTCGGGTCCGGCCGTCCTGGTCCACAACCGGGTCGTCGGGGTCTCCGAGCCCGTGGTGCTGGCGCGCGGCGTGCGTGAGGCGACCGGTCGCCACGTGCGCACCACCGGGCTGATCGACGTCGCCCCGCTGGCCACCCTGGGCCGCATGCTCGGCGGCGTGGTGGACCGGCGCGACGAGCTCACGGGGCTGCTGCGCAGCGGCGCGCTGGTGGGGTTGCCGCTGGCCCGCCACATCCGATCGACCCAGGCGGGTGACCTGCCCACCTCGGCCCTGGCCCCTGCGCTCGAGACCCGGTCCCCGGTCATCCCGGTGGCCCTGGTGGGTCACGAGCTCACCCGCCGGTGGCGGCTTCTGGTCGGTGAGCCGATCGCCCACCCACAGGGTCGTGGCCCCCTGGCCGTGGCCGAGCTCGTCGATGCCGCCCGCGACGAGGTCCAACGGCTCCTCGACGAGGCTGGCCCCCACCCGGGCCGGGGGCGACTCCGCCGCTGACCTACCCGGCGCGACTCGGCCCGTCGGCCGATCCAGCCGAAGTGTCGCAGTGGGGAGCGTGCGCGTTGCTGGGGCAACGCGTGTGGTACCTGGTTCGAGCCGAGTGTCGGTCGCAGATGGACCGTGGATGAGTTCGGGGGGCGGGGGGCCGGGCCCGTACGCTCGACCGATGGCCTACGTGCGTGGCGAGGACGGCACCCGGCTCCACTACGAGGTGTGGGGACCCAAGGACGCCGAGCCCCTCCTGCTGATCCACGGCCTGGGCGCCGACCACCGGGGCTGGATCATGCAGCGCCGCTCCTTCGGCTCCCAGTACCGCTGCATCGCCTTCGACAACCGTGGCGTGGGGAGCTCCGACAAGCCGGTCGGGCCCTACGACCTGGAGGTGATGGCCGACGATGCGCTGCGCGTGCTCGACGCCGTCGGCCACCGGCGGGCCCACGTCCTGGGCGTGTCGATGGGCGGGATCATCTCCCAGATGCTGGCCGTGCGGAACCCGGAGCGGATCCGGACCCTCACGTTGGCCTGCACCGCGTGTCGCCACCTGCCCTGGCGGCGCGAGCTGCTGGCCGAGTGGGTCGAGACGGCCGAAGCCCACGGCATGGGCGTGTTCGCCCGGGACAACATGCGGTGGCTCCTGGGTCAGCGGTCGCTGCGGCGCATCTGGCCGCTGGCCGCGGTCCTGGCGCCGCTGGTGGTGAACGTGCCGCCCCATGGCTTCGCGGCTCAGGCCCGCGCCATCCTGGCCGTGGACGACTCGCTGGCCGACGAGCTGGGTGCGGTCCGGGCGCCCACGCTGGTGACCGTCGGCAGCCAGGACATCCTCACGCCGCGGGGCGACTCGATGGACCTGGCCGAGCGCATCCCCGGCGCCGAGCTGGTCATCATCCGCGGCGGAGCCCACCTCGTCCAGGCCGAGCAGCCCGGCGCGTTCAACCGCGTCGTCCGAGCCCACCTCGACGCCCACCCCGACCCCGCCTCCCACTCCCCCCTAGCCGCCACCGGCTGACAGCGCCGCCGAAGGGAGCGAAGCGACCGAGTGAGGGCGAAAGCGCTATTCGATCCCGTGCTCGAGGGCGTAGCGGATGAGCTCCTGCTTCCGGGACAGGTGGAGCTTGCCCAGGATGTTGCGGACGTGGTTCTCCACCGTCTTCTCGGCGATGAAGAGGTCCTCGCCGATCTGGCGGTAGGCGTGGCCCTTGGCCACGTGCTGGAGCACCTCCCGCTCCCGCTCGGAGAGGGCCTGGCCCTCGGTTCCCCCGCCCTTGTTGAGGCGGCGGAACTCGCCCAGCACCAGGGCGGCCAGGCTGGGGGAGAAGACCGGCTCGCCCTGGGCGGCCCGGTACAGCGCGTGGCGAAGGTCCTCGGAGGGCGTGGCCTTGACCAGGTAGCCGACGGCGCCGGCGGCGACTGCGTCGAGCAGGTCGCGCTCGGCCTCGCTCACGGTGAGCATCACGATGGGCACCGTCTCCCCGCAGGTGCGGGCCACCTTGAGTCCGCCGCCGCCGGGCATGTGCAGGTCGCACACCACGAGATCGGGTGAGGTGGCCCCGATGACCTCGACGGCCTCGTCGGCGTCGGCCGCCTCGCCCACCACGTGGAAGGTCTCGCCCAGGTCGGCCCGGAGGCCGGACCGCCAGATCTGGTGGTCGTCGGCCACGACCACGCGCACCGCGTCGAGCTTCGCCATGCCCGCAGTCTCCCACGGTCCCCCGAGGTGCAGGTGATCGGTCAGGCGCGGGTCGCGGGTGGGACGGCGTACCGTCAGCCGGTGGACATCGAGGTCGTCGTCAACTGCGCCGCGGGCTCGGCCGAGGCGGCCGACGCCGAGCGCACCAGGATCCTCGAGGCCTTCGCCCTGCACGGCGAGGAGCCGCGGGTCGCGGTGGTCGTGGGCGACGCCCTCGCGTCGGCCGTCGAGGCCGCGATCGAGCGGGGCGCCGACATCCTCGTGGTGGGCGGCGGGGACGGCACCCTCGGGACCGCAGCCCGGGCCGTGGCCGCCGCTGAGGTCACCCTCGGCGTCCTCCCGATGGGCACGTTCAACCACTTCGCCAAGGACCTCGGCCTCCCGCTCGATCTGGATGAGGCGGCGCGGGTGGTCGTGGAAGGCGACACGACCACGGTCGACCTGGGCGAGGTCAACGACCACGTGTTCGTCAACAACTCGTCGCTCGGTGTGTACCCGGTGCTGGTCGACGTGCGGGACGACATCATCGGCGGCCGCGGCTGGGGCAAGGTCCGCGCTGCCGCGGTGGCCGGCTGGCGGGTCCTGCGGCGGTTCCCCCTGCGCCGACTGCACATCCACGCCGCCGGGGAGCAGTGGGACCTCCGGACGCCCTTCGTCTTCATCGGCAACAACTCCTACGAGGTGGGCCCGACCGGCATCGGGGCCCGCACGGAGATGGCTCAGGGGCAGCTGTGCTGCTACGTGGCCCAGGTGGAGTCCCGGCTCGGGTTCCTGCGCATGGCCGTGAGCGCGGCGACGCGGGGCTCGGCCCAGGCCCCGACCCTGGAGTCGGTGTGCACCGGCGACCTGGAGGTGCGGGCCCACGAGCACCGGATCCTCGTGGCCCTGGATGGCGAGATCACCACCCTGCGGGCTCCGCTCCGGTACCGCTCCCGGCCTGGCGCGCTACGGGTCCGGGTGCCGACGGATCGGGCGGCCGGGCCCAGCTCCGCTGACGCGCCGGAGGCGGGCGCCGGGGTCGAGACCGACGCCGACGCGGACTCCGACTCCGACGAGAGCAGTCCAGCCGCGGCGCGGGCGTCGCAGGAGTAGTCTCCTCCGTGAAAGCGATCGGCTGGACGGGCGGCCTGGCGGCGCGGCGGACCGGTTCCGTCGGGCACTGGTGGTGCGGACATCTGGTCCCGACCGAAAGGTGCTCGCCATGTCCGTTGCGCTTCGTTGGTGTGCTGTCCTGGCTCTGGTCCTCGCCGGGGCCGCGTGCTCCAGCTCCGATGACTCCGACGGTTCCGCTCCACCGGGTGGCTCCGACTCGGGGACGGCGACGACCGCGGCCTCCGACTCCGAGGATGGGAGCTCCGACTCCGAGGACTCCTCGGGCGGGTCAGAGGACTCCGCGGGTGGCGAGTCCAGCGGGGCCGCGACGGCCACCCTCACGTTGGATGGCGAGGAGTACACCTTCGACACGGTCGAGTGCACCTTCGACCAGTTCGACGAGGGTGACCTGGCGGTCAACGCCGACGACGCCAGCGGCAACTTCGTGGTGATGACCTCGTACGTCTCGCCTGAGAACGACCGCAACCGCTCGTTCGACATCCGGGTGGACACCTACGACTACTCGCCGTTCCTGGCCGACGCCCAGGACACCTTCGAGGCCGACACCGGCGGCGACGAGAACGTCGTCACCGCGACCGTGGGCGGCTACGAGGGCGAGCCGACGGGCGACATCATCACCAAGGACGCCGAGCTGGTGTTCACCTGCTGAAGGGGGTGCGGCGGCGCCGGGACGGGCCTCGCTCTCAGCTCGGGAGGAGGAGGCGGACCTCGGCGCCGCGACCGGGGGCCGAGTCGATCTCGACCTGGCCGCCGACCTCGGCCATCCGGCCCCGGATCGAGCCGGTGAGCCCGGCGCCGTCGTCGGTGCTGCCGGGGTCGAACCCGCCGCCGTCGTCGTTGACCGACACGGTCACGGTCCCGTCGTCGCCCGGGTCGACCAGCACGATCACCCGCGTGGCGTCGCCGTGCTTGGCTGCGTTGGTGAGGGCCTCGCCCACCGCCCCGGCCACCGCCGCGACCGTGGCGGACGCGACCGCACCAGGCTCCTCGACCGCGGTGACCTGCACGGTGATGCCGTGGCGGGACTCGGCGCGAGCCGCCACGCGGCGCAGCTCGGTGAGGAGGTCGCCGGGCGCCCGGTCGACGCCGAAGAGGAACTCGCGCAGCTCCCGCTCCTGGGTCCGGGCCAGCTCGGCCAGGTCCGGGTCCGACGAGCGCCGCTGCACGACCGCCAGGGTCTGGAGGACCCCGTCGTGGAGGGTGCGGGCGATGTCCTGACGGGCGCGGGCCGCGGCGATCTCGTCCTCGGACCGGCGGAGCCGCTCCATCACCAGACCGGCGGCGCCGCCGGCCAGGCAGTAGAGGACGGTGGTCGACAGCAGCGAGAGCAGCCCCGGGGACGCCAGGTCGTCCAGGTGGGTCCCGCCCCACTTGCCGACGCCCAGTGCGACACCAGCAGCGATGCCGGCGACGGGCCCCCACGCTGCGCCGACGGCGAGCACAGCAGCCAGGGGCCAGGCTGAGCCGAGGGTCTGGCCGTGGTCGCCGCCGTACACCCACCCGTCAGCCACCAGCAGCGTCACGGCCATCCCCACCTCCACCGCGATCACGCCCGGGTGGATGAGCAGGTCCGGTCGGAACCGGGCTACGAGGGCCAACGCCGCGGTGAGGAGGAGGGCCAGGCCGAGGAGGGCGGCGGCCGCAGCCGGGTGGCTCAGGTCCTCCCGCGACGCGAACAGCACCGTGGCCATCCACACCCAGGCCACGGCCCGGAAGCCGGCGAGGCCGCCCAGGACACCGCGGTCCAGGGGCGATGCCTGCCGTTGCACCGTCCCAGCATCGCACCCCGGCCCGGTCCCGACCCCGAACCGCCGAAGTGGCGCGTGTCCGTGGGGTCCTGGCCCCACCGATCCGTACCGGTACGAGGGGTCGGGAAGTGGCCTGGCAGGATCGGCGGCCATGGAGCTGCGGCGGATCTGCGTGTTCTGCGGGTCGAACCCGGGGACCGACCCGGCCTACGTCGAGGCGGCCGACGCGACGGGGCGCCTCTTGGCCCAGCGGGGGCTCGGGGTCGTCTACGGCGGGGGCTCGGTGGGGCTCATGGGTCGCCTGGCCGACGCGACCATGGCTGCGGGGGGCGAGGTGATCGGGGTGATCCCCGACTTCCTCGACCGGGTCGAGATCGCCAACCGCCACATCACCTCGCTGGAGGTGACCGGGTCCATGCACGAGCGCAAGGCCCGGATGGCCGACCTCTCCGACGCCTTCCTCGCCCTCCCCGGAGGCATCGGCACCTTCGAGGAGGTCTTCGAGACGATGACCTGGACCCAGCTCGGGGTGCACGACAAGCCCGTGGGCCTGGTCGACGTGGCCGGGTTCTGGTCGCCGGCCGCCGCGCTGCTCGATCGGGCCGTGGCCGACGGCTTCCTCAGCCCCGAGGTCCGGGCCTCGGTCGTGGTGGCTCCCACCGCGGAGGCCGTCCTGGCCGGGTTCGCCTCCTGGTCGCGACCGGCCCTCGGGAAGTGGACCGAGCGCGAGGTCGAGCTCTGATCACGCCCGCGGCGGCGTGAAGAAGGTCACCCACCGGGCTCGCGAGGGGCCAAACGGCCCATGTCCGGCCCCGACCAGGGCCGATGGAGGTGCGGGGGGGAACAATGGGGGAGCGGTCCGCCGCCCCCTCCACCCTCCCGGGGGCCGGGAAGGTGGGGGCGGGCGGTAGGCTCCCCCCACGGATCCTGCGATGGGCCAGCCGGGCCCCACGAGGGAGGAACCCAGTGTTCGAACGCTTCACCGACAGGGCACGTCGTGTCGTTGTGCTGGCACAGGAGGAGGCGCGCCTCCTCAACCACAACTACATCGGCACCGAGCACATCCTGCTCGGGCTGATCCACGAGGGCGAGGGCGTCGCGGCCAAGGCCCTGGAGTCCCTGGGCATCTCTCTGGAGGCCGTGCGCAAGCAGGTCGAGGAGATCATCGGCCAGGGCACCCAGTGGCCCAGCGGCCACATCCCCTTCACCCCGCGGGCCAAGAAGGTCCTCGAGCTGAGCCTCCGCGAGGCGCTCCAGCTGGGTCACAACTACATCGGTACCGAGCACATCCTGCTCGGCCTCATCCGCGAGGGTGAGGGCGTCGCCGCCCAGGTCCTGGTGAAGCTGGGCGCCGACCTGTCCCGGGTTCGCCAGCAGGTCATCCAGCTCCTCTCCGGCTACTCCGGACCCGGGGGCAGCACGGGCAGCAGCGGCAGCGGCGAGAAGGCCGGCGCCACCGCCGGCGGCAGTGGCGAGGCCTCCGGGTCCGGTTCGCTGGTGCTCGACCAGTTCGGGCGCAACCTCACCCAGCTGGCCCGCGAGAAGAAGCTCGACCCGGTCATCGGGCGCACCC
>JBBSME010000049.1:0-19823 GCA_038233335.1 Acidimicrobiales bacterium | reverse complement strand
GATCCCAGCGGACGAGGGCTCGTGCCTCGCCCCCGATCCGCTTCGTGCGGGGGAGACCCCCGCATCCCCCAGCGGCTGCGCCCGCCCTCGCCCGTCTCGGGAAGCGCGCCCTCGCTGCGGGTCAGGGTCAGGCAATGCCCATCCGATCGAGGGCCGGCTGGTTGGGTCAGGCGAAGGTGCGGATGAGGGTCAGGACCTTGGCTGCGTCGGGGCCGGTGCCGACCAGGGCGGTGGCGTCTGCTGGCGCGCGCTGGCCGGCGACGCGGCAGAGGTCGAGGGCGAGGCCGGTGATGACGGTGGGGGCATCGTCGTCGCCGAAGGTCCACTCCGACTTGGCGCCCCCCGGGGCGGCGAGGACGAAGTGGACCGTGCTGGGTGCGCGCTCGCCGGCTCGCTGGAAGGCGTAGGGGATGGTCCGGTGCACCAGCCGGGCGATGTGCCAGAGCCGCTCGGTGCCCGGGAGGCCGATCCCCAGCCCGGCGGCGACGTCCTCGGTGTGGATCCAGGTCTCCGCCAGGCGGGTGGTGGCCAGGGTCCGGGCGGCCATGTCGCCCACGACCCACGGCACCCGATCGCCGGGCTGGCGGTCGGCCAGGGCTGACGTCATGGCGTCAGCGCTGCGTCGCCACCGCTCAAGGACCTCGGTGGGCCCCAGGTGCCGATCGCGGTCCACCGCGGCGGCGGCCATGTCGTCGACCGTGGTCCCCTCGGGGCGGCCCCATCCCTTGGCCACCCGCTCCAGATCGCCGTGGGCCGAGGCCGCGGCCAGCTCGTTGGTCTGGGCCAGGTGGAGCACGACATCGGCGATGGCCCAGCCCTCGCAGGCCGAGGGGAGCGCCCATCCGGTGTCGTCGAGGGGAGCGAGCAGCGCGTCGAGCTCGTCGAGCTGGACTCGGAGGGCGGTCAGGATCTGTTCCATCAGCCGGGGGGCAGGAGCCCGATGTTGGCCCGGGCTCGGGTCAGGGTGGCGGCGGCCAGGGTGCGGGCCTTCTCGGCGCCGACGGCGAGGAGGCGGGTGGTCTCGGCCGGATCGGCGGCCAGCTCGGCGTGGCGGGCCTGGATGGGGGCCAGGCGCTCGAGCACGGCGGCGGCGGTGTCGGCCTTGAGCGGGCCGTACTGGGTGTAGCCCTCGGCCGCGGTCTCCGGGGACCGCCCCGTGGCCGCGCCCAGGATGGACAGCAGGTTCGACACTCCGGGCTTGGCCGCCACGTCGTAGCGCACCTCGCTCTCGGTGTCGGTGACGGCCCGCTTGATCTTCTTCTCGATGGCCTTGGGCTCGTCGAGGACGAGGATGGTGCCGGCCGCTCCGTCCTCGGACTTGGACATCTTCGAGGACGGGTCCTGCAGGTCCATCACCCGCGCCCCCGCGGTCGGGAAGGTGGCCATCGGGATCGTGAAGGTGGGGCCGTGGCGGGAGTTGAACCGCTCGGCCAGATCACGGGTCAGCTCGACGTGCTGGCGTTGGTCGTCGCCCACCGGCACCTGGTCGGTGTCGTAGAGGAGGATGTCCGAGGCCATGAGGGCCGGGTAGGTGAACAGCCCGCCGGACACGAAGCCCTCCTTGCCGGACTTGTCCTTGAACTGCGTCATGCGGTTGAGCTCACCGAACGACGCGGTGCACTCCATCAGCCAGGCCAGCTCGGTGTGTTCGGGCACGTGGCTCTGCACGAACAGGGTGCACACCTCGGGGTCCAGCCCCACGCCCAGCAGGATCTGGGCCAGGCCAAGGGTGGTGCCCCGCAGCTCGGCCGGATCCTGGGGCACGGTCAGGGCGTGGAGGTCGACCACGCAGTAGACGCTGTCGGCCCGGTGCTGGTCGTCGACCCACTGCACCAGCGCGCCCAGGAGGTTGCCGAGGTGGACGTTGCCGGTCGGCTTGATGCCGGAGAACACGCGGGCCATGGCGGCGATGGTAGGAGCGTCCTCACCTCCATCGCGCACCCGCTGGCCTGGACCCCGGCGATCGCAGGACGAGAGCGCACCCGACGGGGCCAGGGCCGTCGGCGGCGCCGGCGGGGGTAGGTGGCGCGCAAACCACACGCGTGTCATATGCTCGGGGTCGTGAGCTACCAGGTGCAGACCCCCGTCTACGACGGCCCGTTCGACCTGCTGCTGCACCTCATCCTGCGGGAGCAGGTCGAGCTGTACGAGGTGTCGCTCTCCACGGTCGTCGAGGCCTACGTGGTCGAGCTGGAGAAGATGGAGCACCTCGACCTCGACGTGGCCACCGAGTTCCTGCTCATCGCGGCCACCCTGGTCGAGCTCAAGGCCCGGCGGCTGCTGCCCGGCGACGCCGACGTGGACCTCGACGACGAGCTGGCCCTCTGGGAGGAGCGCGACCTCCTCCTGGCCCGCCTGCTCGAGTGCAAGACCTTCAAGGACGCCTCGCGGGTGCTGGCCGGTCTGGCCGACGTGGCCGCCCGGTCGTGGCCTCGACGGGCCGGACCGGAGGACGCGTTCCTCCACCTCATCCCCGACGTCATGGACGGCGTCAGCTCCGAGGACCTCCGGGCTGCGTTCCTGCGGGCCAGCGCCCCCCGGCCCGAGCCCCGCGTCGACCTGGACCACCTGGCCCCCATCGGCATCTCGGTGGCCGATGCGGTGGCCGAGCTGATCGACGAGCTGCCCCGCGTCGGACGCATTGGCTTCCGGGCCCTCACCGCCTCGTTGGTCGACCGCATCGAGGTCGTCGTCCGCTTCCTGGCCGTCCTGGAGCTGTGCAAGCAGGGCCTGGTCGACCTCGACCAGGCCGAGCGCTTCGGCGACATCGCCGTCACCTGGACCGGTCACGGCGACGATCCCGAGGGTGAGAGCGTGCTGGCCGGGGCCCTGAGCGGCATCGGCCACTACGAGGGCTGATGGAGGCCCGCCCGCCAGAGGAGCCTGGGCCGGCGGAGCCCGAGGGGCTGTCGCGCGAGACCCGACAGGCACTGGAGGCCATCGTCATGGTCTCGGCCGACCCGGTCGAGCCCCAGATGCTGGCCCAGCTGCTCGAGATCTCGGTCGATCGGGTGGAGGAGGCCTGCACCACCCTGGCCGCGTCCTACGAGGCCGAGGGACGCGGCTTCGTCCTGGCCCGGGTGGCGGGGGGGTACCGGTTCCAGAGCCACCCTGACGCCGCGGCCTACGTCGAGCGCTACGTCCTCGAGGGCCAGTCGGCCCGCCTGTCGAGCGCGGCCCTCGAGACCCTGGCCATCGTGGCCTACAAGCAACCCCTCTCCCGGGCCCAGATCGCCTCCATCCGCGGGGTGAACGTTGACGGGGTGGTCCGCACCCTCGTGCACCGCGGGCTGGTGGGCGAGGTGGCCCGCGACCAGGGGCCCGGTCAGGCCGTCATCTACGGCACGACCCCCCTGTTCCTCGAGCGGTTGGGCGTGGACTCCGTCGGCGACCTCCCGCCCATCGCCGCGTTCGTCCCGGGGGCTGATGTGGTGGAGGCGCTCGAGACCAGCCTGCGCCTCGACGCCGCCGCCGACGATGGTCCGTCCGAGCCCGACCCCGGGGACGCGGTCGGCAGCTTCGACGAGGGCGCTCCGGGGCCCCCGGTGGACCATGACCCGGGTGGCACCGCGCACCTCAGGCCCGAGGGTCCGGACGGTGGCGATGACGGGGCTCGCTGAGGGCGAGGTCCGCCTGCAGAAGGTGCTGGCCCGGGCCGGGCTGGGGAGCCGGCGGGCCTGCGAGGAGCTGATCGCCGACGGCCGGGTGACCATCGAAGGCGTCGAGGCGACCCTCGGTGACCGGGTCGACCCCGAGGTGGCTCGGATCGAGGTCGACGAGGTGCCCATCGGGATCCGGCCGGGGCTGGTGCATTACCTCCTCAACAAGCCGGCCGGGGTGGTGACCACCGCGGATGACCCCCAGGGTCGTCCCGTCGTGGTCGACCTGGTGCCGGCCGAGCCCCGCGTGTTCCCCGTCGGTCGCCTCGACCTCGACACCGAGGGTCTGCTGCTCCTCACCAACGACGGTGATCTGACCCATCGCATCACCCACCCCTCGTTCGGGATCGAGAAGGAGTACCTGGCCGAGGTGGAGGGTGAGCCCAGCCGAGGTGCGCTGCGGAGGCTGCGCCAGGGTGTCGTGCTGGAGGACGGCCCCACCCACCCGGCCACCGTGGGCCAGGTGGGGCCCTCCCTGCTGCGCATCGTGATCCACGAGGGGCGCAACCGCCAGGTGCGGCGGATGTGCGAGGCGGTGGGCCACCCCGTCGGTCGCCTGGTCCGCACCCGCCTGGCCGACCTCACCGACCCCGGGCTGGCCCCGGGGGAGTGGCGGCCGCTCACCACCGACGAGGTCCGGGCCCTGGAGCGGGCCGTCGCTCGGGAGGCGGCCGCCGGACCCACCCCCTGATCGGCTGGCGCGTCCGAGCGGCGACGGTCGGTAGAGTCGCCGACCATGGCCCCTGCGGTGCGAGCCCTGCGGGGCGCCACGACGGTCGACGTCGACACTCCCGAGCACATCCGCGAGCGGGTGCTGGCCCTCATCGACGCGCTGCTCGAGCGCAACGACGTCGACCACGACGACCTCATCAGCATCCTGTTCACCGCCACCGAGGACGTGGTCAGCACCTTCCCGGCCACCGCAGCCCGGGCCCGGGGGCTGGGTGACGTGCCCCTCATCTGTGCCCGCGAGCTCAGCATCGAGGGCGGCACGCCCATGTGCATCCGGACGATGATCCACCTCACCACCGAGCGGGCCCGGGACCAGCTCCACCACGTGTACCTCGAGGGCGCCAGAGGTCTCCGCGACGACCTCCCGAGCTGAGCCCCGGGTGGCCGCCGACCCCCGGCACCTCCCGGATCCCTGCTCCGTCGCGCCGCTGACCGCGCCGCCCGACGTCGAGGTCCGGGTCCCCGGCGGTCGCAGCATCACCAACCGGGCGCTCGTCGCGGCCGCCCTGGCCGACGGGACCAGCACGCTGGAGGGCGCAGGCCTCTCCGACGACAGCGAGGCCATGGTCGACTGCCTGCGGGCCCTCGGTGCTGGCATCGACGTGGACGCCGAGGCGGCCCGGATCACCGTCACCGGGGTGGCGGGCCGGCCCCGGGGACCGGCCCAGGTGTTCGCCCGGCTCTCGGGAACGACGTCGCGCTTCGTCACCCCGGTCGCGGCCCTGGCCGGGGAGCCCATCACCGTCGATGCCGCGGGGCCCATGCGGACCCGTCCGATGGCCGAGCTGCTCACCGCCCTGGTCGACCTCGGGGTGGACGTGGTGGAGGACGGGGCCGCCGGGCACCTGCCGGTGACGGTGACCGGTCCGCCGACGGGACGCGAGGTGGCCGTCCCGGGGACGACGTCCAGCCAGTTCCTCTCCGGCCTCCTCCTGGCCGGCGGCGCCGCAACCGCTGGCCTGGAGCTCCGCCGGACGACCGATCGGCTCGTGTCGGCCCCCTACGTCGACATGACCAGGGCGGTCATGGGTGCGTTCGGGGTGGAGGTGACCGAGCGGGACGGGGCCCTCACGGTGGCCAGCGACGGCTACCGGGCCACGACCTACCGGGTCGAGCCCGACGCGGCCTCGGCCGGGTACCTCCTCGCCGCCGCGACCATGACCGGGGGCCGGGTCCGGGTGCCGGACCTGCCCTCGGCCGCCCTGCAGGCTGATGCGGCCCTGGTCGAGGTGCTGGCGGCCATGGGTGCCACGGTACGGCGCGACGGCTCGGGCACCGAGGTGACCGGCCCCGCCCCCGGGCCCGACGGACGGGTGCGGCTGCGGGGCGGCACCTTCGACCTGACTGCCTTCAGCGACATGGCCCCGACGGTCGCGGTCCTTGCCGCGCTGGCGGAGGAGGCGGTGGAGGTCATCGGGGTGGGCTTCATCCGGGGCAAGGAGACCGACCGCATCGCCGCCCCGGTGGCCGAGCTGCAGCGCTGCGGCGTCTTTGCCGAGGAGGCCGACGACGGGTTCGTGGTCCGCCCCGGCGGCGCCGGTCCGCACGGCGCCACCATCGACACCTACGACGACCACCGCATGGCCATGTCCTTCGCCCTCCTCGGCCTGGTCATCCCGGGGATCGAGGTCCGCGACCCCGGCTGCGTGGCCAAGACCTTTCCTGACTTCTTCGCCGTCCTCGACCTCCTCCGCGGCTGATCCCCGGCTCCGGTGCGGACGCTAGGTTCAGCGCCGTGAGGGTCATCGCCATCGACGGACCGGCCGGGTCCGGGAAGTCCACCATCGCCAAGAAGCTGGCCACCCGGCTGGGCCTGGAGTACCTCGACACCGGGGCCATGTACCGGGGTGTCGCCTTCTCGGCCCTGCGTCGCGGCCTCGACCCGAGCGACCACGGCGACGTGGCCCGCATCGTGGGCGACATCGCGATGGAGGTGGCCGACGGCGTGGTCACCGTGGATGGCGTCGACGCCACCATCGAGATCCGCGGCCCCGAGGTGACTCGCGCCGTGTCGCTGGTCGCGGCCAACCCCGACGTCCGCACCGAGCTGGTCCGCCGCCAGCGGGAGTGGGCCGCCGAGCGCGCCGGGGGCGTCCTCGAGGGTCGCGACATCGGCACCGTGGTGTTCCCCGATGCCGACCTCAAGGTGTACCTGACCGCCCGGCCCGAGGTGCGGGCCCAGCGCCGCTCCCAGGAGGTGGCTGACCTCTCCTACGAGGCGGTCGCCTCCGACCTGGCCCGGCGCGATGCCCTCGACCAGGGCCGAGAGGCCTCCCCCCTCGCCGAGGCCGAGGGTGCTCTGGTGGTCGACACCAGCGACCTGAGCGTCGACGAGGTGGTCGAGGCCCTGGCGGCCAAGGTCCCGTCGTGAGCGCCGAGAGGGCGGCGAGAACCGAGGAGGCGGCGCGCGCTGAGCTGCGGCGGGCCGAGCGGCGCAGCGGCGTGACCATCCACCTCGAACCGCCGACCCGGCGAGAGCGATGGCTCTACGGGTTCATCCGGGCCGCGCTGATCGGCTTCGCCCGGTTCTGGCTGCGGGTCGAGTACGTCGGCCTCGAGCAGGTCCCTGCCGACCGGCCCTTCATCCTGGCCCCGGTGCACCGGTCCAACATCGACTTCCTGCTGGCCGCCGGGTGCGCCCGGCGACGGCAGCGCTTCCTGGCCAAGGACACGCTCTGGACGCCCGGGTTCGGCCGCCTCTGGTCTGCTCTGGGCGCCATCCCTGTCGCCCGTGGCACCGCTGACCGCGAGGCCTTGCGAGCCTGCCAGACCGTCATCGAGACCGGGGAGCCACTGGTGATGTTCCCCGAGGGGACCCGTCAGCTCGGGCCGAAGGTGCAGACCCTGTTCGACGGACCGGCCTACGTGCAGTCCCGCGCCGGCGTGCCCATCGTCCCGGTCGGGATCGGCGGCTCGGAGCGGGCCATGCCCAAAGGCGCCAAGCTCATCCGACCCACCAAGGTGGTCGTGATCATCGGTGCGCCCCTCGAGATCCCCCAGGTCGACGGGGCCAAGGCGAAGCGGGCCGCGGTGCGCACCCAGACAGCCGCGCTCCACGATCGGGTCCAGGCCCTCTTCGACGAGGCCCAGGCCCGAGCGGGCACGCCCAACTAGATCTTCGCCCTCACTCGCTTCGCTCCGTTCCGACGAAGCCTCGCTACAGGGTGGCGAGGACGTCGCTGGCGGGGAGTGAGCGGTCGTCGGCGGGGGGCCGGTCGGGGAGCGAGCCGCCCAGGGTGAGGGTGGCGACCACGTCGATCGCGGCCACCAGGTCCCGCAGGTTGCGGGGCGGCGGGAAGTACTCGTCCTCCTCGGTGACGCGCACCGGCTCGGCCTCGTCCATGGTGAAGCCCACGTGGGCCACGACCTGCTCGATCAGCTCCTCGTAGGCCGATGCTCCGGCAGTGACGCCGACGGTGCCCTCGAGGTCCTTCGGGAGCTCGGCCGCGGTGTTGATCCGGAAGACCCGGGGGCAGCCGGCCTCCTCGGCCAGCTTGGCCAGGGCCATGGTGTTGGAGGAGTTGGACGAACCGATCACCACGATGGCATCGCACCGGGCCGCCATCTCCAGCAGCGCCGACTGGCGGTTGGTGGTGGCGAAGCACAGGTCGCTGCGACCGGGGACCCACATCTCGGGGTAGCGCTCGACCGCGGCGTCGCGCAGGCCGGTCCAGTCCCGGTGGCTCAGGGTCGTCTGGGCCAACATGGCGACCGGCTGGTCGAACTCCGGCAGGGCATCGACCTCCTCCAGGGACTCGACCCGGTGGATGGAGTCGGGGGCGACGGCCATGGTGCCGACCGCCTCCTCGTGGCCCTCGTGGCCGACGTACACGATCTGGAAGCCCTTGCCCGCTCGGACCTTGACCTCGTGGTGGACCTTGGTGACCAGGGGGCAGACCGCGTCGACGACGTAGCCGCCGCTGGCCCGGGCCGCCTCGACCACCTCGGGGGCCGAGCCGTGGGCCGAGAGCATGACCGGTCGCCCGGCCGGGACCTCGTCGATGTCGTCGACGAACACCACGCCCTGGGCCCGGAACCGGTCGACGACCAGCTTGTTGTGGACGATCTCGTGGTAGCAGTACACCGGCGGCTCGAAGGCCCGGACCATCCAGGCCAGGGCCTTGATCGCCATCTCCACGCCGGCACAGAAGCCCCGCGGCTCGGCCAGCAGCACCCGGTCCACGTCCATCGACCCGAGCCTATCGACCGTCGACGAGGGCCCCGCGCCCGCGGCCACGCCCGTCACGCGCGGTGGGCCCGCATTCCTGCGGCCTGACCGCGCGAGAAGCGGTGAGCCTGACGGGGCCCGTCGTTCTGGCGCGGTGGGGCCGCACTTCTGCGGCCTGACCGCGCGAGAAGCGGCGGGGTGACTGGAGGAATCCCGTAGGTCAGAAGAAGAACGGTGAGGACGGGTCGCCGGCGAGGGCGGCCCGCAGGCCCGAGACCGTGTCGACGTCGGCCCCGGTGAGCCGACCGGCGGCGGCCAGCGCCCCGGGATCGACGGCCCCCGCGTACAGGCGGGCCCGGTCGGTCGCGGCGATGGTGACGTTGTGGGCGCCGCCGGGAGAGAGGACCGCCGTCCCCCCGGCGACCTCGAGCACCCAGTGCTCGGCCGCGACCGGGTCGGGGCGGTGGGTGGGAGGCACCACAGACAGCTCCACCGTCAGGGTCAGGCCCGCGGGCCAGCCTCGGGCCGCGATGGCCGCCGAGGGGTCGACCAGGCGCAGCATCCAGGGCCAGTCCTCGACGCTGCGGGTGCGGGACGGCTCGGCCAGGTGGGTGCGCAGGACCGTCGGGGGCAGCGAGGTGCGGACCCGGTCGACGGTGGTGCCGCTGGCCCCGACGAAGGCCAGGGCGTCGCTCAGGGCGGGACCGTCGGACCCGACCACCAGGTCGACCTCGACATCGAACATGGCTCGCTCGGACTCGGTGTGGTGGTACACGGCCGCGGCCACCGGCCGCCCCTCTCGCCGCCCGATCCACGACCAGATCGGTCGGGTCCCGATCTCGCGGCGACGGCCCTGGGCGTGCCACCAGCGACGCGGAGGCACGATCCACCCGTCCCGTCCCTCGGCACAGGCCTCGTACAGGGCAGCCAGGTCGGGCTCGGTGTGGGCCACCGGCTCCCACTTCAGGGTGCCGCTGGGGGCCGGTAGGTCGGCGGCGGAGATCACGGTCCGGGTCCAGCCCCCGGCGACCTCCCAGCCCAGGCTGCGGTACAGCGATGCCGTGGTCGGGTAGAGGGAGCTGATCGCCTCACCCTTCGCTTCCATGCGGAGGGTGGCCTCGTCGAGCATGGCCCGGGCCAGGCCCCGTCCCCGCTGGTCGGGGGCCACCGTCACCCCGGCCACCCCGCCGCAGGGGACCGACCGACCGCCGAACCACTGCTCCATGTGGATCACGGCGACGTTGCCCACCAGGCGGTTGCCCAGGTAGGCGGCCACGCTGTCCTCGGGTGGCACCACCAGGGCATCGGCGTCGAAGCTGCGCCGCGGCCCGCCGAAGGCATGCACGTTGAGGTCGAACATGGCCTCGACGCCGCTCGGGTCGAGGGAGCGGATCTCGATGTCGGCCACGGCGCCGCACCGTACCGGCGCCCGCTCCCCGAAGTGGCGTCCATTCGCATTGCTGGGACAGCGCGTTTGTCTCCAGTTCGGCCCTCTCGTCGAAGTGGCGACCATTCGTGCACCGGGGGGTGTTCGTCTGGTCTCCGGTTCGGATGGGGGACTGGGCAACGGGGTGGGGGAGGCCGGCCCGTACACTCGACCGGTCATGTCCGTCCCCCGCGTCGTCGCCCTCGTCCCTGGATCCCCTGCCCACCGGGCGGGGATCGCGGTCGACGACGAGGTGCTGGCCGTCGACGGCGAGTCGCCCCGCGACGTGATCGAGTGGCGCTGGCTCACCGACGAGCCCGACCCGGTGCTCGACCTGCGCCGGGGCGGCCTCGAGCTCACCCTCGAGGTGGCCAAGACCGCCGGGGAGCCCCTGGGCATCGAGGTCCACTCTTCGCTGTTCGACCAGGTCCGCACCTGCGACAACCACTGCGAGTTCTGCTTCATCTACCAGCTGCCCCCGGGGCTGCGGAAGAGCTTGTACCTCAAGGACGACGACTACCGCCTGAGCTTCCTCTACGGGAACTTCACCACCCTGACCCGGTTCACCGAGGCCGACCTGGAGCGGGTGGTGACCGAGGGGATCAGTCCCCTCAACGTCAGCATCCACGCCACCGATCCGACGGTCCGCACCGAGATGCTCCGCAACCGTCGGGGCGCCACCAGCCTGCGCTGGCTCCGGGCCCTGCTCGACCACGGCGTTGAGGTCCACGGACAGGTCGTGTGCTGCCCCGGGGTCAACGACGGCGCGGTGCTCGACGACACCCTGGTCGGGGTGCTCGACCAGTTCCCCGAGCTGGCGTCGGTGTGCGTGGTCCCCCTGGGCGTCAGCCGGCACAACCCCGAACCCCGCATGCGCCCCACCACGAGCGACGAGGCCGCGGCCGTGGTCGACAGCGTCCACGCGGCCCAGGAGCGGTTCCTGCGGGTGCTGGGCCGTCGGCTGGTCTTCGCCGCCGACGAGTACTACCTCCTGGCTGAACGACCCTTCCCGCCGCCGGAGGCCTACGAGGGCTTCGCCATGCACGAGGACGGGGTGGGGATGGCCCGCACCTTCGAGGCCGAGTTCGCCTCCGCACCCGCGGTGGCGGCGAGCAGTCCGATCGAGCAGGAGGAGGGGGTCGGGGTCAAGGCCGGCTTCTTCGCCTGGGCCGACGCGGCCGAGACCGGACGGGCCACCCGCTACGAGGCGGCCGGTGACTTCGCGGCCCCGGCCGACGGCTACCGAGCCACGCGGACGGTCGAGCCGGAGCCGGCGTCGGTCCCCCCGGTGGCCGTCCGGCTGCGGGCTCGACCCGACGCCCCGGTCGCCATCCTCACCGGCCCCTACGGCGCCCAGGTCCTCCACCCCCTGGTGGCCGCCCTCGACCAGGTCCGGGTGGTGACGGTCGACAACCAGTACTTCGGCGGCAACGTGGGCGTGGCCGGTCTGATGGTCGGCGAGGACCTGGCCCGGGTGCTGGCCCGCGAGCCCGAGGGGCACCGCTACCTGCTGCCCGACGTCTGCCTGTCCGGCGGCCGCTTCCTCGACGGGACCTCACCCGAGGAGCTCCCCCGGCCGGTCGAGGTCATCCCCACCGACGGCCTGGCCCTGCAGCGGGCCCTCCGCGCCCCGGTGGCGGCATGATCCCGGACGACGACGCCGATCGGCGGCCGACCGCCGCCGAGCGCAAGCCGCTCAGCCCGGCCGCCGCGGCCAAGGCCCGGGCCGAGGTGGCCCCTCGACCGGGGCTGCCGGTCGTGGCGATCATCGGCCGGCCCAACGTGGGGAAGTCCACGCTGGTCAACCGCATCATCGGCCGCCGTGAGGCCATCGTCGAGGAGCACCCCGGCGTCACCCGTGACCGCAAGGAGGTCGAGGCCGACTGGAACGGTCGCTCCTTCACCCTGGTCGACACCGGCGGGTGGATGGCCCAGGGCTCCGACCTCGACGAGAAGGTCAGCCGCCAGAGCGAGGCCGCCATCGCCGCCGCGGACGTCATCTTGTTGGTGGTGGACGCCACCACCGGGGCGACCGAGGACGACGACCGGGTCGCTCGCGTCCTGCGGGGGGCGTCGGCCCCTGTCCTGGTCGTGGCCAACAAGGTCGACGGCTCGAGCCGGGACCACCTGGTGTGGGACCTCCTCCGGCTCGGCCTGGGCGACCCCCACCCGGTCAGTGCCCTCCACGGCCGGGGCACCGGCGACCTCCTCGACGCGGTGGTGGACGCCCTCCCGGAGGCCCCCGCCGAGGCCGAGCCGGGCGAGGCCCTCGCCCCTGACCCCGACGACGGCGCGGTCGGCGTGGCCATCGTCGGTCGCCCGAACGTCGGCAAGTCGACCCTGTTCAACCGCCTCATCGGCGAGGAGCGGGCCGTCGTCCATGACCGGGCCGGCACCACCCGCGACTCGGTCGACACGGTGGTGGCGACCGACAGCGGGCCCATCCGCTTCATCGACACGGCGGGGATGCGGCGGAAGGCCAAGACGAGCGAGGGGGCGGAGTACTCCTCGCTGGTCCGGGCGCTCCAGTCGGTCGACACCGCGGACGTGGCCCTCCTGGTCATCGACGCCACCGAGGGCATCACCCACCAGGACCAGCGCCTGGCCGAGCGGATCGATGCGGCCGGCTGTCCCGTGGTCGTGCTGCTGAACAAGTGGGAGCGGGTCGATGCCGAGGCCCGCACCACGGTGAGCGAGGACCTGGTCCGACGCATGGGCTTCATCGGCGAGGCCCCGGTGCTGCGGATCAGCGCCCTGAGCGGCAAGGGCGTCGACCGCCTCCTCCCCACGCTGTCGGGCACCATCGCCCAGTACCGCCGCCGCGTGCCCACCCGCCGGGTGAACGAGGTCATCGGTGCGGCGCAGGCCGCCACCCCGGCCCCCCACGGGGCCCGGGTCCTGTACGCGACCCAGGGTGCCACCGACCCCCCGACCTTCACCCTCTTCACCAACAAGGACCTGGCCCCCACCTACCTGCGCTACCTGGAGCGGGCCCTGCGCGACGCCTTCGACCTCCACCAGACCGCGGTGAAGATCCGGGTCCGCCGCCGCAGCTGAGCGTCCTGCGCCCGGGCCGCCGCCCGCCCCGCGCAGACACCACTGGCGCGGCCGTGGCCACGCGGACGGTCGCCCCTTCCGGTTCCCAGGGCCTCAGGCCGTGCGCCTCAGACCCACTCGCCCCGCGACACCAGCACCTCCCGGAGCAGCGCGCTGCGGTCGGTCATGAGGCCGTCCACGCCCATGTCCAGGAGGTCGTGCATCTCCTGGGGGTCGTCGATGGTCCAGACGTGGACCTGGAGGTCGAGGGCGTGGGCGGTGCGGACGAAGCGGGGGGTCACCAACCGGCGACCCCGTACCTCGGTCGGGACCTGGACGCAGGCGCCGGCCGCCACCCCGCCGGGAGCCCCCAGGGTGCTGGCCGCCAGGCGAGCGATGGCCCGCGGCCCGAGCGAGGTGCAGAGGTCGGGCCCCAGTCTCGACCGGAGGGTGGCCAGCCGCTCGTCAGAGAACGAGCCGCAACAGACCCGCCGGACGGAACCGGTACGGGCCAGGAGGTCGGCCAGCGGTGCGACCACCCGATCGTGCTTGGGGTCGATGTTGACCCGCACGTCGGGCCAGCGCTCGAGGATCTCGTCCAGTCGAGGCACGGGGTCGCCGTCGGCGCCGATCCGCGCCTCGCGCACCTCAGACCAGGGCAGGTCGGCCAGGGCTCCGGTCATGTCGGTGACCCGGTCGAGGTGGTCGTCGTGGAAGGCGACGACCACGCCGTCCGCGGTCAGGTGCACGTCGGTCTCGACGTAGCGGTAGCCGAGGTCCACCGCCGCCGCGAAGGCGGCCAGGGTGTTCTCGCCCGCACCCTCCGGGCGGTGCGCCCCGCGGTGGGCGAAGGCCAGCGGCCCGGGGTGGTCGAGGACCGGCCAGGTGCTTCCCACGCCGGCCGACAGTAGTGGCGGCTCTCGACGGTGACGCCGGGGCCGCGGCGAAAGGCCCGTCGACGGGGCAGACTCCCCAGGCCGTGTCCCGTGACCGCGACCTCCCGCTCGACCCGTCCCACCCGTCGGACCTCACTGCTCGCTTTGCGGCCAGCCTCCGCCGGGCCGAGGCAGATCAGGGCCTGGACGAGGCCTGCGCGCTGGTGGCGGCGCACTTCCGCGTCGGCGCCGACGCCGACGGCACCGACCTCACCGCGGTGCGGGCCGAGCTCGACGCGCTGGCGACCGGAGTTCCTGCCCCCACCGTCGCCGCGGTGGTGACCCACCTCGCCGCCTCCGGGTGGGGCGGCGACCCGTCCGACTACGCCACCCCCGACGGCTCGATGCTGCCCTCGGTCCTCCAGCGACGCCGGGGCCTGCCCATCCTCCTCTCCGTGGTCACCGTCGAGGTGGCCCGGCGGGTCGGGGCACCAGCCGCGGTGGTCGGCATGCCCGGCCACGTGCTGGTGACGTCGGTCGGCGGTCCCCGTGTCCTGGCCGACCCGTTCCACGGGCGCAGCGGCCTCTCCCAGGACGAGGCTCGGGGCCTCTTCGCCCGCATCCACGGCTCGTCGGCCAGCTGGGACCCGTCGTTCCTCGCACCGGTCGACGGCCGCCAGGTGGTGGCTCGCATCCTGGCCAACCTGGCCAACCGGTATCGAGCCGACCGCAACCACCGGTGCGAGGCCGTGGCCCTGGGGCTGCGCAGCCTGGTCCCGGGGGTGGGGGTGGGGGAGCAGGCCGCCCTGGCCTCGGCCCTGGCGAGGAGCGGGGCCTTCGACCGGGCCGCGGTCACCATGGAGGAGCTGGCCGATGCCGGTGGCGCCGGGGCTGACCCCGGTGCCCTGCGCGACCGGGCGACCCGCTGGAGGGCCCGCCTCAACTGACGGGCCCTCCCCACTTGACCGCCTGGTCAAGTACGCTCGGACCATGACCGATGTGGCCACCCGTCCCACCGACACCCCCCGCGACGCTGACGAGGAGAAGGTCCGAGCTGCGGCCGAGCAGCTCCTGGCCGATCACCCCCCGTCGAGCACGTCGCCCCTTCCTGCGCTGTCGGGCCAACACCATCGAGGGCGGGACCACCGAGATCATGAAGAACATCCTGGGCGAGCGGGTCCTGGGGCTCCCCGGTGCGTGCGGGTCGACAAGGAGCAGCCCTGGACCGAGGTGCCCCGCTGAGGGGATGACGACCACCGTCCGGCTGCGGACCGGGTCGTCGTGCACGGTGGGTGGGGAATGGGTCGTCGGGCCCATGGATGTGGTCGGAGGGTGGCCGATGGAGTCGGGACACACCGTCACCGCCCTCCCTGACACCGGGGTGGGGCCGCCGTAGGGTGCCTCCATGTCTGACCAGCCGATCTCCCTGAGCCCATCGGGACCGCCCGAGACGATCATCGAGCCGGAGCCGGCCGAGGTCCTCCAGGCGCTCGAACAGGCCTTGGCCGGTTCGGAGGACGCGCGCCGGGACGCGGTGAGCGCGGTGGTGGCGGCCCATCCGCTCTTCCTCGACGGCTGGGCCCGCCTCGGCCAGCTGGCCCGCGACGACGTCGAGGCCTACGCCGCGTTCCGGGTCGGCTACCACCGGGGCCTCGACCGGCTCCGTCAGAGCGGCTGGCGGGGCACGGGCTACGTGCGCTGGCAGTACGAGTCCAACCGGGGGTTCCTCCGCGCCCTCCACGGCCTCGAGCGGGCCGCCGCCGCCATCGGCGAGATCGACGAAGAGGCCCGCTGCGCCCAGTTCCTCCACCAGCTCGACCCAGATTGGTCAAGCATCGAGGTCGATTGATCACTGGCGGGGCGGCGGCCGGAAGGTGCGTGACGCCGACACCGTGGCAGCCGGTACGAGTCCGTCACCAGCTGGGATCACTCAGGCGAGCGCAGCGAGCACGAACAACTCGTCGGAACGGAGCGAGCGCAGCGAGCGAGTGAGGACGACTACTCGCTGAAGAAGACGGTGCGGAGCTCGGAGTAGGTGTCCATGGCGGCGAGACCGAGCTCGCGGCCGAGGCCGGAGCGCTTCATGCCGCCGAACGGGGTCTCGACCCGCACCGAGGAGTGTGAGTTCACCGACAGCGAGCCCGTCCGCAGCCGACGGGCCACGCGGATGGCCCGGGTGGCCGACCCCGTCCACAGCGAGCCGCTGAGCCCGTAGTCGTTGTCGTGGGCCATGGCGATGGCCTCGTCCTCGTCGTCGAAGGGGATCACCGCCGCCACCGGTCCGAAGATCTCTTCGCGGGCGACGCGCATGGAGTTGCGGGCACCGGCGAGCACGGCGGGGGAGAGGTAGAAGCCGGGTCCGTCGGGCACCTCACCGCCGCACACCAGCTCGGTGCCCTCGTCGGCCCCGATGGACAGGTAGTGGAGGGCGGTCTGGCGTTGGCCGGCGGAGATCATGGGGCCCATCTCCGTCTCGGGGTCGAGAGGCGGGCCCACGACCAGGGCGCGGGTGGCGTCGGCGAGGGCGGCCACGAAGGCGTCGTAGGCCGGGCGCTCGACCAGGATCCGACTGCGGGCGCAGCAGTCCTGGCCGGCTTTGGCGAAGACCGAGGAGGGCGAGGCCTTGGCCGCCCGCTCGACGTCGGCGTCGGCGAAGACGATCGAGGCCGACTTCCCGCCCAGCTCGAGACTGACCCGCGTGATCGTGTCGGAGCCCTGGCGGAGGATGTGGGCCCCGGTGGCGGTCTCCCCGGTGAAGCCGACCTTGGCCACCCGGGGGTCGCCGACCAGCAGGTCGCCCAGGACGGCGCCCGGTCCGGCCAGGACGTGGACGGCGCCGGGCGGGACCCCGGCCTCCACCAGGATGTCGCCCAGGGCCAGCGCGGTCAGGGGCGTCAGCGAGGCCGGCTTCAAGATGATGGGGTTGCCGCACGCCAGCGCCGGGGCCACCTTCCAGCTGGCGATCAGGAGCGGGAAGTTCCAGGGGACGATCAGCGCGCAGACCCCGACCGGCTCGCGCAGCGTGAGGGCCAGGCCCGGGTCCATGATCGGGATGGTCGTGCCGAGGTGCTTGTTGGCCGCTCCGGCGTAGTACTCGAAGGTGCGGGCCGCGGCCTCGACCTCCCAGCGGGCGTCGCCGATCGGGTGCCCGGCGCCGACGGCCTCGGTCTCGGCCAGGTCGTCGGCCCGGCTCCGGATCAGCTCGGCCACCCGGCCCAGCACCCGGCCCCGCTCGGTGGCGCTGGTCGACGGCCACGGCCCCCGTCCGTCGTCGAAGGCCGCGTCGGCCGCGGCCAGCGCCGTCTCCACGTCCGCGGGACCGGCCTTGGCCACCTCGGCGCGGGGTTCGCCGGTGGCGGGGGCCAGGACGGTGGTGGTGGCCCCGTCGGCTGCGGCCCGACGTTCGCCCGCTACCACCAGCAGCTCGGGGCGGGAAGAGGTGGCAGGCATCGAGGCTCCTGGAGGGTGTCGGAGGTGGTCGGCTCGGCGCGGTGGCCGCCCGCACCGGCCGGGTGTCCAGAGCCGGGGGCGGGACGCGGCATCATACGGCCCGGCCCCGGTCGACCGATCGGGGCCGTGGACGGACGAGGAGGGACCCATGGGTCGGTTGGACGGGAAGGTCGCCCTCATCACGGGCGCAGGCGGCGGCATGGGCCGGGTCGCGGTGGAGATGTTCGCGGCCGAGGGGGCGCGGATCGCGGCCATGGACGTCTTCGGGTGCGATGACATCGCCGAGGCCGCCAACGCCGCGGGTGGCGAGGTCATCTCGCTGGTGGCCGACGTCACCGACTCCGATGCCATCGACGCCGCCGTCGCGACGACGGTGGAGGCCTTCGGCGGCCTCGACGTGCTCTACAACAACGCCGGGGTGAGCCTGGCCGACGACGATGGTCCCACGACCACGCCCGAGGCCACGTGGGAGAAGACGATGGCGGTGAACGTCACCGGGATGTGGCACTGCTGCCGGGCCGGGATCCCGGCCATGCTCGACTCGGGCGGCGGCTCGATCGTCAACGTGGCCAGCTTCGTGGCCCACCTCGGCGCGGCCACCCCGCAGCTGGCCTACACCACCTCCAAGGGGGCGGTCCTGGCCATGACCCGGGAGATGGCGGTGCAGTACGCCCGGGAGGGCATCCGGGTCAACGCCCTGTGCCCGGGCCCGGTGCTCACCCCGCTACTGGCCAAGTACATGGAGGACGAGGCGCGCCGTCAGCGCCGTCTGATCCACATCCCGATGGGCCGCTTCGGCACTGCTCCAGAGATGGTCCAGGGCGCGATCTTCCTGGCCTCGGACGAGTCGTCGTTCATGACCGGCCAGTCCCTGCTGATCGACGGCGGCATCACCGCCGCCTACACGACCCCCGAGTGAGAGGCTGAGCACCATGCCAGCGCCAGGGATCCTCCAACCGTCCGACCTGCGCGAGCTCATCGCCAACGGGGAGGTCGACACCGTGCTGGTGTGCTTCCCCGACATGCAGGGTCGGCTCATGGGGAAGCGGGTCATGGCCCGCTACTTCTTCGACAACGTCATGGAAGGCACCATCGAGGTCTGCGACTACCTGCTGGCCGTCGACGTCGACATGGACCCCCAGCCCGGGTACACCTTCGCCAGCTGGGACGCCGGCTACGGCGACATGTCGGCCATGCCCGACCTGGCCACCCTGCGACTGGGCCCCTGGATCCCCCGCACCGCGCTGGTGCTGTGCGACCTGGTGGTCGAGGGCTCCACCGAGCCCATCGAGGTGTCGCCCCGACAGATCCTCCGCCGCCAGCTGGCCCGGGCCGCCGAACGGGGCCTGACGGTGAAGGTCGGCGCCGAGCTCGAGTTCTTCCTGTTCAAGGACACCTACGAGGAGGCCAAGGCCGCCGGCTACAAGGGCCTGACCCCTCACTCGGACTGGATCGAGGACTACCACATCCTCCAGACGACCCGGGACGAGTACCTGATCCGTCAGATCCGCAACGGCATGGAGGCGGCCGCGGTGCCGGTGGAGTTCTCCAAGGGCGAGGCCGGCCACGGCCAGCACGAGATCAACCTGGTCTACGCCGAGGCTCTCGAGATGGCCGACCGCCACGCCGTCTACAAGAACGGGGCCAAGGAGATCGCGGCCGCCAACGACCGCTCCCTGACCTTCATGGCCAAGTGGTCGATGGACGACGTGGGCTCGTCGTGCCACATCCACTCCTCGGTGTGGGCCGACGACGGCGAGACCTCGCTGGCGGTGACCGACGGTGACCCGAAGGACCTGTCGCCCACGGTGCGCCACTGGCTGGGGGGCATCCAGGCCGCGTCGAGGGAGCTGACCTGGCTGTTTGCCCCCACGGTGAACTCCTACAAGCGGTTCCAGCCCGACTCGTGGGCGCCCACCGCCATCGCCTGGGGCGACGACAACCGCACCTGTGGCCTGCGGATCGTGGGCCACGGGGCCCACCGTCGAGTGGAGTCCCGCATCCCCGGCGCGGATGTGAACCCGTACCTGGCCTACGCCGGGATCGTGGCCGCCGGCCTCTACGGCCTGGAGAACGAGATCGACCCCGGCCCGGCCTTTGTGGGCAACGCCTACGAGGCCACCGACGTGGAGCGCATCCCGTCGACCCTGGTCGAGGCGGTCGAGCTGTTCGAGGGCTCGGAGGTGGCCAAGGCCGCCTTCGGCCCCGAGGTCCACCACCACCTGCTCAACACCGCCCGCCAGGAGTGGGCCGCCGCCAACCGCACCGTCACCGACTGGGAGCTGCTCCGCGGCTTCGAGCGCCTGTGAGCCCGGTGCGGCCGCTGGTGGCGGTCACCGGGCGGCCGTTGCCTGAGGCCCGGATCTCCTCGACCAACGAGGACTACGTGGGCCTGCCAGCCGACTACCACGCGGAGCTCCTCTCGGCGGGCGCCCTGGGTGTGATGCTGTCGCCCGCGGCTGTGCCGGCCGAGGAGG